>NZ_JBEXRA010000021.1:0-152201 GCF_040612855.1 Streptomyces sp. NPDC006332
GTGATGGGGGGGTTGAGGCAGTGTGCCGACCGGGCTCCTCGCCGAGACCGTCGAGAAGGTCGCCCCATGAGCGGCTTCTTCGACATCCCGAGCGACCTCCACGTCAGACCCCCGCCGCGGCCGGGTCCGCCTGCCGGGCGATGACCGCCGCCGCCGCGCCGACCAGCCCCGCGTCGGTGCCCATCTGTGCGGGCTCCACCCGCAGGCGCTGCACGAAGGACAGGGTCGCGTAGTCGCTCAGGGCCTTGCGCAGGGGTGCGAACAGCACGTCGCCCGCCTTGCCCACGCCGCCGCCCACGACGGCGATGTCGATCTCGACAAGGGTGGCGGTGGCCGCGATACCGGCGGCCAGCGCCTGCGCGGCCCGCTCGAAGGAGGCCACGGCCACCGGGTCGCCGTCCCGGGCGGCGGCGGCCACCGCGGCGGCGGAGGTGTCGCCGTCCGGGCCGGGCCGCCAGCCGTTCTCGAGCGCCCTGCGCGCGATGTTGGGGCCGCTGGCGATGCGCTCCACGCAGCCGCGCGCGCCGCACGGGCACGGGTCGCCGTCGAGGTCCACGCTGATGTGGCCGATGTGGCCCGCGTTGCCGGTCGGTCCGGGGTGCAGTCGGCCGTTGAGGACCAGGCCGCCGCCGACTCCCGTCGACACCACCATGCACAGCGCGTTGGCATGCCCACGGGCGGCGCCCTGCCAGTGCTCGGCGGCCGTGATCGCCACGCCGTCCCCGATCAGCTCGACGGGCAGCCCCCCGATCGCCGCCTTCACCCGCTGGACCAGCGGGTAGTCGCGCCAGCCGGGCACGTTCACCGGACTGACCGTGCCCAGGGAGGCGTCCACCGGGCCCGCGCTGCCGATCCCGAGGGCCGTGGCCCGACCCCACAGCGGCGACGCGGTCAGCTCGGCGAGCACCTCCTCGACCGCCCCCATCACGGTCTCGCCGTCTTCTCGGGCGGGCGTGGCGCGTTGCGCGCGAGCCTGGATCCGGCCGTGGCTGTCCACCAGCGCTCCGGCGATCTTGGTGCCGCCGATGTCGAGTGCGGCCACGAGGTCGGTGTACATCAGTGTCGGATCTCCCCGTCAGACATGGAACGACGTCGGTGACGTCATGAAGAGTGTGCGAGCAACCGTGCGGGAACGCGGGCCGGTCTCGCGGTGGGGCGCAGGCCGGAGATTGCGGTGGACAGTGTCTCTCGCATCTGACAACGTTGTCCAGGCTCTATGCTCGACGCCACATCCTCATACAAAATCATGGATGCGGCATCTCCATCATGAACCGTCGCATTACCGTGGACGACAGGACAGGACACCGCACCGTGCCCGAGACCCACCACCGCGCCGAGCGCCTCACCGCGAACCGCTACGGCAACCGTCCGACCATGAAGGACGTGGCCGCGCGGGCCGGTGTGGGGCTGAAGACCGTCTCGCGCGTGGTCAACGGTGAGCCGGGCGTGACGACGGAGACCGAGCGGCGGGTCCAGGAGGCGATCGACGCTCTCGGCTTCCGCCGCAACGACAGCGCGCGGGTGCTGCGCAAGGGCCGCACCGCCAGCGTCGGCCTGGTACTGGAGGACCTCGCGGACCCGTTCTACGGCCCGCTCAGCCGCGCGGTCGAGGAGGTGGCCCGGGCCCACGGCGCCCTGCTCATCAACGGTTCCAGCGCGGAGGACCCGGAGCGGGAGCGGGAGCTGGTGCTGGCGCTGTGCGCACGGCGGGTGGACGGCCTGGTGGTCATCCCCGCCGGTGACGACCACCGCTATCTGGAGCCCGAGCTGAAGGCGGGCGTGGCGACGGTGTTCGTGGACCGCCCGGCCGGGAACATCGACGCCGACGTGGTCGTCTCGGACAACTACGGCGGCGCCCGGGACGGTGTCGCCCACCTGATCGCGCACGGGCACCGGCGGATCGGGTTCATCGGCGACATGCCCCGCATCCACACCGCCGCCGAGCGTCTGCGTGGCTACCGGGCCGCACTGGAGGACGCCGGGATAGCGGTGGAGGACTCCTGGATGTCGCTGGGCGTGACCGATCCCGAGCGGGTGCGCCGGGCGGCCGAGGAGATGCTCGCCGGCCCCTCTCCGGTCACCGCCGTCTTCGCCGGCAACAACAGGGTGACGGTCACCGTGATCCGGGTCCTGGCGGAACACCGGCGCCAGGTGGCCCTCGTCGGCTTCGACGACATCGAACTGGCCGATCTGCTGCAGCCCGGGGTCACCGTCGTCGCCCAGGACGCGGCCACCCTCGGCCGGACGGCCGCCGAGCGGCTGTTCCGCCAGCTGGACGGCACCCTGCTCACCCCGGAGCGGATCGAGCTGCCGACCCGGCTGATCACCCGCGGCTCGGGCGAGCTGCCACCGACGGACTGAGCGGATCATGGACGATCGCACCCTGGAGGCACTGGGCCTGGCCGAGGCGCCACGCGATCATCCGCTGCTCTACCCGGGTGGGTGGCCGCGGGACTCCGGACTCCTCGACGGCGACCGGCTGCTGCCACTCGACGTCTTCGTGCACCCCGACCGCACCGCCGTCCTGGCCGTCGGATCCAACGCCAGCCCGGCCCAACTGCGGCTCAAGATGGCCGAGTTCGGGATCACGTCGCCGATCCCGATGGTCCGGGCCCGGGTCACCGGCCTCGGTGTGGGGGTCTCCGCGCACGTCAGCCGCCTGGGGTACGTGTCCGCGTCGCCGTTCGAAGCGCCGGGAGAGGTACGGGAGTTGTTCGTCACCTGGCTCGACGACCAGCAGCTCGCGGTGGTCGACGCGAGCGAAGGGGTGCCGCTGCCGAACGGCAACTTCCGCCGCGCCTGGCTGCCCGCGCCCGAGGTGCGCGTCGAGCCGGCGCCCGGAGTGACGCTGCCCGGCGTGTACGCGTACGTCAACCGCCATGGCGTCCTGCACGACGGCACCAGCGCGCCTCGCAGGCATCCGGGCCAGCGGGCCCTGCTCAACGAACTCCTCGTGGGTTCCGCCCGGTTGAGGGAACTCTTCGGCGTCACCCCGGAGGAGTTCTGCGCCCGGGCGCGAGCCGACCGGCACCTGTGCGAGCGGGGCACACGGCTGTTCGCGGACGAGAAGCGGGTGACGGTGTCGGGGCTGGAGCGGTACGCGAGGGGCGGGGGCTGACGGCCGCCCGCGGGATCACGGACGTTCGGCGTTCGTTCAGCAGAGCGGTAGTCCCGGTACCGGGGAGTCGTTGTCGCCGCCCTTGATGTAGACGTCGTTGAAGTAGACGTTCGTGTTGCCGCTGTCGTCGTCGGTCTTCGCCCACCAGACGTTGGTCCACCGGCCGGCTGTCTCACGGCGGCCCAGGTCGCGCTGGCAGTAGAAGTAGTTGGTGCCCGCGTTGAGGACCCCGGCCTTGGTGCCGGAGGCGGTGTACGAGTCGGCGGTGCGCCAGACCTCGCAGTTGTACTTGCCGCCGCCGATGGAGCGGCAGGCGGGGGCCTGCGGGGTCTCCGCGCCTGAACCGCCCGGGGTGCCGCCCGAGGTCTTGGCGGGGGACGACTTCGTCGCGGTCGGGCCCTTGCCGTCGCCCTGATCGGTGGGCTCCGTGGCGTTTGGACGGCCGGCATCGGTGGGCTTCGCGGCTTTTGAACGCCCGGCATCGACACGGTCGGCGGCGGTGGAGGTCGCGGATGCCCTGGGCTTGGTACCGGCGGCGGTGGAGGTGGCGGACGCCGAGGGCTTGGTACCGGCCGTGGCGTCGCCCCTGTCGTCCAGCACGGCGAAGGTGACCCCGGCGGCCACCAGCGCCACGGTCAGGGCCGCGGCGGCGAGCAGGACACGCCCCTTGCGCCGGCCCGGGCCGGATGCGGAGGTGCCGGAGGCGGACATGGGGAAGGTGGCCGCCGGCTCCGATCCGGCCAGGACGGGGGCACCCGAACCCTGCGCGGGCGGCCCGGCCGGGGCTCCGGGGCCCGCGTGCCCGGCCTCGCCGACCTCGCCGGTGGGGTGCGCCTGCCCGGCCCCGATGTGCCGAGTGGGCCCAGGCTCAGCGGGGGCCTCCGGCGACTCCGTCCCGGGCCGCCCCGGCTCCGTCCGCGCGGGCGCCGGATCCGCCGGTCCCCGCAACATCGTCGTGGGCGTGTCCGAGCCGTCCCCGTCCGCCACCGCCCGCAGCAGCTCGCGGGCTTCCTCGGCCTCGGGGCGGTTCGCCGGTTGTTTGTCGAGGAGGCGTCGGAGAACGGGACCGAGGTGGCCGGCCCGGCGAGGCTCCGGCATCGGCTCGGTGACGATCGCGGTGAGCGTGGAGAACGTGGACGTCCGGCGGAACGGCGAGGAACCCTCGACGGCCGCGAACAGCGTGGCACCGAGGGCCCAGATGTCGGAGGCGGGGCCCGGGTCCGCGCCCTGGGCGCGCTCGGGCGCGAGGTAGTCCAGGGAACCGACGAGTTCGCCGCTGCGGGTGAGGTGGGTGGCCGAGCCGTCACCCGGGTCCTCCACCTTCGCGATGCCGAAGTCCGTCAGCACGACGCGGCCCGAACGGTCGAGCAGGATGTTGCCGGGCTTCACGTCCCGGTGCAGTACGCCCGCGCGGTGGGCGGCGGCGAGCGCGTCCAGCACCTCGGCGCCGATACCGGCCGCCTCGCGCGGGTCGAGGGTGCCGCGCTCGCGCAGGACGTCGTCCAGCGAGGGGCCGTCCACCAGTTCCATGATGATCAGCGGACGTCCGTCGGCCTCGGCCACATCGTGCACGGCCACCACTCCGGGGTGGCGCACCCGGGCCGCCGCTCGGGCCTCCCGCTGCATCCGCAGCCGCAGACCGGCGAGTTCGGGCCCGTCGGCGTCGCTGTAGGTGCGCAGTTCCTTGACCGCGACCTCGCGCCCGAGCACCTCGTCGACGGCCCGCCAGACCACACCCATGCCGCCGCGCCCCAGTTGGGCCACGACGCGATAGCGCCCGGCCAGCAACCTCCCGACGTGGTCCGCCCGTTCGTACTCCCCCGAAGACACCGCCGCCCCGTTCCTGTGACACCGCCGTGAATGACGTACAGACTACGGGGCGGGGTTCCGGCTCCGGCCGACCGTTGCGGCGGTGACCGGTCCGCTACTTCGCGGAGACGGTCAGGTCGGCTCGCCTCGGTGCCGCGAAGCCCTCGAGGTCCGCGCGGGTCAGGCCGCTGCGGCGGGCGACCTCGGCGATGTCGAGGGCACCGCAGTCCAGGCCGCGCAGCAGGTAACCGCTCAGCGCCTTGGCGGTGGCGGGCTCGTCCATCACGTCACCGCCGGTGCGGTTGGCGTACCGGGAGAGGCGGTCAGCCGCCTGTTCGAAGCCCTCGCGGTAGAAGGCGAAGACCGCCGCGTACCGGGTGGGGATGTGGCCGGGGTGCATGTCCCAGCCCTGGTAGTAGGCGCGGGCCAGGGCGCGTCGGGTCAGGCCGTAGTGCAGCCGCCAGGCGTCGTGCACCTTCGTGGTGGGGCCGACCGGCAGGACGTTGGTCGAGCCGTCCGACACGCGTACGCCGGTCCCCGCGGCCGCGACCTGCATGATCGCCTTGGCGTGGTCGGCAGCGGGGTGGTCGCTGGTCTGGTAGGCGGCGGACACCCCCAGGCAGGCGCTGTAGTCGAAGGTGCCGTAGTGCAGGCCGGTGGCACGGCCCTCGGCGGCCTGGATCATGCGGGCGACGGTGGCGGTCCCGTCGGTGGCGAGGATGGACTGGCTGGTCTCGATCTGGATCTCGAAGCCGATCCGGCCCGGCTCCAGCCCGCGCGCCTTCTCGAAGGCCTCCAGGAGCCGCACCATGGCGGTGACCTGCTCGGGGTAGGTCACCTTCGGCAGCGTCAGCACCAGCCCGTCGGGCAGGCCGCCGGCCTCCATCAAACCGGTGAGGAAGATGTCCAGGGTGCGGATGCCGCGGTCGCGGACGGGCGCCTCCATGCACTTCATGCGGATGCCCATGTACGGGGCCGCCGTGCCGTCCCGGTACGCCTGGGCGATCAGTCGCGCCGCTCGGGCCGCCGTCTCGTCCTCCTCGGCGTCCGGGCGGGGGCCGTAGCCGTCCTCGAAGTCGACGCGCAGGTCCTCGACGGGCTGTTGCTCCAGCTTGGCGCGGACGCGGGAGTACACCGGCTCGGCGAGGTCGTCGGAGAGGCCGAGGACGGCGGCGAAGGACTCGGCGTCCGGGGCGTGCTGGTCGAGGGCGGCGAGGGCCTGGTCGCCCCAGAAGCGGATGGTGTCGGCGGCGAACACGTCACCGGGGACGTAGACCGTGTGGACGGGCTGGCGGGTGCCGGGGTCTCCGGGGTAGCGGCGCTCCAGATCGGCGTCGACCGGCACGAGGGAGGCGCTGATCTCCTCGCTCACGGCTCCCGTGAGGCTCGTCGCCACCTGGTCCTGCTGACCCTGACCCATCCCGCGCCTCCTGTTTTCCGTTCTGCGGAATCAATAATCCGCACAGCGAAGTTATCTATGAAGCTCCCCGCCGGTCAACACCGTGCCCCCGGCCTGACCCACCGCGTTCACTCCCGCGGCCGAGAACCTCTGTGCCCCCTTCCGCCCTTGCGCTCCCACCCTCATCCTGATCCCCGGGGAGGGAATCACATGGGGCACACCACCAGCATGACGCGTCGCATGGGCATGAGATCCGCGGTGGCCACCGCGCTGACCATCCCGCTGCTCGGCGCGGTCCCGACGTCGGCCGCGAGGCCCAGAAGGCGCCGCCTGGAGGTCATGACGTTCAATCTGCGCTTCGCGAGCACCACCGAGCCCAACAGCTGGGCGGCCCGCCGTCCGGTGATGCGTGAGCTGTTACGCCGCGAGGCACCCGACGTGATCGGCACGCAGGAGGGTGTCTACCAACAGTTGCTCGACATCCGCGCCGACCTCGGAGCGCACTACGACTGGATCGGCACCGGCCGCGAGGGCGGCAGCCACGACGAGGCCGTGGCGGTCTTCTACGACACCCGGCGCCTGGCGCCCGTCGAACACGACACCTTCTGGCTCTCCGACACGCCCAGGGTGATCGGCTCGAACACCTGGGGCGCCCGCCTCCCGCGCATCGCCACCTGGGTCCGGTTCAGCGATCTGCACGCTGGCGGGCGGGAGTTCTACGTCCTCAACACCCACTTCGACCACGTGAGCCAGTACGCACGCGTGCGTTCCGCGTCCATGGTCGGCGACCGGATCGCGGCACTCGACCGGTCCCTGCCGTCCATCGTGACCGGCGACTTCAACGCGTCGGCCCACCGGAACGAGGCCTACGACACCCTCCTGGACGCCGGACTCGTCGACACCTGGGACACGGCGGCCGAGCGCGGCAGGCTCTACGCGACCTTCCACGGCTACCAGCCGCTGGTGAAGGACGGCGACCGCATCGACTGGATCCTCACCACACCGGGCGTCACGACCCACCGGGTGTCCGTCAACACCTTCGAGCGCGACGGCCAGTTCCCGAGCGATCACCTGCCGGTGCAGGCGTCGCTGACCCTGGGATGAGCCGAGGCCCCCGCGACCGGGGGCGGTCGTGGGGGCCTCGTACAGCCTTGCGGGGATCAGCCCTTGCGGGTCTTGATCTCCTCGGTCAGCGCGGGGACCACGTCGAAGAGGTCGCCGACGACGCCGTAGTCGACCAGGTCGAAGATCGGGGCCTCGGCGTCCTTGTTGACGGCCACGATCGTCTTCGACGTCTGCATGCCGGCGCGGTGCTGGATGGCGCCGGAGATGCCGTTGGCGATGTACAGCTGCGGCGAGACGGACTTGCCGGTCTGGCCGACCTGGTTGGTGTGCGGGTACCAGCCGGCGTCCACCGCGGCGCGCGAGGCGCCGACGGCCGCGCCGAGGGAGTCGGCGAGGGCTTCGATGATCGCGAAATTCTCCGCGCCGTTGACGCCACGGCCGCCGGAGACGACGATCGCGGCCTCGGTCAGCTCCGGACGGCCGGTCGACTCACGCGGGGTGCGCGCGGTGACCTTGGTGCCGGTGGCCTGCGCCGAGAAGGTGACCTCCAGCGCCTCGACGTCACCGGCGGCCGGAGCGGCCTCCACGGCGGCGCTGTTGGGCTTGACGGTGATGACCGGGGTGCCCTTGGCGATGCGGGACTTGGTGGTGAAGGACGCGGCGAACACCGACTGGGTGGCCACCGGGCCCGACTCGCCGGCCTCCAGGTCGACGGCGTCGGTGATGATGCCGGAACCGATACGCAGCGCGAGGCGGGCGGCGATCTCCTTGCCCTCGGCGGAGGAGGGGATGAGCACGGCGGCCGGGGAGACGGCGGCGACCGCGGCCTGCAGCGCGTCGACCTTCGGGACGACCAGGTAGTCGGCGTACTCGGCGGCCTCGTGCGTGAGGACCTTCACCGCGCCGTGCTCGGCGAGCGTGGCGACGGTGTCGGCGGCGCCGCCTCCCAGCGCGACGGCGACCGGCTCGCCGACCCGGCGGGCCAGGGTCAGCAGCTCGAGGGTCGGCTTGCGGACGGCACCGTCCACGTGGTCGACGTAGACAAGGACTTCAGCCATGGGATTGCTCTCCTGCGTGGATGAGATGAGGGGCGGTCAGCGACGTCGAGCTCAGATGAACTTCTGGCTCGCGAGGAACTCGGCGAGCTGCTTGCCGCCCTCGCCCTCGTCCTTGACGATCGTGCCGGCCGTACGGGCCGGGCGCTCGGTCGCGGAGTCGACGATCGTGTAGGAGCCCTCCAGGCCGACCTCCTCGGCCTCCAGGTCCAGGTCGGACAGGTCCCAGGACTGAACCGGCTTCTTCTTGGCCGCCATGATGCCCTTGAAGGACGGGTAACGCGCCTCGCCCGACTGGTCGGTGACCGACACGACCGCCGGCAGGGACGCCTCCAGGTTCTCGGAGGCGGCGTCGCCGTCGCGGCGGCCCTTGACCGTGCCGTCCTCGACCGACACCTCGGACAGCAGGGTCACCTGCGGCACACCCAGGCGCTCGGCGAGCAGCGCGGGGACGACGCCCATGGTGCCGTCGGTGGACGCCATGCCGGAGACGACCAGGTCGTAGCCGGCCTTCTCGATCGCCTTCGCCAGGACCAGGGAGGTGCCGATGGCGTCGGTGCCGTGGATGTCGTCGTCCTCGACGTGGATGGCCTTGTCGGCACCCATGGACAGCGCCTTGCGCAGGGCGTCCTTGGCGTCCTCGGGCCCGACGGTCAGGACGGTGACCTCGACGTCGTCGTCGGAGTTCTCGGAGATCTGCAGCGCCTGCTCGACCGCGTACTCGTCCAGCTCGGAGAGCAGACCGTCCACGTCGTCCCGGTCGACGGTCAGGTCATCGGCGAAGTGCCGGTCGCCAGTGGCGTCGGGCACGTACTTCACAGTGACAACGATCCTCAAGCTCACGCCGGCTCTCCTACTGCATCGTCATTTTTCGGCTGCCTCTTGCAGGCAGCATAGGCGCCACAAGCGGCCGATCCCGGTCGGGGCGACCCACGCGCCGAACGAGATATTACTCGTCAGTACACCCAGTTCGTTCCCGCTGAGCAAGCGCTTTGAACTGTGACCTTCGCAACGCAGCGTAATCGGAACTCGACGCCCTCGCAGCAGCGGGTAGGGCCGGGCGGGGCCATTCAGTCGCCGAGCCCGTGGAAGCGCCCCTGGTGATAGAGGAGCGGGCGGCCGGGGCCGGTGGAGTCACCGACGGCGACCTCGGCCAGCACGATGCGGTGGTCACCGGCCGGCACCCGTGCGACGACCCGGCACACCAGCCAGGCCTGCACGTCGTCCAGGACCGGCACCCCCTCGGGGCCCTCGCGCCAGGCGGTCGCCGCACCGAAGCGGTCGGCTCCGCTGCGCGCGAAGGTGGCCGCCAGGTCCTGTTGGTGCTCACCGAGTATGTGCACGCCGACGTGCTCCGACTCGGACACTGCGGGCCAACTGGACGCGCCGGTGCCGATACCGAAGGAGAGCATGGGCGGGTCGGCGGAGACCGAGGTGAGGGAGGTGGCGGTGAAGCCGACCGGACCGGCGTCACCGCGCGCGGTGATCACGGCCACTCCCGCGGCGTGCCGCCGGAAGACGGAACGCAGGAGGTCGGGCGAGGCGAGCCGAGGGGTGCCGAGGCCGGGCGTGGCCGTCATGGAAGAGTCCTTGCGCGAGGAGGGGCTTGGGCGTCCGTGGCTGCTCAACAGCTCGGACAGCGCGCGCTCGCGGTGCGGGCCGGGGCTTCTTGCCACATGCGTCCCCGCCCGAGGAGAAGGGGTTCCGAAGGCATACGGTCAGGCTGACGATAGGTGGTACGCGCAGTCAAGTACGTCCCGGTATCTGGAAGATGCTCCACCGTCCTGGTCAGGGGTGTCACACCGCCTCCCCCAGCGCGGCGATCACGTCCGCCTTGCGCGGCTGGCCGGCGGCACGTCGGACGATCCGGCCGTCGACGTCCAGGACCAGCACGGTCGGGGTCTTGAGGATGTCGAGTGCACGGACGAGGTCGAGGTTGTCCTCGGCGTCGAGTTCGACATGGACGACACCCGGGACCAGGTCGGCCACCTCACCAAGGATCCGGCGGGTCGCCCGGCAGGGGGCGCAGAAGGCGCTCGAGAACTGGACCAGGGTGGCCCGCTCACCGAGCCGCCCGCCCAGTTCGGCCGCGCCGAGCCGTTTCCCGTCGTCGCGCCCGCGCACCCGAATCCTCCCGCTCCGCCGCCGATGCAGCACTCCGTAGGCGCTCGCCAGCGCGAGCACCGCCACACACACCACGAGTCCGGTCATCGAGTGCACCAGCGTTCACGAGACTGCAAAGATTCCCGCCTCCCCGAACTGTTACCGCTGCGGAATGCTTCATTCCCATGGACATCGATGTGAGGGGGCCCCGCTTCGGCGCGGCCGTGACGACCGTCGTGCTGGCGGTCGTGCTGATCACCGGCAGCGCGTGGCTGCTGGCCTGGCAGACGCTGGCGTTCGCGCTGGGTGCGGCCGGCGGCGTGGCCCGTTCACCGTACGGCTGGCTGTTCCGGGTCGCGGTGCGGCCCCGGCTCGGGCCGCCGACCGAGTTCGAGCCGCCCCAACCGCCCCGGTTCGCGCAGGCGGTGGGGCTGCTGTTCGCGGCAGTGGGCCTCGTCGGCTACACGCTGGGCCCCGATTGGCTGGGACTCGCCGCGACCGGCGCGGCGCTGGCGGCCGCGTTCCTCAATGCGGCGTTCGGCTACTGCCTGGGATGCGAGATGTACCTGCTTGTACGACGAGCGGACGTACGCGCTGAGTAAAGGTGGCTTAAAAGCCCGAGGTGGATCACCGCGTGGACGTGACGAGAATCTCGCCGCCGACAGGCACCAGGGCTGGCTCCTGGCCCGTTCTTGGGGCACGATCTGCGACATGCCGTAAACCTACGGCTGCGTAACTTCGGCCTGGAGTCGCCTGTCCAGGCAGAGAAGGAAGGGCTCACACCGTCCATGGCAGAGCTTGTCTACCGTCCCGTCGTTGGTTTCGCCCAGGCCCTGTTCAAGGTGTGGGACCTCAAGATCGACCTGAGGGGTTCGGAGAACATCCCGCGCTCGGGCGGTGCCGTGCTGGTGAGCAACCACATCAGCTACCTGGACTTCGTCTTCGACGGCCTGGCGGCGCTTCCGCAGAAACGTCTCGTACGGTTCATGGCGAAGGAGTCCGTGTTCCGGCACAAGATCTCCGGCCCGCTGATGCGCGGGATGAAGCACATCCCGGTCGACCGCAAGCAGGGTGAGACGGCGTACGCGCGCGCACTGGAGTCGCTGCGGTCCGGCGAGATCGTGGGCGTCTTCCCGGAGGCCACCATCTCCCCGTCCTTCACCCTCAAGTCCTTCAAGTCGGGCGCCGCACGCATGGCCCAGGAGGCGGGCGTCCCGCTGATCCCGATGGCCGTGTGGGGCACCCAGCGACTGTGGACCAAGGGCCACCCGCGCAACTTCAAGCGCAGCCACATCCCCGTCACCATCCGGGTGGGCGAGGCGATCGAGGCCTCCCGGGACAAGTACGCGGGTGTGATCACCCGTCAGCTGCGCGAGCGGGTGCAGGAACTCCTGGAGGCCGCGCAGCGTGCCTACCCGGTGCGCCCCAAGGACGCGAACGACACCTGGTGGATGCCGGCCCACCTCGGCGGCACCGCCCCGACCCCGGAAGAGGTGCGCGCGGCCGAGGCGCACTGACCCTCGCGGCCCAGCCGTTCGGGCCGCGTCCCCGACCGCGCGCCGACGCGCACTACTGCGCCATCTCCTCCTTCAACGCGGCCACGAACGCGTCCACGTCGTCCTCGGTCGTGTCGAAGGCGCACATCCAGCGCACGACGCCCGCCGCCTCGTCCCAGAAGTAGAAGCGGAACCTCTTCTGCAGGCGCTCGCTCACGTCGTGCGGGAGCCTGGCGAAGACGCCGTTGGCCTGCACCGGGTAGATGATCTCGACGCCGTGCACGGCGCCGACCCCCTCGGCGAGCCGCTGGGCCATCTCATTGGAGTGGCGGGCGTTGCGCAGCCACAGGTCCCTGGCGAGCAGGGCCTCCAACTGCACCGACACGAAGCGCATCTTGGAGGCCAGCTGCATGGACATCTTGCGCAGGTGCTTCATGTGGCTCACGGCGTCCCGGTCGATGACGACGACCGCCTCACCGAACAGCGCGCCGTTCTTCGTGCCGCCCAGGGAGAGGATGTCGACGCCGACCGCGTTGGTGAACGTCCGCATCGGCACGTTCAAGGAGGCCGCCGCGTTGGCTATCCGCGAACCGTCCAGGTGGACCTTCATCCCGTGGGCATGGGCGTGGTCGCAGATCGCGCGGATCTCGTCCGGTGTGTAGAGCGTGCCGAGCTCGGTGCTCTGGGTGATCGAGACCACCTGCGGCATCGCACGGTGCTCGTCGTCCCAGCCGTAGGCCTGCCGGTCGATCAGCTCGGGGGTGAGCTTGCCGTCGGGTGTGGGCACGGTGAGCAGCTTGAGGCCGCCCATGCGCTCGGGGGCGCCGCCCTCGTCGACGTTGATGTGGGCGCTCTCGGCACAGATCACCGCGCCCCAGCGGCCGGTGACGGCCTGGAGCGCGACGACGTTGGCCCCGGTGCCGTTGAAGACCGGGAACGCCTCCGCCGTGGGGCCGAAGTGGCTCCGGATGACGCTCTGCAGGCTCTCGGTGTAGTCGTCCTCGCCGTACGCCACCTGGTGGCCGCCGTTGGCCAGGGCCAGGGCGGCCATCACCTCCGGGTGCGCGCCGGCGTAGTTGTCGCTGGCGAATCCGCGGACCTCGGGGTCGTGACGGCGGCGAGCATCGGTCTTCGGCGGGTTCACGGCTTGTCGGATCACGGCTTCTCGGTCAGCCACAGACGCTTTCCGTTCACTTCGGCGGCGGGCTTCTCCCAGACGCCAACAATTTCCTCGGCCAGGTCCTTGACGTCCGTGAACCCCGCGAACTTCGCGTTGGGGCGCTCGGCGCGCATCGCGTCGTGCACCAACGCCTTCACCACCAGGATGGCAGCGGCGGAGGTGGCCCCGCCTGCCCCCTGGGCGGCGCCCGCCTTGGCGAAGTAGTCGGCGAGCGCGAGCGTCCACGCCTCGGCCGCGGCCTTGACCGCCGCGTAGGCCGCGTTGCCGGCGGTGGGCCTGCTGGCGCCCGCGGCGCTGATCAGGACGTACCGGCCCCGGTCGCTGGCCTGCAGCGCCTCGTGGAAGGCGAGGGAGGTGTGCTGCACGGTGCGGATGAGCAGCATCTCCAGCAGGTCCCAGTCGTGCAGGTTGGTCTTGGCGAAGGTCTCGCTGCCGCGCCAGCCGCCGACGAGGTGGACCACGCCGTCGACCCGGCCGAACTCCTTCTCGGTGTGCACGGCCCACTCCCGGGTCGAGTCCAAGTCGAGCAGGTCGACCGTCTCGCCGGTCACCATGGCGCCGCCGGAGCTGTAGCGGGCCGCGTCCACGGCCTCCGCCAGCCGCTCGGGGTCGTTGTCCGCGCCGACGACGGTCGCGCCCGCCTCGGCGAGCCTGAGCAGCGTCGCCCGCCCGGCGGGTCCACCCGCGCCGGCCACCGCGATCACCGCACCGCTGAGAGCCCCGTTCCCCATGGTCTTCGCCTCCTGAGCAGTGGTTTTGGTATCGCGGTCGCTCATGCGGCGATCCGCTCGGCGCTCTTCGCGGTGATGCCCCGGGTGGAGGCGATCACCTTCTTCAGCTTCTTGGAGAGTGCCTCATAGAACATGCTCAGCGGAAACTCGTCCGGAAGCACGTCATCGACGAGTTTCCGGGGCGGCTGGCTCAGGTCGAGGGCGTCGGGGCCCTTGGCCCAGCGGGAGCCCGGGTGGGGGGCGAGGTAGGTGGAGACCAGCTCGTATCCCGCGAACCAGTGGACGAGCTTGGGCCGGTCGATGCCGTCCCGGTAGAGCGCCTCGATCTCGGCGCACAGCTCGTTGGTGACCTGGGGCGCGCGCTGCCAGTCGATGAACAGCTTGTTGTCGGTCCAGCGGACCACGTCGTGCTTGTGCAGGTAGGCGAAGAGGAGCTGACCGCCGAGGCCGTCGTAGTTGCGCACCCGCTCGCCGGTGACCGGGAAGCGGAACATGCGGTCGAACAGCACCGCGTACTGCACGTCACGGGCCTGCGGGACGCCGTCGGCCGCCAGCTTCACGGCCTCCCTGAAGGCGGTGAGGTCGCAGCGCAGCTCTTCGAGACCGTACATCCAGAACGGCTGGCGCTGCTTGATCATGAACGGGTCGAAGGGCAGGTCACCGTGGCTGTGGGTGCGGTCGTGGACCATGTCCCACAGCACGAAGGCCTCCTCGCAGCGCTTCTGGTCGTGGACCATCGCGGCGACGTCCTCGGGCAGTTCCAGGCCCAGGATGTCGACCGCGGCGTCGGTCACCCGACGGAAGCGGGCGGCCTCCCGGTCGCAGAAGATGCCACCCCAGCTGAAGCGCTCGGGGGCCTCGCGCACGGCGATGGTCTCCGGGAAGAGGACGGCCGAGTTGGTGTCGTAGCCGGCCGTGAAGTCCTCGAACCTGATGCCGCAGAACAGCGGGTTGTCGTAACGGGTGCGCTCCAGCTCGGCGAGCCAGTCGGGCCAGACCATGCGCAGCACGACCGCTTCGAGGTTGCGGTCGGGGTTGCCGTTCTGGGTGTACATCGGGAAGACGACCAGGTGCTGGAGGCCGTCCGCGCGGTTCGCGGCGGGCTGGAAGGCCAGCAGCGAGTCGAGGAAGTCCGGTACCTCAAAGCCGCCCTCGGACCAGCGACGCAGGTCCTTCACGAGGGCCTGGTGGTACGCGAGGTCGTGCCCGAGCAGCGGCGACAGCTCCTGGACGGCGTCGACGACCCGCTGTACGGCGAGTTCCACGTCCGCCGGGTCGGGGGCACCCTCGGCCTCAAAGTCGATCGACCCGTCCTTGGACTGCCATGGCCGGATCTGCTCCACGGCATCCTTGAGCACCGGCCACGCCGGGTGCTCCACCACCCTGGTCGCGGGAGGAACCCTTTCCTCCGACGCCGCCTGCACAAGAATTTCCATCATGTCTCATCCTCCACGGGAGAACCTCGCGTAAGAAGACCGTATACACACATCGTTTTGGTCAGCAAGTGGGAGTCCAGGAAATACTCCTGCCTACCCCCCAACATCACAGAACATTTTCCTGCCAGATACCCTGATGACGGCTGTTCATGCTTCACGCACCGCTCCCCGTGCAGGGGCGGGTTCACCTCGGGGCGGGGCCGATAGGCTGCGAATCTGCCCGCGCAGCCGTCCGCCCCGGTCTGCGCGGAGTTGCCGAGCCGCAGTCGACGGAAGCGAGTCGAACGTTGAACTTCCTCACCATCGGGCACCGGGGAGTCATGGGTGTCGAGCCCGAGAACACCCTGCGGTCCTTCGTCGCCGCCGAACAGGCCGGCCTCGACGTCATCGAACTGGATCTGCATCTGAGCAAGGACGACGCCCTCGTCGTCATGCACGACGCCGACGTGGACCGTACGACCGACGGGACCGGCCCGATCGCCGAGCAGACCCTGGGCGAGCTGCGCGCGCTGGACGCCGGGCTCGGCGAGCGGATCCCGGTGTTCGAGGAGGTGCTGGACGCCGTACGGCTGCCGCTGCAGGCCGAGATCAAGGACCTGGCGGCGGCCCGCGCGCTCGCCGAGGTCATGGACCGGCGGGATCTGACCGGCCGGGTGGAGGTGTCCTCGTTCCACGACGAGGCGATCGCCGAGATCGCCCGGCTGCTGCCCGGAGTACGCACCGCGCTGATCGGCAGCCGTTACGGCACCGACATCGTGGAGCGCGCGGTCGAGGCCGGGGCCGCGACGGTCTGCCTCAACATCCGCCGTCTCACCCTGGAAATCGTGGAGAACGCGCGCAAGGCGGACCTGAGGATCATCGGCTGGGTGGTGAACACGCAGGAGCAGCTACGGCTGGTCCGGGCCCTGGAGCTGGACGGCGCGACCACCGACTATCCGGAGATCAGGCGCACCGGCCGCTTCACGGCGTGACGGTCAGCGGGCCCCCGTGACGATCATGCGAGCTCCTTGATCAGCAGCTCGAACTGCAGGTCGTCGCGTTGCGGAACGCCGAAGCGCTCGTCGCCGTACGGGAAGGGGGTCATCCTTCCCGTACGGCGGTAGCCGCGGCGCTCGTACCAGGCGATGAGGTCGTCGCGTACGGAGATCACGGTCATGTGCATCTCGGTGGCGCCCCAGACTTCGCGGGCCTGCCGCTCCGCCTCCGCGATGATCACCTTGCCGAGGCCGCCGCCCTGCGCGGCGGGACTGACCGCGAACATCCCGAAGTAGGCGTGGTCGCCGCGGTGTTCGAGCTGGCAGCAGGCGACGATGCGGCCCTCGCGCTCGACCGTGAGCAGCCGGCTGTCGGCCGCCTTGATGACCTCCAGCACACCCTGCGGGTCGGTCCGCTGCCCTTGGAGGATGTCCGCCTCGGTGGTCCACCCGGCACGGCTGGAGTCCCCGCGGTACGCCGACTCGATCAACGCCACCAGGGCGTCCACGTCGGCGTCGGTGGCGTCACGGAAGCTGAGTTCGGGGGCAGGGGTCTCCATGGCTCGGATCTCCGGTTCGTCGGCACGGTAGGGCACGGGCATCGATGAGGGTACGCGGCGGGTGCCACTAGGCTCCTGGTGCATGGTGCATGTACTGAGCGGCCGCACGTTGCTGCGGCCCACTGATCCGGAACGGTCCCGTGTCTTCTACGGCGAGCAGTTGGGGCTCGCCGTCTACCGCGAGTTCGGCGAAGGGCCGGAGCGCGGCACCGTCTACTTCCTCGGCGGTGGGTTCCTGGAAGTGTCCGGGCGCTCCGAGGTGCCGCCGTCGCCGGCGGTGCGGTTGTGGCTCCAGGTCGCGGACGTGGCCGCGGCTCACCAGGAGCTGCGGGGCAGGGGCGTCGAGATCGTGCGGCCCCCGGTGACGGAGCCGTGGGGGCTGGTCGAGATGTGGATCGCGGATCCGGACGGGACACGGATCGTGCTGGTGGAGGTGCCGGCGGACCATCCGCTGCGCTACCGGCCCGGAATCTGAGGCCACCGGTTCACAGGGGATCTTCGCGCGTTGCCGCGCACACGGATGGCCGGGATCGACACCGAGGCATAGCGTGCAGAGAGGGGCTTCCCCCCGCCGTCTCGGGGCTCTCGGAAGGAACGCCATGAAGCTCGACGAACCGGTGATCGGCGGACCCTGCTGGACCGAACTGGGCACCGACGACATGGAGGCGGCTAAGCGCTTCTACACGGAGCTGTTCGGCTGGCGCGCCGAGACGGATCCGCGTCAGGAGGCGGGCGGCTACACCATCGCGCACCAGGGCGACGCGGCGGTCGCCGCGCTGACTCCGCTGTACCAGGAGTCGCAGCCGGTCGCCTGGAACGTGTCGTTCGCCGTGCGGGACGCCGACGCCACGGCCCGGGAGGTGACCGGGGCGGGCGGCACGGTCCTGGTCGGCCCGATGGACGTGTTCGACGTGGGCCGCTTCGCGGTGGCCCTCGATCCGACCGGAGCGGCCTTCCAGCTGTGGCAGGCCCGCTCGTTCCCGGGCGCCGGGCTGTTCAACGCGCCTGGTTCCCTGGGCTGGGTGGAGCTGCTGACCCGGGCCCCCGAGCGGGCCAAGGCCTTCTACACCACGGTGTTCGGCTGGAGCGTCAACGCCTCGGAGCACTACACGCAGTGGGGCCTCGACGGCGAGGACTTCGGCGGCATGGTGACGATGGACGACACGTTCCCGCCCGAGGTGCCACCGCACTGGCTGCCGTACTTCGCCGTCGGCGACGTGGACACCACCGCGAGTGCCACGACCTCGGCGGGCGGCACCGTCCTCATGGAACCCCGCTCCCTCGGCGCCGTCCGCCGCATCGCCGTGCTGCGGGACCCGCGGGGCGCGATGTTCGGGGTGTACCACCCGACGGACGGCTGAGAGGGAGGTCAGGGGTGGTCGCCCCATGACCGGGGTCCGCCGGGGTGGTGGGTCCCGGACCAGGGATCAGAACAGCCGCGTCACCGTCACCCGGTCGATGACGGGGGCGTGGGCGGAGCGCTGGCCGTGCGGGTTGTGTGTCCGGCCGTCGAAGTTGGGGAGTTCGTCGGCGGTGAGGGTGATCGTGTTGGCACCCGGCTCCAGGGTGACGGGGACCGAGAGGTTCCAGAAGTTGTTGAAGTGGAAGGTCGTGGGGAACAGGACCCGGTGCGGGGCGGCCCCGTTGACGGAGACGTCCGCGTGGCGGCAGACCGGGTCCGGGTTGTAGTGGGTGGCGGGAGCCTGCTCGCCGTTGGCGTAACGGAGGGTCAGAGCGTGGCGTCCGGCCCGCTGTGCCGACACGGTGAGCGTGAGGGCGTTGCCGGGGCCCGCGCCGATCCCGTCGACCGCCTTGCCGCCGGTGGCGTACGTGTATCCGGCCACCTTCGCCGTGCCGGTCAGCAGGCCTTCCTCGGCCGGGTACGCGGCGCTATGCAGCAGACCGCGCGACGGGCCGACGCGCAGCCGGTCCACCACCATGCGCTCCGAACTCCCGGTGACCGTGAGCTTGTTGACGCCTCCGGTGAGGAAGAGCGGGACGGCTCCCCGCTCGACGCGTCCGACGTCCTCTCCGTTGACGCTCAGCAGTCCCTCTCCGGGGCCGAGTACGTCGACGGTGACGCTCGCCTCGCCGTCGTCGTCCGCGTGCACCCAGAAGGTGACGGTGCCCCCTCTGGGGAGCACGGCGGCGCCCGGCCCCGAGGCTCCGCGGTGCGCGTAGCTGACGGCCGCCCCGTCCCCGAGTGCGGCGTACTCGGCCTCGTACAGCGCGGTGGGGTCGTCGTCGCACCGCACGAGGTCCAGCTTGTCGATGACGGCGTCCCCCTGGGTGGTACCGAGTTCGGGGTCCCACGCCGCGAGGGTGACGCGGTGGCTGCCCGCGGTCAGCTCGACCCGGGTGTCGGTGTGCCCCCACACCGCCCACTTGTAGCCGAGCGGCAGCAGCAGTTCGCGCGGGTTCTCGCCGTCCACCCGCAGGAAGACGTTGGTGGGCCCCTGCTCGCGCACCAGCTCGGCCTGGTTGTAGGAGTTGGCGAACACCCGGAGCTCGTAGGTGCCGTCGCGCGGGACCTCGACGTCGAAGGCGAGCACTCCGTCGGATCCGGTGCGCAGGCCGCCCACGTGATAGCCGCCGGAGGTGGCGAACCGGTCGACGTCGGCCGGGGATCCCTCGGGTCCGTTGCGGGAGTAGCCGCCGCCCGTGTAGGTGGCGTCCTCGGCCTCGTACGTCCGCCGTCGGACGGCGGGGGGCGGCGCGATCGGGGCGCCGTTGCCGCCGGGCGCCAGGATGACCTGGTAGGCGGACATCGCGTCGAGGTCGGACACGGTCACGGTCACCCGGCCGTCCACGACGGGCAGTTCCTCGTCCCGCAGCCGTGACGGCTGGGCGCAGACGCCCACCTGGCCCGTCCACGGTATCTCCTGGAGCCGCAGGCGCACGGCCGTCCCGAAGAGGTCGGGGTCGACGCCCTCGAAGACGATGTCGGCCGCGCCGTCCGCGCCCCCGAACAGCACCCGGGCCTGCCGCTTGGCCCGGTCCAGGGCGGCCAGGCCCTGCAGCGTGTACTGCACGTTGGGATGCGGGGCGGTGACGTGGACCGTGTTGCCGGTCAGCTGCCCGTAGGCGTTGAACAGCCACCACTGGCCGTTGCCCTTGCCCGCCTCGACGGCCGAGTCGTTGAGGTTGCCCGCGATGTTCCAGTAGGCCAGGTCGGCGTCGACCTTCGACTCCTCGATCGCGGAGATCCACTGCACCATCTGGCCGGGCACGGACACGTGGTAGTTGTGCGCGTACTCGTTGAGGTTGACCGGTAGCGGGCCGATGCCCAACTCCCTTTCGAGCGCACGGTACTTGGCGACGTTCGTGCGGACCTCGGCCGGCGAGGACAGCTCGTGCCAGGTGATCACGTCGGGCAGCACGTCCTGTGCCTTGGCGAACTCGAGGAAGTCTCTGACCTCGGGGTACAGGATGCTGGTGTTGGGACCGGCGATCCGCGCCTTTGGGTCGAGGCTCTTGATGAGGTGGTACGCCTGCTGCCAGGCCGCGAAGTAGTGCCGCGGGTCGGTGCGCCAGGACGTCCGGTCGTAGCTCCACTCCCCCTCGCCGAACATGTTGCCCTCGGGCTCGTTGAACGGCACGTACACGACGTGGGACCGGTACGCGCCGAGGGTCAGGACATGCTCGACCTGACGGCGGACGACCTCCAGGAATCCGGCCAGCCGCTCCTCGCCGGTGGCACCGGGCCACTCGTAGGGGAAGCCGCGGTAGTGGTCGGGCAGGTAGACGTACACGTCCCGGCCGCCCGCCGCGACGAAGGACGGGAGGATCTCCAGCGCGTCGGCGCCCGGGTGCTGGATGCCGTCCTGGGCCTTGGTGGTGACCGTGCGGACGTACATGCCCTCGACGACCTGGCGACTGGGCACTCCGTCGCCGTACAGGCCGTAGAGCGTGCCGCTCGCGCCGCCGTGGAAGGGGCCCGTCTCGGCTGCGAGGTCGACGGTGAGCCGGTCGGGAATGCCGGGGATCCGATCAGGGATGACGGTGAGTCGATCAGAAACAGGGGCTGCGGGGTCTTCGGTTGTCACGGCATCATCCTTCGTCCGGCATGTCGTACGCCAGTCGATGATCCGAACCGGCCTGGTCGAACGTAAGAAGGACGCGTCTGCCGCGTCAATGGCACGCCGGCTTCAAAACGTGCGGAGCGGGTCGGCACCCGAGAGGCCTCAGGGGCGCGGCACTCCGAGGCGGCCCTCCAGCCGGCTCAGCAACCCGGCGAGCAGCGCGGACAGTTCGTCCCGGTGTGCCGGGTCGATTCCGGACAGTACCGATGTCTCGTAGGCGAGCTGTTCGGGGAGGATGCCGTCGACCAGATCGCGTCCGGCGTCCGTGAGGCGGACGTGGGCGACGCGGCGGTCGCGGGTGTCGCCGCGCCGCTCGACCAGGCCGCGCTCGGTCAGGGCCTTGAGCCGCTTGGTGACGGCGGCGCCCGAGGAGAAGGTCTCGCGAGCCAGTTCACCGGGGGTGAGCTCGTGGCCGGTGCGACGCAGCGCGCCCAGCAGGTCGAACTCGGGGCGGCTGAGGCCGGCCCGGCGCAGCGGGGCGTCCTCGGCCTGTTGGAGGAGGGCGGCGCAGCGGTTGACGCGTCCGATGATCTCCATGGGACCGGTGTCGAGGTCAGGGTGGACGGCCTGCCACTGCCGCACGACCGCGGCGACCGTGTCGCCCCTGGTCGGGTCCTGTGCCGTCATCGGCCCTCCACCGGTCGCCGTCATGGCCGTACGCCCTCCGTCGTGTCCGTGTGCCGGTCCAGGTGCAGCCCCTGGCGCCGAACCGTCGCCGCGAGCGTACGGTGTCCCGATCGTTCGGCGTGCACGACCCTCTCGTGCGGCAGGGCACGCTGCCACCACTCGCCGGACGCGGCCTCGACCGTGCCGCGCAATTCCAGCAGGGCGGCGGCGAGGCGGCGCCGGGCGGCTTCGAGGGCCCCCGGGGCGGGATGCGGCTCGGCCAGGAGCCGAGCGGCGTGTTCGCGGGCACGCTCGACGCCGGTCAGCGCGTGCCCGACGCGGTCGCCCGCGCGACGGTTGGTGACGGCGACGGCGGCGGCTAGGCCGACCAGGGCTCCGACGAGGGTGTCCACGGCCCGCTCGACGATCAGCTGTCCGGGCTGCTGGTAGCCGGCGAACTCGGTGATGAGCAGCGCCATCGGGGTCACGCAGACGCTGCCGAGCCAGTAGTTGCGGCTCATCAGCGCCTCCGCCGAGAAGTTGAAGGCGAGGCAGCACAGGACCAGCGCCGCCGGGCCGAGGTGGGCCAGCGGAGCCACCGCGGCGAAGAGGAGGACCCCGACGAGGTTGCCGACCACCCGCTGCACTCCCCGGTTCCAGGTGAGGGTGAGGTTGGCCTGGTACAGCGAGGCGGCCGTGACCAGGGCCCAGTAGGGGCGGCCGACACCGAGGGCGAGGGAGGCGTAACCGGCGAGGGCGCAGCCGAGGGCGGTGCGCAGGGCGAGCGGGGCCAGCGGGCCGAGGCGGGTCCACCAGGGGCGGGTGGGGGCGGCGAGTTCGGCGTCGACGCCGAGGAGTTCGGCGGTCTCGGCGGGCCGTTCGCCCACCTGTGGGACCGGTCCGGTGCCGCGCAGGTGGCGGGCCCAGGCGCGCAGCCGCCGCGGGTCCGCGTCGGCGGGGGCGGCGAGGGCGACCTCGGCGCGGACGAGGAGCCGTTCGAGGGCGTGCCGGGTCGCGGTGCGGCCGCCGGCGGACAGCAGGCTCTGCCAGGCGGCCTGCACGGCGGCGGCCGCGGCGGCGCGGGTCGTCGCGTGGCGGTCGCCGACACCGCGGGTGGCGGCGTGGACGGCCGTGGCGTCCAGGGCGTGTGCGGTGGCGCGGCGCTCGGGACCGTGCGGGCGCAGCAGCCCGGGCGCCATGCCGACGAGCCAGGCCCACACGCCCGTCCCCGCGGCCAGCGCCAGGTGTCCCGGAATCTGGCCGAGGGTCTGCGGAGCGAACAGCGCGGCGGAACTGATGAAGGTGAGCACCACGTTGCCGGGCGGCCCTACCCGGGTGGCGTCGCAGAGCGTCTTCTGTACGGCGGCCAGGACGGCGCCGACGGTCACCAGGACGACGGCGCTGCCGGTGAGCGAGGCCGCGACCAGGGCGGCGGCGAGACCGCCGAGCATGCCGAGCACGACCCAGGCCAGGGCGCGGGACCGGGCGGCGTAGGGGCGGTTGTGGGCGTACAGCGCGCACAGGGACCCGGCCATGGTGTACATCGCCAGGTCGAGCCGGCCGAGCGCGAGCAGGATCAGATTGGGCGGGGCGACCGCGACGACCACGCTCAGGGCGGGCTTGAACCAGATGTCGGAGGGCCGGCCGAGGCGCAGCACGCCGGCCAGCGGAAGACGTCGGGCGCGCGGGGCCTCGGGGGCGGGGGTCGGGCGGCTCATGAGCAGAAGTTTAACAGGTGTTTTACTTGTAAAAATATCCGCTGACCTGCTGTGCTCCGTCAGACGCTCCCCGTGTACACCCTTGCGCTCGCTTGCGCACCGCGGGGCCGGGGCATTCCTTGACCGACCGTCGGGCACCGTCGAGCGGGGTGGTGGGCGTGCACGGACCGGCTTCGCCCGGTTGGCTGCTGGTGGTGCTGTGCGCGGCGACCGGGGCGTACTGCCTCAGGCGGATGCGCAGCGGCGTCGAGGAGCAGCGCCGGGCCGCGGGGGGCGAGGCGCTGATGGGTTTCGGCATGGCCGCGATGGCCGTACCGGGGGCGGTGTTCACCCCGCCGTCATGGGCCTGGCCCGCCTATGCCGTCGTCTTCGGCGCGGCCGCGCTGCACGCCCTGTGGTCGGCGCGCACCGGCGCCCACCACCTGCACCACCTCGTGGGGGCCCTGGCCATGGTCTACATGGCCGCGGTCATGGCCGCCTCCCCCGGGCAGCACGGCGGCCACGGCGGCGCCGGGGTACCGCTGGTGACGGGCGTGCTGCTGCTCTACTTCGCGGGGTACGTCCTGCTGTCCGGTGCACGGCTGGTTCCGGTCGGCGGCGGGGGTGAGGCGGTGGCGTGGGGGGACCGGCCGGAGCTGGTGCGGGCGTGCCGGCTGTCGATGGGGATCTCGATGGTGGCGATGCTGCTGACGCTCTGAGGTCCCGCTCGGTCCTCTGTACGTACCGTTGCCTGCGTCACTTCGGCCCCGGAGACCGTACCTGTGAGCGGTGTCGCGCTCATAGGCTGCTGCCATGATGCTCCCCGCGGCACTGTTGCTGCTCGGTGCCCTGACCGCCGTCGTCGCTCCCCGGCTGCTGGCCCGGGCCGACTGGGCGGACCACGAACCGGTCCTCGCCCTGTGGGTGTGGCAGTGCGTGGTGGCGGCCGTCCTGGTGTGCTGCGCGCTGTCGATGACGCTCAGCGCGGCGGTGGCCTGGCAGGCGGTCCGCGGCCAGGTGTTCGCGCCCGCGCCGAACACCGTCGTCGAGGCCTACCCGCTCACCACGGCCGGTCCGTGGGCCGCGACCACCGCGGTGGCACTGGCCTGTGGCGGGATGTGGAGTGCGGCGATGCTGGTGCGTGAGGTGGTCCGCGCGCGTGTCGGACGCCGACTGCGGCGGGAGGCGCTTCTTGTCAGGGCCCCGCTGCTGCCCGGTGAGGAGCCCGGCAATCGGCTCGTGGTGCTGGAGGGCGAGCGGCCCGACGCGTGGTGGCTGCCGGGTGCGAGACCGCGGCTCGTCGTGACCACGGCCGCGTTGCGCCGCCTGAAGGGGCGGCAGCTGGACG
Organism: Streptomyces sp. NPDC006332; assembly: GCF_040612855.1. Lineage (NCBI taxonomy): Bacteria > Bacillati > Actinomycetota > Actinomycetes > Kitasatosporales > Streptomycetaceae > Streptomyces > Streptomyces sp. NPDC006332. Next base: position 24,660 of record NZ_JBEXRA010000021.1, read on the forward strand.
CTCTCGCCGCACACGAGGAGGGGCACGCCCAGGCCCGGCACGACTGGCTGCTGCACTGCTCGGCCGCCCTGGCCGGCGGGTTTCCGCAGGTTCGGGTGTTCGCCGCGTTCCGCGACGAGATGCACCGACTGGTCGAACTCGCCGCCGACGACATGGCGTCCCGCCGCTTCGGCCGGCTGACCACCGCGCTCGCCCTGGTCGAACTCAACGAGGACCGGGGCGTGTTCGGCCCCGCTCCGGCCCCGCACGCCCATCTGCCGCAGCGGGTGCGACGCCTGCTGGCTCCCCCGAACCGGTTCACCGCGGCCCGCCGACTGCGGCTGACCGCGGCCGCCGCGCTGGTTCCGGTCGTCCCGGTGCTGGTGGCGTTCGTGCCGGGGCTGCGCGCGCTGGGATGACCGACGGACGCGTCGCCCGGACCGCGTGAGCACCGACAGGACGCGTCACCCGGACCGTCCGAGCCCCCAAGACACGGTGTTCTCGTCCTGAGGGCGCCTCGACGCCGGCTCGGTCGCGCCCGGAATTGGCCTCACGCCCCACAGGTCGGCGAGGATCGCATCATGCACACACCGCCCGTCGAGTCCCCGCCCCGCCCGTCGGCGCACCGCACCGCGGCCCGCGCTGCCGGCGTCCTCGCGCTGTGCTCCACGCTGCTCCTCGTGCTGGTCGCGGTGGAGTGGCCGCCGCTGATCACACTCGATGAGGACATCGCCCGCACCACGCACCGCTGGGCGGTGGACGACCGCGGTGTCACCCACGCGTTCCGCATCCTGACGGACTGGATCTGGGATCCGTGGACGATGCGTCTGCTGTGCGCGGTCGTCGTGGTGTGGCTGGTGTGGCGGCACGCGGACTGGTGGACGGCCGGGTGGCTGGCCGCCACCTGCGCGCTGGGCACCCTGGTGCAGCAGGCGCTCAAGACCGCGGTCGGCCGGGCGCGGCCCGTCTGGCCCGACCCCGTCGACACGGCGCACTACGCGGCCTTCCCTTCGGGCCACGCCATGACCGCCACCGTCGTCTGCGGTCTGTTCCTGTGGCTGCTGCACCGCCACGGCGCGGGCCGCGCCCTGTGGAGCACGGCGCTGACCCTCTCCGTGGTCTCCGTCGTCGGGGTCGGCGTGACCCGGATCTGGCTCGGCGTCCACTGGTCCACGGACGTGATCGGCGGCTGGCTCCTGGGAGCGCTGATCGTGGCCCTGGCGGTCCTGGCCCACCAGCGATGGCGGCCGGGCACAGCGTCGGTGGGAACTGCGGCCTCGTAGGGACGCCTCGTAGGATCTCCCCATGGCTGCCGTGTTGTTCGACTTCTCAGGGACCCTCTTCCGTATCGAGTCCGGCGAATCGTGGCTGCGAGCGATCCTGACGCAGACCGAGATCGACCTTCCCGAGCCCGAGTTGCTGCGGGTGGCGCAGGAGTTGGAGAGCGTCGGTGCGCTGCCGGGCGGGACTTCCGCGATACGTCCGGTCCCCGACGAGCTCGCACCCCTCTGGGCGGTCCGCGACGAGAGCGCCGAACTGCACCGGGCCGCGTACACCGGCCTGTCCCGCCAAGTGCCGCTGCCCGACCCCGCGTTGCACGACGCGCTGTACGAGCGGCACATGACCCCGGCCGCCTGGGCCCCGTATCCCGACGCCGCCGAGGTGCTGCGCACGCTGCGCGAGCGCGGGACGAGGGTGGGCGTGGTCAGCAACATCGGCTGGGATCTGCGGCCGGTGTTCCGCGCGCACGGGCTGGACCCGTACATCGACAGCTACGTGCTGTCGTACGAGCACGGCATCCAGAAACCCGACGCGCGGCTGTTCGCGACCGCCTGCGCGGCACTCGACGCCGATCCCCGCGACGTCCTGATGGTCGGCGACGACCGGCGCGCGGACGGCGGCGCGACGGCGCTGGGCTGCGGGGTGCACTTCGTGGACCATCTGCCGGTGACGCAACGACCGGACGGACTGCGGCCGGTACTCGACCTGGTCGCCTGACCCCCGCCCGCTGCTCAACCAACTCCGGGGAAAGTAGCCCAAGGCCACCACTGGGGCGAGATGCTCGCCCACCCTGGACGATCCCCCGCGTCGCCCAGGGCAGACGGCAGCCCCGACCGCGCCCACACAGGGCCGGCCCGGACGTACTGAGTATAGTTGGCTGGCAGCCAGTCAACGCAGGAGTTTCACCATGTCCCCGCGCAGCGCCTCGGTCAATGAAGAATTGCGGCGGCGTTCCCGGGAGCGGCTGCTTCAGGCGGCGGTCGAGCTGGTGAGCGAGCGCGGGTACGAGGCGACGACGCTCGGCGACATCGCGGACCGGGCCGGCTCCGCGCGCGGGCTGGTGTCGTACTACTTCCCCGGCAAGCGCACGCTGGTGCAGTCCGCCGTGCACCGGCTGATGCACCGCACGCTGGAGGAGGCGCTGGAGCGCGAACCGCGCACCCCGGACGGCCGGGAGCGGATGGCCCGGGCCATCGACGCGATCCTGGGACTGGCCCGCGACCGGCCCCTGTTGATGCGCCAGCACATGGCCGGGCTGCTGCAGGCCGAGGGCTTCGTGCCGTGCCCGGAGCAGCGACGCCTGGCCGAGCTGCTGCGCGACACCGTGGCCCGCGACGGCTCGCGGGACGTCGACGCCGACTACCCGATGCTGCGTGCGCTGCTGATGGGCGCGGTCTACGCGGCGTTGCTGCCCGGCGCGCCGATGCCCGTGCCGGTGCTGCGGGCCGAGTTGTTCAAGCGCTACCGGATCGACTGGGAGCAGGGGGTCCCGCCGGACACCAGCACGGCGTCCGACGGGACCGGTGACACGGATCTGTCGAGATTCTTCGCGACCGGGGCCGCGCCGGAACGCGACCGGGACGGTCAGTCGAAGTAGTCCGGCTGCGTCTGGACGTTGAGCTCGCCCAGCCGGACCCGCTTCGCCGGGTCGGTGCGCCGGTCGTCGAGCTTCAGCACGTCAAAGCCCTTGGCGATGTCGTTGGAGTAGATGTAGCCGTTGTAGTAGTACGCCGACCAGGCCCCGCCCACCGTGAGCGCGTCGGTGGTCAGCGGGCCGCGCTCGAAGTACGCGATCTCCTTGGGCTTCGAGGAGTTGGTGAAGTCCCAGACGGAGACGCCGCCCTGGTACCACGCCTGGACCATGAGGTCCTTGCCCTTGACCGGGATCAGCGAGCCGTTGTGGGCCACGCAGTTCTCGGTGTCGGCCTGGTGGCGCGGGATCTTGAAGTAGCTGCGGAAGACCAGCTTGCGGTGGTCACCCCGGCCCACGATGTCGTAGATGCCGTCGGCACCGCGGTTCGGTCCGATCGCCGCGTTGCAGGTGGCCGCGCCGCCGCCGCCCAGCTCGTCGGTGAAGACGACCTTGTCGGCCTTCTGGTTGAAGGTCGCCGAGTGCCAGAACGCGAAGTTCACGTTGTCCTGCACGCGGTCGATGACCTTCGGCCGCTCGGGGTCCTTGATGGAGAACAGGATGCCGTCGCCCATGCAGGCGCCGGCCGCCAGGTCCTTCGAGGGCAGCACGGTGATGTCGTGGCAGCCGGTGGTCTTGGAGACACCCGGGTTGGTGGGTGCCCCGGGGTTGCCGCCGCCGTCCGGGCCCTCACCGGGGAAGAGGACCGGGAAGTTCACGACCGCCGCCTTCTCGGGGGCCTTGCGCGGCACCTTGATGACCGAGATGCCGTCGTGCGGCGGCTGGCAGTCGGGGTAGGTGGCGCTCGGCGAGTACGAGGAGACGTAGACGTAGACGTTCTTGCGCTCCGGCACCAGCGTGTGGGTGTGCGAGCCGCAGGCGGTCTCGACGGCCGCGACATACTTCGGGTTGGTCTTGTCGCTGATGTCGAAGACCTTCATGCCCTCCCACGACGACTTCTCGGTGGCGGGCTGAGTGGTGCTGTTGCAACTGCTGTCGCTGCGCGAGGAGTCCGTGGACAGGAACAGCAGGTTGCCGGAGACGGTGATGTCGTTCTGCGAGCCGGGGCACAGGACCTGGGAGACGGTTCTCGGCGCCTTCGGGTTGCTGATGTCGAAGATGCGGAAGCCGTCGTAGTTGCCGGCGAAGGCGTACTTGCCCTGGAAGGCGAGGTCCGAATTGGTGCCGGGCAGAACGTCCTTGGGGACGTTGGTGAGGTGCTTGATGTTGGCGGAGTGGACGATCTGGTCCGGGGCCGGTATCTCGTCCTGAGCGATCGCCGCCCGGACCTCGGCCTCGACGCTCTTGGACACCTCCTTGCTCTTGGCGGGCGCGTCCCCGGGGTCGGGGGTCGCCGCCGCCGGGACCGCCGTCAGAAGCGCGGCCAGCAGGCCGGCGGCCGCCGTCACAACTCCCAGGCGTCTGTGCCGCGTTCGGGCATTGCTTAACAGGATCACTGTTCCCTCCTTGATCCGTTCGGTGTGAACGGTTCACGCACCCCGAAGTATCGTCTTAGCCATGCCCATATCAACAGTGGGCAACGAGCCTGTAATGAAGGTTTTCGATCAGTGATGCGCTCAAGCGTGCTAGGACGGTCATCAGCACGCACGAGGTGCCCCTCATCCCGCCTGACACAGGAGGTCGTTGTGCCGTTCCGCCGTCCGTCGCGCGCACCCCTCGCCACGACCGCACTGGTCGCCCTGTCCGTTCTCTTACTCGGGGCCTGTGACTCCGGTCCGGACCCGAAGCCGGCCGCGGAGAGCGCCCCCTCGGTGCTGGTGCCCGGCAAGCCCGGCGAGGCGAATCGCACGATGTCCGCCGAGGACGCGCAGGCCCAGCGCGTCGACGACGACACCCCGAACACGGCGGACGTCGGCTATGCCCGCATGATGATCGAGCATCACACCCAGGCACTGGAGATGACCGAACTGGCCCCGAAGCGCGCACGGTCGACGAAGGTCAAGGCGCTCGCCGAGCGGATCGCCGCCGCACAGGGGCCGGAGATCACCAGTATGCGGGGCTGGCTGACCGAGCACGGTGAGGACGAGAAGGGGGGCGGGCACGAGCACACCGTGATGCCCGGCATGGCGACCGAGGCACAGCTGAAGAAGTTGCGGGCCGCCCGGGGTGAGGCCTTCGACCAGCTCTTCCTCACTCTGATGATCACCCATCACGAGGGCGCTATCACCATGGCCACGGACGTGAAGGCGCGGGGCAACAACGTGCGGATCGAGGAGATGGCCGACGACGTGATCGCCCAGCAGACCAGCGAGATCACCCGGATGCGGGCCATGCCGTGACCCACGGCCCGGCGACGGCGCCGCTCACGACCGCGCGTGGCGTGGTGTCAGCAGTCCGGCGTCACGCGCCTGCGCGATCAGCCTGAGGGACCTGCGGCGGCTGTGTCCGGTCGCGCACATCACCGCGAGGACGGGGTCGTCCCCCTGCGCCTGGGCCGCGCGGTACTCCTGCGCGACCAGCCGTCGCCCCTCGACGCCACGCGGCCACGCGGGACGGGCGCGGCGCGGCCCGGCCGCCTCGGCGACGCGCTCGGGCCCTGCGCCGCAGGCCTCGAAAAGAGGCCCCTCGATCCAGTCGGCGAGCTCGGCCAGGTCGTCGAGCGACAGCGCGGGCCGGGCCCGGACGTCCTCGACCGAGACGCCCCGTTCGGACACCACGGCGAGCGCGGCGACCCCGGCGCCGTCGGTGAACTCCAGCCGGACGTCGAACCACGACGTCACGCCCCCGTCCTCCCGCACTTCCCACGCGGGCCCCACGGACACCGTTCCGTCGGCCGGACAACGATCAGAAAGATTAAGAAAGGATGCTTCTAGCACACACGCAACGTAACCGCATGATCACATTCCATCCGCGCGGACACGCACGCCCGTACCACGCACGGCCCCTGTCAGTGCGGCGGTGCCGGTGCGATCCTGGAAGAGTGACTCCTGTGGATCCCTCGGGTTAGGAGTTCCGTCGTGTTCCGTGTCGCCGTCGTCGGGTCCGGGCCGAGCGGGTGCTACACCGCCCAGAGCCTGGTCCAGCAGGACTCCGAGGTGCTGGTCGACGTCCTGGACCGGCTCCCGTGCCCGTACGGCCTGGTGCGGTACGGCGTGGCGCCGGACCACGAGAAGATCAAGTCGCTGCAGAACACCCTGCGGATGGTGCTGGAGCATGAACGGGTGCGCTTCCTCGGAGGCGTCCAGGTCGGCCCCGGCGGGGTACCGGCCGGCCGGCTGAAGGAGCTGTACCACGCCGTGGTGTACTGCGTGGGAGCCGCCACCGACCGGCGTCTGGGGATCCCCGGAGAGGACCTGCCGGGCAGCTGGTCGGCGACCGAGTTCGTGTCCTGGTACAGCGCGCATCCGGATTCCGCCGCCGACGGTTTCGTCGTCGGAGCCCGCTCCGCGGTGGTCATCGGCGTGGGCAACGTCGCCGTGGACGTCACCCGGATGCTGGCCCGGGGTCTGGCGGAGCTGAACCCGACCGACATGCCGCAGGCGCCGCTGGCCGCGCTGGCCGCGAGCCAGGTGACCGACATTCACATGGTGGGGCGGCGCGGCCCCTCCCAGGCCCGCTTCACCACCAAGGAGCTGCGTGAGCTGGGCACCCTGCCGGGCACCGAAGTAGCCGTGGACCAGGGTGAGTTGGCACTTGATCCGGCCTACCAGGACCCCACCGCGCTGCCCGCCGCACAGCGCCGCAACGTGGAGGTTCTGCGGGGCTGGGCGAACGCACCCGCCGCACCGGCCGCGGCCCGCCGGATCGGGCTGCGGTTCTTCCTGCGGCCCGTGGAACTCCTCGCCGACGAAGGACATGTGGGGGCGGTGCGTTTCGAGCGGACGGTGCCGGACGGACAGGGCGGGGTGACGGGGACGGGCCGGTTCGAGGTGATCGAGGCCCAGCTGGTGCTGCGCTCGGTGGGCTATCGCGGAGTGCCCCTGGAGGGGCTGCCGTTCGACCCGGCGACCGGCACGGTGCCCCATCTCGCGGGCAGGGTCCTGCGCGAGGGCGCGGTCGCGCCCGGCGAGTACGTGGCCGGCTGGATCAAGCGGGGCCCGGCAGGCGTCATCGGCACCAACCGGCCGTGCGCCAAGGAGACGGTGACCTCGTTGCTGGAGGACGCCCCCGTCCTGCTGTCCGCGGACCTCCCCGACGATCCGCTCACGGCCCTGCGGGCTGAGGGGATCCTGCCGGTCGAGTGGACGGGGTGGCAGGCGATCGAGCGGGCCGAGGCGGAGCTGGGGGCCTCGCTGGGGCGGAGCGTGGCCAAGCTGCCGGACTGGGAGTCGCTGCTGACCGCGGCGCGGTCTATGACCGGGTAGCGGGCGGGGTCGGCACCGGGCGGGAGTCGCCGGGTTCGAAGTCACGCCGGTACCGCGTACCATCGGCGGTCAGATCGACAACCCGCCGCCGAATTCGACGAACTGTCCACTCCCACAGGCGTGTTCAGACCTTGCAGCCGACCCGGCAAGGTCAGCCCTCGGCACGGACGGCCTGCCGCGCGGCGGCGTCGAGCAGGGCGTCGACAAGGCCCGGGAAGAGGTCGTCCAGGTCGTCCCGGCGCAGGCCGTTCATCTTGGCCGTGCCCCGGTAGATCTGCCGGATCACCCCGGCCTCGCGCAGCACCCGGAAGTGGTGGGTGGTCGTGGACTTGGTGATGGGCAGGTCGAAGTGCGAACAGGAGAGCTCGTCGCCGTCGGCGGCGAGTTCTCGCACGATCCGCAACCTCATGGGGTCGGAGAGCGCGTGCAGCACGGCCTCCAGCCGGATCTCCCCGCACGTCGGGTGCGGGAGGTCGCGGCTGCTGACGGCGGGGGTGGTCACTGCGGCTCCACTCACTCGGGAAAGCCTCATTGTACGAGACCTATCGTAGTTTGACACTCGACGTACTACGATGCCTATCGTACGAGCCGTCCATCGACGCCGTGACGATCGGAGCCGTTCCCCATGAGCGCCCTCTTCCAGCCTTTCCGCCTGCGTGACGTGACCGTCCCGAACCGGGTCTGGATGGCCCCGATGTGCCAGTACTCGGCGGCTTGTGAGGGGCCGGACACCGGCGCCCCCGCCGACTGGCACTTCGCGCACTACGCGGCCCGCGCGACCGGCGGCACGGGACTGATCCTGGTCGAGGCGACCGCCGTCAGCCCCGAGGGCCGGATCTCCCCGTACGACCTCGGCATCTGGAACGACACCCAGGTCGAGGCGTTCCGCCGGATCACCCGCTTCCTGGTGTCCCAGGGCACGGTGCCGGGGATCCAGCTCGCACACAGCGGCCGCAAGGCCGCGACCGACCAGCCCTGGAAGGGCGGCGCGCCCCTCGCCCCGGAGGCGGGTGGCTGGCAGCCGCTGGCGCCCAGCGCCCTGGCGTTCGACGAACACCACCCGGTTCCGACCGAGTTGACGGTCGATCAGATCCAGCAGATCGTGGGCCAGTTCGCGGACGCGGCCGGTCGGGCCCTGGCCGCGGGCTTCGAGGTCGTCGAGATCCACGGCGCCCACGGGTACCTGATCAACGAGTTCCTCTCCCCGCACTCCAACCACCGTACCGACGCCTACGGCGGCTCCTACGAGAACCGCACCCGTCTCGCCCTCGAGGTCGTCGACGCCGTGCGCGCGGTGTGGCCGGACGACAAGCCGCTGTTCTTCCGCGTCTCGGCGACGGACTGGCTGGAGGACGGCGGCTGGACCCCCGACGACACGGTCCGCCTCGCCCGCGACCTCCAGGCACACGGCGTCGACCTGCTCGACGTCTCCACCGGCGGCAACGCCTCCGGGGTCCGCATCCCCGCCGACCCGGGCTACCAGGTCCCCTTCGCCGCCCGCGTCAAGGCCGAGACCACGCTCCCGGTCGCCGCGGTCGGCCTGATCACCGAGGTCGAGCAGGCCGGGAAGATCCTGGCCAACGACGAGGCCGACGCCGTACTGCTGGGGCGCGAACTGCTCCGCAGCCCGTCGTGGGCGCGGCTCGCGGCGCGTGAACTGGGGGACGAGACGCGAGTGCCGGACCAGTACCACCGGTCCGTGTGAGTCGGGAGAGGCGACCCGGCAAGGGGGTGACCTCGGGTTGCGGCCCGGGGTCACCCCTTGCTCCGCGCTCAGTTCACGTGCAGGCCTTTCCGTTCAGCTGGAACCCCGTCGGGGCCGCGCTGTTGCCCGCGTGGTTCGCCTGATAGCCGATGGTCACGCTCGCGTTCGGGGCGATCGTCCCGTTGTACGCGACGTTGGTCGCCGTGACCGACCCGGACGCCGGGGCGTAGGTGGCGCCCCAGCCGTTGGTGATGGTCTGGCCCGAGGGCAGGGTGAAGCCGAGATTCCAGCCGTTCACCGAGGTCGTACCGGTGTTGGTCAGGGTCACCGAACCGGTGAGGCCGGTGCTCCAGGCGTTGGTCGTCGCCGTCACCCTGCACCCACCCGGCTGGGGCTGGGGCGCGGGACCCGAGCTGTCGAGGCCGAAGAAGGTGAGCGCGCGGGCGGCCATGCCGGCGGCGTAGACGTTGTGGCCGACGCCCTGGACGCTGATCGCCTCGACGGGGGCACGGTCACCGGTGGCGCCGTAGCGGGTACGGGTCCAGTTGGGGACGGGTGAGTCGGTGGCGGCCGGGGTCTGGCTGACGCCGAGGACGTTCGTCCATTCCTTGATCTGCTCGCCGAAGTTGGGATAGCGCAGCACGTCGTCCTCGGTGCCGTGCCAGGTCTGCATCCTCGGCCGGGGGCCGGTGTAGCCGGGGTAGGCGGCGCGGACCAGGTTGCCCCACTCCTGCGGGGTGTGGGAGATCGTGCCGTTCGCGCACTCGCTGTTCCACTCGGAACCGTTGGTGGTGGCGAAGCAGCCGAACGGCACGCCGGCGAAGGCGGCGCCCGCGGCGAACACGTCGGGGTAGTCACCCAGCAGGACGTTCGTCATCATCGCGCCGGAGGAGATCCCGGTGGCGAAGATCTTCGAGGTGTCGGCGCCGTAGGTGCGGGTGACCCAGTCGACCATGGACTTGATGCCTACGGGGTCGCTGCCGCCGTCCCGTTTGAGGGCCTGGGGCGATGACACGTCGAAGCACTTGCTGGCGCGGGTGACCGAGGGGTAGACGACCACGAACCCGTAACGGTCGGCCAGCGAGGCCCACTCGGTGCCGGAGTACATGGCCGGTCCGGAGCCGGTGCAGTAGTGCACGGCGACCACGACCGCCGGGTGCGCGGTGACGCTGTCCGGCACGTACAGGTACATCTGGAGGTTGCTGGGGTTGGCGCCGAAGTTGGTGACCTCGGTCAAGGCCGCGGCGGACTTGGCGGGGCGGGCCGTGGCCGCGGGAGCGGTGAGGACGGTGGCCGCGAGCAGCGGCACGAGCGCTCCGAGGAGCGCCACGAGTACCGAACGCAGCGGTCTGCGCGCGATGGTGCGGGGGGTGGTGGGCACGTCCTTGTCCCTTCCTGGTCGGCTCTGGGGACGTGGTACGGCGGTGCTTCGACGTGGTCGGTGGCAGTGGAGGAGGCGGTCGCCGGTCAGCGGGAACGGTTCCTCCGGCTGACGGGGTCAGTCGGGCAGTTCGCTTTACCCGTCGGCCCCGGGGTCGTCGGCGACCGCCGGAAGCTTCCGCCGAGCATCGTGGCATGGACATGCGCCCCATGGAAGCGCTCCCACGGCTCGAAAGAATTCGCTCTCGGCGCCCCCAGGGGTGGCCGAATACGGTCTGCGCGAGGCGTTGACTAGAAAGCGCTTGCCCTCTACGTTCCGTTCAGCAGCGTGACCAACGCGGGCCAACTTGGCTGCACACAGTCACGCCGCGCCGAGTGACGTTCACCATGACGTACGAGATTCATGCACATGACCTATATGGCTCTCGAACAGACATCTCGGAAGGGACGCATCCCCCCATGCGCACTCGTCCCCCACGCACACACATGCCAAGACCCGCCCTGACAGTCGGTGCGGCCGCCCTCGCGGCGGTGGCCGCGGTGCACGCACCACAGTCGGCCGAAGCCGCCACCGAGACCTCCCCCATGGGTTTCGGCGCCGGAACGGCCGGCGGCAACGCCTCGTCCCCCACACACAGAAGGAATCGAGACATGACTTCGTCCGCACGTCCGCGCATCCGGGTGCGCGCACTGACCGGCACTCTGGCCGCACTCGGCTTATCGTTTGGCATGATCATGACAGACGGTGGTCTGTCCACCCCGGCGAACGCCGCCACCTGGCCCACCCCCAACGGCAGCCAGGCGGTCTCGTCGACCATCCCCGTCTCCGGCACCAAGGACTACGGGATGAAGCGCCTCTACGGCGCCGGCGACCTGGGCAGCGGCGGCCAGGACGAGGACCAGGGTCCGATCCTGGAGCTGGCGGCCGGCGCCGTCCTGAAGAACGTCATCATCGGCGCCCCGGCGGCCGACGGCATCCACTGCAAGGGCAGTTGCACGCTGCAGAACGTCTGGTGGGAGGACGTCGGCGAGGACGCGGCCACGTTCCTCGGCTCCTCGTCCTCCAACGTGTACACCGTCTCCGGCGGTGGCGCGAAGGAAGCCAGCGACAAGGTGTTCCAGTTCAACGGCGCCGGCACGCTCAACATCTCGAACTTCGCCGCGAAGAACTTCGGCACGTTCGTGCGCTCGTGCGGCAACTGCTCGACGCAGTACAAGCGGACGATCAACCTCAACACCATCGAGGCGACCTGGAAGGGAGGCAAGCTCGCCGGCATCAACACCAACTACGGCGACAGCGCCTCCCTCAAGAAGATCACCATCGTCGGGGACAGCAGCAAGAAGATCGTCCCGTGCCAGAAGTACATCGGCAACAACACGGGCAAGGAACCGACCACCAACGGCAGCAACCCCGACGGCACCTACTGCAAGTACGCGTCGTCGGACATCACCTACAAGTGATCCCCGCACGGTGAGGACGGCCGTACGAGGCGCCCCCGCACGGCGCTTCGTACGGCCTCGCCACGCGAGCGGGGGGTGAGGACCCGTCTGGTCACGCGCGCAGGGTGTGCTGGGGGACCGTGTCCGCCAGCTCTGCCTGGTAGTCCGCGTACGCGGTGCGCAGTTCCGTGCCCGGCCAGCCGCCCGGCAGGAGTTCGGGCGGCAGCACGGGATCGGCGAGCAGATGACGTACGACGGCCGCGAAGGCGGTGAGACGCTCGGCGGGCCGGTCCGCGCGGGCCACCTGGGTGACGTGGTCGAGCAGTGCCCGGGCCGTGGCCGCCCACGCGTCCAGGGGCCACAGGTCCGCCGCCAGCTCCGCCGCGGGCCGGGCGGGACGGGCCTCGTAGCACTGGCCCACGTCGTCGAGACCGTCCGGGAGCGGGCGGCGCAGGTTGGCGGGGCGCAGCCAGACACCCTCGCGCAGTTCGGCGAGCCTGAGAGTGGCCAGCCGGGCGCGCAGGTCGGCACGTTCGGCCGGGACGCGACCCGTCGCGGTGATCACCACCATCTCCCACTCGCCGCCCCAGGCGCGCGTACGAGGACGCACGGCCTCGTCCTGACGGAGCTGGCGGGCGAGCAGGCGTTCACTGAGGCGGTGCACGGAGTCCGTACGCCGCAGGTCACCGGCGGCCACCATCCGGCTGAGCGCGGCCCGCACAGTGGATTCCCCCACGCCGAACGGCGCCACCGCACGGACCAGGTCCTTGACCGGGAGCTCCGGCGGATGCGCGCCCAGGAGCAGGCTCAGCACGACCGAGCGGGCGGACAGCGGCCGCAGGTCGACCTCACCGGGCTGCTCCGACACGTTCCTCCGCATGGTCACGTACTCTACGGGCGCCTGCGTATTGCATCATTGCGACAGTCGCAGTGGGAATGCAATATGGAGCCATGGTCCCGATACCCGCACCAGAGCGACCCGCCACCCACGACGTCACCAACCAGCCCCCTCCCCTGGCCCCGTACGACGCCTCCGAGGACAGCGCCCTGCTGGAGGGGCTGCGCCGGGAGGGGGCCGGCTGGGCGGAGGAGGGCGTCCGGCGGCTCGGACTCAGGGCCGGCAGCGTCCAGGCCCAGGAGTGGGCCACGCTGGCCAACGCCCACGAGCCCGAACTGCGCACGCACGACCGGTACGGCCACCGTGTCGACGAGGTCGACTTCCACCCGAGCTGGCATCACCTGATGCGGGCCGCCGTCGCCGAGGGGCTGGCGGGCGCGCCCTGGGCGGACGGCCGGCCCGGCGCCCACGTGGCGCGCACGGCGGGCGGGCTGGCATGGGGGCACACCGAGGCCGGGCACGGCTGTCCGACGTCGATGACGTACGCGGCGATCCCCGCCCTGCGCAAGGAGCCGGACCTGGCGAAGGTCTACGAGCCCCTGCTCACCAGCCGTGTGTACGAGCCGGAGCTGAGGGTGCCGACTGAGAAGCGCGGTCTGCTGGCGGGCATGGGGATGACCGAGAAGCAGGGCGGCTCGGACGTACGGACGAACACCACGGCGGCGACGCCCACCGCGGAACCCGGCGTGTACACGCTGCGCGGGCACAAGTGGTTCACGTCGGCGCCGATGTGCGACGTGTTCCTGGTGCTGGCGCAGGCTCCGGGCGGTCTGTCGTGCTTCCTGGTGCCACGGGTGCTGCCCGACGGCAGCCGCAACACCTTCCGCATCCAGCGGCTGAAGGACAAGCTCGGCAACCGGTCCAACGCCTCCTCCGAGCCCGAGTTCGACCAGACGGTGGCCTGGCTGGTCGGACCCGAGGGACATGGCGTCAAGACCATCATCGAGATGGTCAACTGCACGCGCCTCGACTGCGTGATGATGTCGGCGACGCTGATGCGCAAGACCCTCGTCGAGGCGGGCCACCATGTGCGCCACCGCAGCGCGTTCGGGGCACGGTTGTCGGACCAACCGCTGATGCGCAATGTGCTGGCCGATCTGGCGCTGGAGTCGGAGGCCGCGACGACGCTCACCCTGCGGCTGGCCGGGTCGGCCGACCGCGCGGTGCGCGGCGATGCCGGTGAGGCCGCGTTCCGCCGGATCGCGACCGCGGTCGGCAAGTACTGGGTCACCAAGCGGGGCCCGGCCTTCACCGCGGAGGCCCTGGAGTGCCTCGGCGGCAACGGCTACGTCGAGGAGTCGGGCATGCCGCGGCACTACCGCGAGGCTCCCCTGCTGTCGATCTGGGAGGGCTCGGGGAACGTCAACGCGCTCGATGTGCTGCGGGCGTTGCGGCGGGAGTCCGGGGCCACCGAGGCCTTCTTCGGCGAACTCGCCCTGGCGCGGGGTGCGGACGCCCGGCTGGACACCGCGGCGGACGGGCTGAAGGGGCAGTTGGCGGAGGTCTCCGAACTGGGGGCGCGGCGGCTGGTGGAGCGGATGGCCCTGGTCCTGCAGGCCTCCCTCCTGGTCCGGCACGCCCCTCCCGCCGTGGCCGACGCGTTCTGCGCGACCCGCCTCGGCGGCGACTGGGGACACGCCTTCGGCACCCTTCCCGCATCCGCCGACCTGGACGCGATCTGGGCGCGCGCGCTGCCCCCGGGGCACTGAATCCCCGCCCGACGGGACCACTTTCGTCGGTTCGCACATTGTCACCTCCCGATTCCGCTTGGTTGTCAGTCCGGTGGTGCAGACTCACGATCAGTTGGTACTTCGCCGGAGGAGGACAACGTGTTCACGGGGATCGACGAGGTCGACTGGGCCGCGCTGCGGCATGCGTGCGGCAGCGCGGAGGACGTGCCCGGATTGCTGCGGGGGCTGGCCTCTCCGGACCGGACCGAGCGGGAGGGCGCCCTGGACCGGATGTACGGGGCGCTGCACCACCAGGGCAACGTGTACGACGCGACGCTCGCCTGCGTTCCGTTTCTGCTCACGCTCGCCGGCAGCGAGGCCGTGCCGGAACGGGAGGGGATCGTCGAACTGCTGGTGAGCATCGGAGGGGAGGGAACCGACGAGAAGGACACCGGGCAGGAGGGTCCAGGACGGCAGGGCGCGGGTGGCGGTGACCGTGAGGGCATGGGGACCGTCGGCGGGGCGGACGGTCCTGGCGGCGCACGTCACTCGGCCCGGGCCGCGATCCGTGCGGGCGCGGAGGCGTTCGTCCGGCTGGCCGGGGACGCGGACGCTTCGGTGCGCGGGGCGGCCGCGAGCGCGCTCGTACGCTTCCTCGACGAACCGGCCCGGGTTCTGGCGCTGTTGCGGGAGCGGATCAGCGTGGAGAGGGACGAGCGGGTCCAGATCGCCCTCGCCGAGAGCCTCGGTCTGTTCGTACGACGGCACCCCGCGCACGCCGACGGGGCGCTGGAGCTGCTGGTGGCGCGCAGCGCGCCGCCGAACGGGCCGGGGCTGCGGCTCGCGGCTCTGGGCCAGCTCATGGGCTGCGCGCCCGTCCGGGCCCCGGCGGACCCGGTGCCTCTCGCGGTGCGGCTGCTCAGGGAGCGGTCGGCGCGGCGGAGCGCCCGGCGGGCGGAGGACGGACGTCCCGGCAAGGACACGCTCGTCGGCCGCCTGTGGCGGCTGTGGCCGTCGGACGAGGAGGGCTCGCGGCTGCTGCGCTCGGTCCACGCCGCGCTGGACGACCGGGTGGCCGACCGGACCGCCCTCCTCGAAGGGCAGTTGACCAGCCCGGACCCTACTGACCGGTGCAACGCCCTGTGGATGGCCGCCGGAGTGCTGCGCGAATGGCGGGGCGACCACGCGGGGCTCGTGGCACTGATCGGAGACCAACTGGGCGCGGTGGAGGGCAGGGCGCCCGACGCGGCGGTGTCGGTCCTCACCGATCTGTTCGGCCTGGCCGCACCCGCCGCCGACCCGCTCGCCGCGCTGGTGGCCTCCCGCTCCGACCTGTGGGTTCGCCGGTGGCCTCGTGACAGGCCCCTGCTCGGCGGTCCGATCAGGGCCCTCGCCAGGAGCGGGGATCCACGGGCGGTGCCGGTGCTGGCCGAGGTTCTGGCGGGGCCGGTCGTACCCGGTGATCTGGGGCAGGCGGTCGGCCATCTCGGCGGGGCGGCCGCCGCACTCGCGCCGGCGGTGCGGCGCAGGCTCGGCGACATACACCTCGACTCGCCCGCGGGTCCGGCCCTGGCCGCTCCCCTGCTGTCGGCGGTGCTCGCCCTGGGCGATCAGGAGGCCCTGCCGGAGGTGATGCGCCTGGTGCGCGGTACGGCGTCCGCCGGGTTGTGTCCGGCCGACGCGCATGTGCGGGAGGTGGTCGGCGTTCTGGGCGCGTTCGGGCCCGCGGCGCGGGAGGCGATACCCGTGCTGCGGCGGCTGCTCGACACCGAGCACGCGATCGCGGCGGCGGGTGCGTTGTGGATGGTGACAGCGGACGCCTCCGTCGTACGCCCTCTCCTGCTGCGGGAGTTGGAGGGAAGGGATCACCGTCGTCGACGGGCGGCCGCGGAGGTGCTGGCGCGGATGGGCCCGGCGGCCCGTCCGGCACCGGCCTCGTTGCGCCGCCGAACGGAGTCCGGCCACCCTTGGGACCGGGTGACGGCCGCGCGCGCCCTGTGGCGGATCGACGCGGACCCCGCACCCGTCCTTCCGGTGCTGCGGTCGGCCTGGACGCACCATCCGCACACGCGCGGCACGGTCGCCGAGTGCCTGGTCGAGATGGGGCCGACCGCCACACCCCTCCGGGACCTGCCGGCGGCCGAACTGTCCTCACGACGACGCCATCTGGCGCTGCCCGGGGGCTACGGCGCCCACGACATCCTGAAGGACGAGCGGCTGCTGGCGCTGTGCCGGGAGGTGCTGGTGGGCCAGGGGTGTCGTCCTGTGTGACCAGGGGTGTCCTGTGTGTCCGTGTCATGCCGTACCGGGCAGGGGCGTGTCGTGTCCTGGGGTGCCCTGTGGCTCGGGCGCCGGCGGAACCACGGACACACGGACACACGGACGCACGGACGCACGGACGCACGGACGCACGGACGCCGGGCGAGTCGCGGGCGCCGTGTGACCGTTCCCGCCGTCAGCCCGTCGTGCGTCCCCACAGAGGGCCGAAGCGTGCCCACTCGGCGTCCCACTGCTCCATGCGGCGCCGTTCCATGCGGCCGCGCAGCACCCGCCCGCCGACGAAGGGCACGACGCCGGCGCCGACGCCCAGCAGGCCGCCGATCATGGCGGCCCGCAGTCGGGCCTCGGCGACGGAGGCGGGCTTCGTCACCAGCCGCCCCTGCGGATCCGTCCAGACCGTGACCGGGGTCCCGTAGGCGCTGCCGGGGTCGACCCGGGCCTGCCCGGTGTGCGCGGAGCCGTCCCGCACCGTCCAGCGCACCTTGGCCCACACCTGGTCGCCACTTGACGTCCTGGAGCGCGAGGCCGCCGTCCCCGGTGCCTGTTCGGTGAGGTGCGCCACGACGGGACGCCACTCGACACGTTCCCGGGCCAGGCCGTGCTCGACGGTCCGGGCGACACCCAGACCGGCGAGTACGCCGGCGAGGACGGTGAGCGCCCAGGCACCGAGAACGACCCACGCCTCCACCGCGTCGGCACGGCGCTTGAGCGGATTGCGCCGCCAGCGCCACAGCCACACCTTCGGACCACGGAACGCCATCGCAGGCATCCTCCTCAAGAACGCTCGAACATGCCGGACCGCCCTCCCATACGGGAGCCGCGTCCTGGATGCTCACGGCGGGTTTCCCGATTCGGCGGGCGCACGCCTCCCTGTTCGTGGGCGACCTCGTCCGCGCGGCGGCCCCACAGGCCGCGCCACCCGGTTGTCATCGCCGCGGTGACCTGCGGTGATGCGTGTGCGGGGGTGACTGTCAGTGGTGGGGTGCAGACTGGCGGGTGTCTGGGACAAAGACGTCGCGGAGGTGATCGGCATGACCGAAGTACTGCTCGCCGTGGGCACACGCAAAGGCCTGTTCATCGGGCGCAGGCGGGACGGCGGTGCCTGGGAGTTCGACGAAAGCCCCTATTTCAACGCGCAGGCGGTGTACTCGGTCGCCATCGACACGCGAGGGGACCGTGCTCGGCTGCTGGCCGGCGGGGACAGCGCGCACTGGGGCCCCTCCGTGTTCCACTCCGACGACCTGGGCCGGACCTGGACCGAACCGGCACAGCCCGCCGTGAAGTTCCCGCAGGACACGAAGGCCTCGTTGGAGCGCGTCTGGCAGCTTCACCCGGCGGCCGCGGAGCCGGACGTGGTGTACGCGGGCACGGAACCGGCCGCGCTGTACCGCTCCGAGGACCGTGGCGAGAGCTTCGAGCTGGTGCGCCCCCTGTGGGAGCATCCGACGCGGTCCAAGTGGGTGCCGGGCGGCGGCGGAGAGGGCCTGCACACCGTGCTCACCGACAGACGGGATCCGCGCGCGGTGACGGTGGCCGTGTCGACGGCCGGGGTGTTCCGCACGAAGGACGGCGGCGCGAGCTGGGAGCCGTCCAACTCCGGCGTCTCCGCGGTGTTCCTGCCGGACCCGGACCCGGAGTTCGGCCAGTGCGTGCACAAGGTCGCCCGGGACGCGGCGGACCCGGACCGGCTGTACCTGCAGAACCACTGGGGCGTGTATCGCAGTGACGACGCGGGCACGCACTGGACGGACATCGGCGAGGGCCTGCCGTCCACGTTCGGCTTCGCGGCGGCGGCCCACCCCCGGCGCGGCGACACGGCGTACGTGTTCCCGATCAACGCCGACGCCGACCGAGTGCCGGCCGACCGTCGCTGCCGGGTCTTCCGGACCGCGGACGCGGGCCAAAGCTGGGAGCCGCTGACGGCGGGCCTGCCCCAGGAGGACCACTACGGCACGGTGCTGCGGGACGCCCTGTGCACGGACGACGCCGACCCCGCCGGCGTGTACTTCGGCAACCGCAACGGCGAGGTGTTCGCGTCCGCCGACGACGGCGACAGCTGGCGGCAGCTGGCATCGCATCTGCCGGACGTGCTGTGCGTGCGGGCCGCGGTGGTCGCATGAGCCCGCGGCGGTTACCGGTCGGCTTACGGATGCCGGATACCGGTGGAGGGACTCCCCCGGCTCGCCTGGCCGCCCGAGGCCCTCAAAGGTCGAGCTTGGGCTCGGGCCGGTTCGCTCCAGGCACCGTCAGGCCTTGGCCAGCAGTGCCTGGGGTGCGTACCGCAGCACGGTCTCGACCGCCTCGTGTCCCAGGCGCCGGCGCAGCCGCGGGACGAAGTCCCTGCCGAGCACGTCCATGCCCGGCCCGCCGCCGTAGGCGCTGAGCGAGGACTTGCGTCCGACGTCTGTCCCCAAACAGATCTGGCCCAGCTTGCCGGCCTCGGCCACCCGCTCGACGAGGTCGAGGACAACCGAGTCCGGCCGGTACTTGATCCGCCCGATCGTGTCGTAGACGAGGTAGGCGCCCCGGGCGATCAGATCGAGGTGGAGCTCAGGATCGGGGTTGCGGTCGGTGTGGGCGAGCAGGACCCGTCCGGCCGGGACACCGTGCTTGTCCAGGAGGTCCAGAGCGGCGTGCGCGGCGGTCCCGATCTCGGTGTGCACCGCCACGGCAACTCCCGTGCTCCGGGCCGCCGCCGCTCCCGCGGCGAACCAGCGCTCCTCGTGGCGGTCGATCCGGTGGTAGGAGGCTCCGAGTTTGATGATGCCCGCCTTGTGGGGGCTGGGATCGGGGCGTGGGAAGTCCCAGTCGTGACTGTCCATGCCAACCCGCAGGTCGTCCAGGAGTACGTCGAGAAGCGTCGCGTCGTCGGCACGACGCGCCCAGTGGGCGACCGGATAGTGCGCGCTGCGGTGGAACCCGGTCGCGGCGACCACATGGATCCCGCTTCTGCGGGAGACCTCGGCGAGTTGGCGTGGGTGGCGTCCCAGGCCAACCGGTGTCAGGTCGACGACGGTATGCATGCCGCTCGCCGCGACACGGTGGAGCTCGGCCACCGCCTTGTCGGCGTCGAGGAACTCGTCCCCCGGGTTGACAGGGGTGCGCAGGAAGACGTGCTCGTGAGCATCCACCTCGCCGAGTTCGTGAGCGGCGACAGGACCCAAAACGGTCTCGACGACAGGCAAGGCTGTTTCTCCTTCCGGGTGCCGCCCTCTCCGGCCCCTGCGAGGGGGTCCGCCACGCGACCGGCGGTCGGAGACTTGGGGGCGTGTGCCGGGCGCGGAAGTCCGGCAGCTGCTCCTAGGCGAGTTCGATGTGGAACACGAACCGGGAACCCGCGTAGCGAGATTCGGTGAGTTCTACGGGTGTGCCGTCGGCGGTGGTGATCAGTCGGCGCTCGACGAAGATGGGCGCGCCGACGGGCAGGTCCAGGAGGGTGGCGTCGTCCTCGGTGGCGATGGCCGCGATCTGCGTTCCGGTCGCACGAGTGGGGGCGAAACCCTTGTCCGTGAGCGCCTGGTGGAGCGAGCCATGGGCCAGATCCTCGCCCAGTAGCCAGGCGCAGGACGGTGGCAGGACGACGTTCTCGATCGCCATCGGCTGGTCGTCGGCCAGCCGCAGCCGTCGTACGTGCACCACGTTGGACTGGGGCGCGAGCCTGAGCGCGGTGATCTCCTCCTGACTGCCCACGCGCAGTTCACTCGCCAGGACGGTCGACGACACCGTCATGCCGCGCAGGGCCATCTCCTCGGTGAAGGAGCGCAGTTGGCCCATCTGGCGGTGGACCTGTGGTTCCCCGACGAAGGTGCCGACGCCGGAGATCCGGTAGATCACGCCTTCGGCGACCAGTCGCTGGGTCGCCTGCCTGACCGTCATCCGGCTGACCTGGAACAGATCGCACAGTTCCGCGTCGGACTCGATCTGGTCTCCGGGGTTCAGTCCCGCGATACGGCTGCGAATGTGCCGTTCGACTGCTTCATGTCGGGGCATGGGCCGCCGAGCCACGGCTTCCTCCCTTGTCCGGGACCAGTGTCTATACCGGTATGCCCCACGCAGCATAGGCCGTCACCCGGCACGCGTCCACACCAGGCCCGACCGACCGGAACTGAAGATCAGCCGGTACGAGTGCTTGACGTCTCACCCGGTCCCGCTCTAGCGTCCGCCATGTACTACCTGTCTATACATAGATGTTCGACGGCTCGACAGCAGGCCATCACCCCCTTGTCTTCGCCCTCGCACCGAGAGGTTTCGCACGTGCCCTCGTGGATCCGTACCGCAGTCGGGATCGTCGAGCAGATCGCCGAGTCCCAGGCCGATGCCATCGAGGCCGCGGCCCAGATCGCCGCCAGGTCGATCGCCGACGACGGCGTCGTCTACGCCTTCGGCACCGGTCATTCGCGCATGCCGGTCGAGGAGATCTTTCCCCGCTACGGCTCCTACCCAGGGTTCCAGCCGCTGGTGGAGCTCTCGATGACGTTCCACACCCAGGTGGTGGGGGCCAATGGGCAGCGGCAGGCGATGTTCATCGAGCGCGTCGAGGGGCTCGCCGACCAGATCCTGGCCAACTTCCGGCTGCGCCCTTCGGACAGCATGTTCGTCTTCAGTGTCAGCGGGCTCAACGCCGTCCCCATCGAAATGGCCATGGGCGCGAGGAAGGCGGGCTTGCCGGTCATCGCGGCCACGTCGCTGCAGGAGACGAACGCCGCCGAACCGAGGCATCCGAGCGGTTCCCGGCTCGCCGACCACGCCGATGTGGTGATCGATCTGGGCTCGCCGGTGGGCGACGCCATCTGCCGGGTTCCCGGACTGGACGTCCCGGTCGGCCCGGTGAGTACCTTCACCGCGGTCGCCGTTGTCAACGAGATCAAGGTCCGGGTCGCCGAGCTGCTGGCCGAACGGGGCGCCATGCCGCCGGTCATCACCAGTTCCCGCCTGGTCGGCGCGGACCGCAGCAACGAGCTGTTCGAGGGCGCCTACCTCGAATTCGCCCGCCGCTCAGCCGCCGCTCTGCGCACCGCGGACGGTGCGCTCACCGCGGACGGTGCATCGTGAAGCGCCTGCTGGTGGCCGGCGCCCGGGGCGGAATCGGCGCCGCGTGCGTCAACGCCGCACGGGCCGCCGGTGCTCAGGTCTTCGAGGCCGACCGGGATACGTACGACGTCACCGTGTCCGAGGGTGCCGACGCGGCGGTGGCGCGAGCGGCTGAGGCCCTGGACGGTCTGGACGGCATCGTGCACGCGGTGGGCATGTCCGGCCGACGTCTGGGCGACGGCCCGGTCGACGAGTGCGGCGACGAGGCGTGGAGCGAAGTGCACCGGGTCGACCTCGACTCGGTGTTCTATCTGCTGCGCGCCGGTATACGGCAGCTGTCCAGGGCGAAGGGGTCGGGTGGCGCGGGCGGCTCGATCGTCGTCATCGGCTCGGCCCTGGCGAGCACCCTCGACGCCGACTTCCTCACCGCGGCCTACGCCACCGCGAAGGGCGCCCTGGTCCCCTTGGTCCGCTCGGCCGCGTTCACCGGCGCCCCCAAGGGGGTGCGCGTCAACATCGTCGCGGCCGGTCTGGTTGACACCCCGATGGCCGCCCGTGCGATGACCGACCCCGCGATCCAGGACCGGTTGCCGCGGTTGATGCCGCTCGGCGCGCGTGCCTGCAGCCCCGAGGAGATCGCCGACACCGCCATGTGGCTGCTGTCGGACGGCTCGTCGCGCACGACCGGCGCGGTGGTCCCCGTAGACGGAGGGTGGCACCTGAGGTGAACGGCACACGTGTCAGCCAGGCGGAGGCCGAGCGCCATCCGCTCCTGTGGGACGGTGATGTGCTCGTCGTCGGCGGCGGGTCGGCGGGCGCCGCGGCAGCCGTCGCGGCCGCCCGGCTGGGCTCCGCCACCCTGCTCGTGGAGGCCGGCGCTCACCTGGGCGGCACCGCGGCGAGCGTCCTGGACACGTTCTACGGCTTCTACGCGCCCGGCACGGGTGAGCGTGTCGTCGGCGGCGTCGGCTGGGAGGTGTGCCGAACGCTCACCGAGCGCGAGGCGGCCTTCGAGCGCCCCAACACCTACGGCGCGGGCACCGGCATCACCTACGACCCCGAGACGCTCAAGCTGGTCTGGGACGAACTCACCGGTGCCGCCGGGGTGCGCCTTCTGTTCCACGCCCGGGCCTCACGGGTGGTGATGGAGGGCCAGAACGTTCTCGGGGTGGTCGTCGAGACGGTCGCGGGTCCCGGATACGTACGCGCAGGAGTCGTCATCGACGCCAGCGGTGACGCCGACATCGCGTGGCGTGCGGGGGCGGCGCTGGAACGACCCGCCGAGGACCGCGTCGTACAGCCGCTCACCCAGACCTTCCGGCTCGCCGGTGTCGACGCCACGGCCACCCCGACGGCGGAGTTGCACCGGTTGATGGCTCTGCACGCGGACTCGGGAGCGTACAAGCTGCCCAGGCGCGAGGGTTCCGTCCACCGGACCACCGAACCGGGGGTCGTGCACACCAACCTGACCCGCGTGAGCGGTGTCGACCCGACCGACCCGTGGCAGCTCTCGGCGGCCGAGCAGGAGGGGCGGCGGCAAGTCGTCGAGTACACACGGTTCCTCACAGAGCAGGTCCCGGGCTATGAACGGGCCTTTTTGACCGCCTCCGCGCCGCACATCGGCGTGCGGGAGAGCCGCCGACTGATCGGCGAGTACGTGCTGGGCAAGGAAGACGTCCTGACGGCGCGCCAGTTCGAGGACTCCGTCGCCCTGTGCGGCGCTCCGATCGAGGACCACGCCGCCGGTCAGCGGACCATCTGGCAGTACGTCGGCTCCGGCGACGAGACGCCCACCGGCCGTACGTACGGTGTGCCCTACCGCTGCCTGCTACCCCGTGGCGTCGACGGTCTGCTCGTCGCCGGCCGGTGCCTGTCGGCCACCCATGACGCCCACGCCTCCGTCCGTTCCATCGGGCAGTGCATGGCGATGGGACAAGCCGCGGGGACGGCGGCGGCGCTGACGGTGTCCGCGGGACTCCGGCCCCGCGACGCGGACATCGTCAGGCTGCGCGAGCGACTCGCGGCCGACGGTGCGCTGGTCGCGCCCGGCTGACGCGCTCGCCACCAGAAAAGGCTAGACAGCTTTCCCAGCCCGACCAGCACATCCCGTTTCACCGCCCGCCATAGGAGTCGATCGGCCCAGGTTTCCGTCTTTTTACGTTTCGACTGATTGACTGGACGATTTGCGCGGGCCTAGCTTCCATTAAGTCTATACAGGCAGTACTGATCAGGGAGATCGCATGGCCGCGACCAGGAGCGCTCCTCGCCCCGCGGGTTCCGCCCTGGGGGTGGACATCGGGGCGACGAACATCAAGTGGGTGCACCGTGCCGACGCGGCCGTCGTCGCACGGGGCACGCTGCCCACCCCCGCCGGCCCCGCGCAGGTCGCCGACGCCATCGCCGAGATCGCGGGAGCGCACACCGTCGAGGCCATCGGCGTGGCGCTGCCCGGCCACCTGAGCCCGAACCTGCGATCCACGACCACGATCCCGAACATCGACGGCGACTGGCGGGGCTTCCCGCTCGCGGACACGATCGAGCGCGCGACCGCGAAGCCCGTCCTGCTGATGAACGACGCCCGCGCGTTCGCGTCGGCGGAACTCGCGCTGGGCTCCGCGCGCGGCCACTCCGACGTGGTGTTCATGACCATGGGCACCGGGATAGGCGGTGCGATCGCCCTGGGCGGCGTCGTTCTGCGCGGGCCCGGCGACCGGATCGGCGAGATCGGGCACATGACAGCCGAGTACGGCGGTGACCGTTGCGGATGCGGGGCCCGTGGCTGCCTGGAGACGATGGCGGGCGGCCGGGCGTTGGCGACCGCCTGGTCCCGGGCCCTCGCCTCTCGCGGGACCGGAAACCAGGATCAGCCCGCGAAAGGCGAGGACCGGGGCCGCACGACCACACCCCAAGACCACGACCGGCCCGCGGAAGCCGAAGACCAGGACCTGTCTGCGACACCCGAAGACCTTGTCCGGGCTGCCGGGTCGGGCGACAGCACGGCTCGGGAGATCCTCGGCAGCGCCGCCACGGCCGTGGGCACGGTGCTGGGGAGCCTGCTGGCCCAACTCGGCCTCGCGACCGTGGTCGTCGGCGGTGGGGTCGCGCCCGCCTTCGAGGTGATGCGGCCGGCCGTCGAGTCGGCACTGCGCGACCGTCGGCGGCTGATCGGACCCGTGACGCTCCTGATCGCCGCGCTCGGCCCCTACGCCGGTGCGACGGGAGCCGCCCTGAACTCCACGGCGCGCCCCCTCGCCGTACCGGCGGCATCACCTCACTTATCCGCGATCTGACGACCTCTCGCCGCGCTCACTCGCGGGCTGCCCGGCACGGCGAACGTCCTTCGCGCCCCGCCGAGGGGCTCACGCCCGGCGAACGGCGCCTCGTTCTCACCGACGGGCGGTCACGCCCGGCCCGGCCGGGGCTTCGCCCATCGAAGGAAGCCGCACCCCTCAGCCGCTCCCACCCGGCGGCCGGTCTCCCTCACACCCATCCCAGGACCATCCCAGGACGGTTTCCCGATGATCGACGCGTACGTCGGCGACGGCCCGGTGCAGAACGAACCGCGCCCCTCCGAACGGTCCGAGCACACCGCGCGACAACAGCGGCAGTGGTGGCGCACCGCCGTCATCTACGAGGTGTACGTCCGCAGCTTCCTCGACAGCACCGGGGACGGCGTCGGCGACCTGGCCGGTGTCCGCGCGGGCCTGCCGTACCTCAAGCGGCTCGGTGTGGACGGCATCTGGCTCAACCCGTTCTATCCCTCCCCGCAGTACGACCACGGCTACGACGTCGCCGACTACTGCGACGTGGATCCGGTCTACGGAGACCTGGCGGAGTTCGGCCGCCTGGTGGACGACGCGCACGGCCTGGGTTTCAAGGTGCTCATCGACATCGTCCCCAACCACTGCTCCAGCAAGCACCCGTGGTTCCTGCAGGCCCTGCTCGAAGGCCCGGACGGCGGCCCGGGCCGGTCCCGCTTCCATTTCGCCGACGGCCGGGGCACGGGCGGCGAGCTACCGCCCAACAACTGGCACTCCATGTTCGGCGGGCCCGCGTGGACCCGCGTCACCGAGCCCGACGGCACGCCGGGCCAGTGGTACCTGCACCTGTTCGGTCCCGAGCAGCCCGACCTGAACTGGCGCAACCCCGAGGTCGGCGGATACTTCGAGCAGGTGCTGCGGTTCTGGCTGGACCGCGGCGTCGACGGGTTCCGTGTCGACGTCGCCACCGGCCTGTTCAAGCATCCCGAACTGCCGGACTCCCCGGACCCGGCGGCCGACGCGCGGGCCCGCGACACGGTCAACCCCCTGGCGTGGAACCGGCCCGAGACACACGGTGTCTGGCGCGTCTGGCGCGACATCTGCGAGGAGTACACCGCCCGGGACGGCATCGACCGGCTGCTCGTCGGAGAGGTCTCCGTGCGCACCCCGGCCGAGCAGGCCGCGTACGTCCGCCCGGACGAGCTTCATCAGGCGTTCTTCTTCCACATGCTGACGGCCCCCTGGGACGCCGCCACCTTCCGCCGGGTCATCCGCGACGCCCTGCGGGACATCGCGGGCACCGGCTCGACCATCACCTGGGTGCTCAACAACCACGACCAGGTCCGCAGCGTCACCCGGTACGCGGCCGCCGCCCGTGCCCGCGCCGCCGCACTGCTGATGCTCTCCCTGCCCGGCGCCGCCTACGTCTACCAGGGCGAGGAGCTCGGCCTGCCGGAGGTCGTGGACCTGCCGGACGACGTGCTCACCGACCCGATCTTCCACCGCAGCGGCAGCCGGGTGGGAATCCGTGACGGCTGCCGCGTGCCACTGCCCTGGTCGGGGCACATGTCCCCGTTCGGTTTCACCACGGCCACCACGGCCTCGGGCGAGGGCGTCCCGGGTGAGGCCGTCGCCAAGCCCTGGCTGCCACAGCCCGACTGGTTCGCGGCGCACACCACCGAACGGCTCATGGCCGACCCCGGTTCCTTCTGGCACCTGTACCACGACGCGCTGCGGCTGCGCGCGAGCCTGCCGTCGCTCGGCGACGGCACGCTGCGCTGGCTCGATTCCCCGCCCGATGTGCTGGCCTTCGTCCGTGGTGACGGCCTGGTGTGCGCCGTCAACTTCGGCGACGCCCCGTGTCCTGCCCCGGCCCCCGGCGCTCCGCTGCTCGCGAGTGCTCCCTGCCCGCCCGGGATCCTCCCCGGCAGTACGGCCGGCTGGTGGGCGGCGGACGGGCTCGCGGGCTGACCGCCGACCCCGCCACCCGATCCGCCCGCCTCCACTACACGCACCGCCCCTCCCTGCACGATTCGTCCGCTTTCACAAAGGAGTGACCCAATGAATGGCAGAGCGGCAGCACTGACGGCCGTCGCCGTCCTGATGATCGGGGCCGCCGGATGCGGTTCCTCGGACACGGACACCACCGGATCCCCGGCGACGACCGGCGCCCAGGACGCCTCCACGCTGGACCTGCCCAAGCTCGACGGGCAGAACCTGCAGGTGGCCGGCGTATGGACGGGCGCCGAGCAGAAGAACTTCCTCAAGGTGCTGGCCGAATTCGACAAGCTGACGGGAGCGCACACCACCTTCGTGCCCACCGGCGACAACGTGTCGACCTTCGTCGGCAGCAAGATCCAGGGCGGCTCGCCACCGGACGTGGCGCTGCTCCCCCAGCCCGGCGTACTCCAGCAGTTCGCCAAGGCGGGCTGGCTCAAGCCGCTCCAGCCGGCAGTGACCAAGGAGCTGGACCAGAACTACAGCAACGCCTGGCGCGACCTCGGCACCTCCAAGGGCACCCAGTACGGCGTCTTCTTCAAGGTCTCCAACAAGTCCCTGTTCTGGTACAACACCGCGCTCTGGCAGCAGGCCGGACTGACCGCCACCCCCACCACCTGGGAGCAACTGCTCAAGGACGGACAGACGCTGTCCGACTCCGGCACCCCTCCGTTCTCCATAGGCGCCGCCGACGGCTGGCTGGTCACCGACTGGTTCGAGAACGTCTACCTCAGCCAGGCCGGCCCGGCCATGTACGACAAATTGACGAAGCATCAGATCAAGTGGACCGACCCCTCGGTCACCAAGGCGCTGACCACGCTGGGCCAGCTCTTCGGCAGGCCCGATCTGATCGCCGGAGGCGCGCGCGGCGCGCTGCAGACCGACTTCCCCACCTCGGTCGACCAGGTCTTCGCCGACCCGCCCAAGGCCGCACTCGTCTACGAGGGCGACTTCATCGCCACCAACATCACCCAGGAGACCAAGGCCAAGGTCGGCACAGACGCCAAGATCTTTCCGTTCCCGGCCGTGGACGGTGGTGCGGCACCGGTGGTGAGCAGCGGCGACGTGGCGGTCGCGCTCAAGGACGGCAAGGGCGCCCAGGCGCTGATGCGCTTCCTCGTCTCCCCTCAGGCGGGGGCGATCGCCGTACAGCAGGGCGGTTTCCTGTCACCGAACAAGGCGGTCGGCTTCTCCGACTACCGCGACGCCACCGTACGGAACATCGCGAAGAACCTGATCGCGGCCGGCGACAACATCCGGGTCGACATGTCCGATCAGGCACCGGCCGCATTCGGCGGAACCAAGGGGCAGGGAGAGTGGAAGGACCTGCAGGACTTCCTCGCCAAGCCCTCCGACGTCGCCGGCGCGCAGAAGCAACTCGAAGCGGACGCCACGAAGGCGTTCGCCAAGGCGGGTTGAGGCGGTCGCCATGTCACAGACCCTTTCCCCTCCTTCCCCCGCCGCCCCCGCGGCGGCGGGGGGACCCGCCCACCGCGACAGGAGGACACCGAGTGGCCGCGGCTGGATCGCGGCGTTCTTCCTGTTGCCCGCGCTGGTCCTGCTCGGCGCCCTCGTGGTGTATCCGATCGTGTGGTCGGTGGTACGCAGCCTCTTCGGCCCCGACGGCTTCACCGATTTCGTCGGGCTGTCCAACTACACGGGCGTCTTCACCGACCATCAGACCCTCGTCGCTCTCAAGAACAACGCGATCTGGGTCGTGGTCGCACCCGTCGCGGCCACCGGGCTCGGCCTGATCTTCGCCGTGCTGACCGAGCGGATCCGCTGGGGCACCGCGTTCAAACTGGTCGTCTTCATGCCCATGGCCATCTCCATGCTGGCCGCGGGAATCATCTTCCGGCTGGTCTACGACCAGGACCCCGACAAGGGGGTGGCCAACGCGGTGGTGACCGGCGTCCACGACACCTTCTTCAAGGCATCGGCGTATCCCGGCGCCCACCCCAGGGTGGCGGGTCCCGGCAGTTCCCTGGCCGGCCCGGCCGGCGGCCCCTACACCGGCAAGTCCATCAGCCCCGGCGACGGTCCGGCCGCGCTGGCCCTGGTCGGAGTGCAGCCCACCACCCTGACCGACGCCCGGCAGGCGGCCGCGCCACACGCGTGTCCGACGGGCGCCGTATGCGGCACTGTCTGGCTGGACTTCCAGCCGGGCGGTGGCGGCACCCCCGGTGAGATCGACAAGGGAGAGAAGGCGCTCGCCGGCGTCCGGATCGAGGCGGTGCGTGACGGGCGGGTCGTCGCCACCGCCACCGCGGCCGAGGACGGCACCTTCACCCTGCCCGCGGACCGGGTCGGCACCTCACCGCTGCGAATGCGCCTGCCCGCGACGAACTTCGTCGCCCAGTACGCGGGGGTCAACTGGCTCGGCCCGACCCTGGTCACCTGGTCGATCATCGGCGCGTACGTCTGGATGTGGACCGGCTTCGCCATGGTCCTCATCGCCGCCGGGCTGGCCGGGATTCCCCGGGAGCTGCTGGAGGCCGCACGCGTCGACGGCGCGAAGGAGTGGCAGGTCTTCCGCCGGATCACGGTGCCGCTCCTGGCACCGGTGCTGGGCGTCGTCCTGGTCACCCTGGTGATCAACGTGCTGAAGATCTTCGACCTGGTGTACGTCATCGCCCCCGGCGCCAGCCAGCAGGACGCCAACGTACTGGCCCTGCAGCTCTACCTGGCGTCCTTCGGCGGCGGCAACGACCAGGGCACCGGCAGCGCGCTCGCCGTCCTCCTGCTCGCCCTGGTCGCGCCGGCCATGTTCCTCAACATCAAGCGGTTCCGAACGGAGAAGTCACGGTGACAACCCTTCAGACGGCCCGCACCGTCAAGACCGCCGCAGACGTCACCGGGGCCCCCGGCCGCAGGGGTGCGGGCGCCGCCGCCCGCACGGCACGTCGGCTCACCGGCGGAGCCACCCAGCTCGCTCTGCTGGCGGTCGCCCTGTTCTGGCTGTTGCCCGCCGTCGGCCTGCTGCTGTCCTCGCTG
This sequence comes from Streptomyces sp. NPDC006332, assembly GCF_040612855.1. Taxonomy (NCBI): domain Bacteria; kingdom Bacillati; phylum Actinomycetota; class Actinomycetes; order Kitasatosporales; family Streptomycetaceae; genus Streptomyces; species Streptomyces sp. NPDC006332. The sequence continues at coordinate 54,531 of NZ_JBEXRA010000021.1, forward strand.
CGCGGACCGCTGGACATCCAGTCGTCGGGCTGGTGGACGGTCCTCACCAAGCCCGCGCAGCTGACCCTGCACAACTACACCGACCTGCTGGACAACCCGACGATCACGCACTCGTTCATGAACAGCCTGCTGATCACGGTCCCCGCCACGTTGCTGGTCGTGGTGGTCGGCTCACTGGCCGGATATGTCTTCGCCTGGGTCGAGTTCCCGGGCCGGGACTGGGTGTTCCTGCTCATCGTGGGGCTGCTCGTGGTGCCGTTGCAGGTCGCGCTGGTGCCCATCACCACTCTCTTCGGGAAGATCGGGATCTTCGGCAGCATCGTGAGTGTCGTTCTCTTCCACGTCGCTTTCGGCCTGCCGTTCGCGATCTTCCTGCTGCGGAACTTCTTCGCGGGAATCCCACGTGAGCTGCTGGAGGCCGCCCGCCTCGACGGCGCCGGGGAGTTGTGGCTCTTCCTCCGGGTGGTCGTTCCGCTGGGCGGGCCGGCGATCGCGTCGCTCGGCATCTTCCAGTTCCTGTGGGTGTGGAACGACATGCTCGTCGCACTCATCTTCGCCGACCCTGACGCCGCCCCGCTCACCGTCGCCCTGCAACAGCAGACCCGCCAGTTCGGCACCAATATCGACGTCCTGTCCTCCGGCGCCTTCCTCTCCATGATCATCCCGCTGGTGGTCTTCTTCGCCTTCCAGCGGCAGTTCGTCAACGGCGTCATGGCGGGAGCGCTGAAGTAACCGCCCGTCCGGCGCCCGGCCCCGATCGACCGCACGACGGAGAACGTGCTGGTACGTCTCCGAGAGGTTCGGACGCCGCGGAGACGGTGGCCTACGGCAGTCGCCAGTCCACCGTCTGGGCACCCTGCCGCACGAGTAGGTCGTTGGCCCGGCTGAACGGCCGCGAACCGAAGAAACCCCGGTCCGCCGACATCGGAGACGGGTGCGCGGACTCGATGGCCGGAAGATCCCCCAGCAACGGCCGCAGATTACGCGCGTCACGCCCCCAGAGCACCGACACCAGCGGTTTACCGCGCGCGGCCAGCGCCCGGATAGCCTGCTCCGTCACCTCCTCCCAGCCCTTCCCGCGGTGCGCCGCCGGGCTGCGCGGGGCCGTCGTCAACGCCCTGTTGAGCAACAGCACACCCTGCCGCGTCCACGGCGTCAGATCGCCGTTCGACGGCCTGGGCAGCCCGAGGTCGGAGTGCATCTCCCGGAAGATGTTCTCCAGACTTCCCGGCAATGAGCGCACCTCCGGCGAGACCGCGAAACTCAACCCGATGGCCATTCCGGGTGTGGGATAGGGATCCTGGCCGACGATCAGGACGCGGACGTCGTCGAAGGGTTGCTGGAAGGCCCTCAGGACGTTCGCTCCGGCCGGCAGGTAGGTCCGGCCCGCCGCTATCTCGGCCCGGAGGAAGTCCCCCATGGCGGCGATACGTTCGGCCACCGGCTCGAGAGCCTTCGCCCAGCCTGCTTCAACAAGTTCATTCAACGGTCGTCGTGCCACGGCGCGTCACTCTACTGGCACACACAGACGCCCCGCATACGCAGGGAAGTCTCCGCACAGGAGCCATCCCTCAGGCGCTACTCTTCCTCCTCGTCGAGACCTTCGAGCCGGTCGAGCAGGTCACGCGACCGGTCACCGGGAAGGAGGGGAGCGTGTCCCGTCCAGTGCTCGAGCCCCCCACGTCCACCGACCGCGGCTTCACCGGCTCCCGTCCCGTCAGCCGGGCCGACGACCTGTTGATCGGTCAGGGCGGACAGCCGGTGGACCGGCGCCTGCCGTGACCGGCGCGGGGGACGGTTTCCTCGCCGTCGACTCCGGCGGCTCCGGCCTTCGCGCGGTGGTCGGTACCGCACGCAACGTCCCGCGGGCGGAACGCACGTCCCGGCAGCCGGTGCGCACCGGTGCCCGTGGCATCGACCCGACGCACTTCATGGAACAACTGGTCCCCCTGGTCCGCGCCTTGATCGCCGAGACGGGTACGGGTGTGCTGGACACGGCGGTGATCGGTGCCGCCGGCCTCGCCACCCTGGGCGAGGCGTTGCGGGCCGAACTCCCGAGCGCCCTGGCCAGGGAGTTCGGTGTGCGTACGGTCGCGCTCGTGGCCGACGCCGTCACCGCCTACGCCGGTGCCCTGGGCGCACGACCGGGTGCGGTCGTCGCCGCGGGGACGGGCCTGATCGCGATCGGCACGGATCTGACGTGCTGGCGACGGGCGGACGGCTGGGGGCATCTCCTCGGCGACTGCGGCGGCGGTGCCTGGATCGGGCGGGCGGGGCTGGAGGCCGCCCTGCGTGCCCATGACGGACGGGAGGACGGTTCCGCGCGGCTGCTGGCCTGCGCGGAGGAGGTGTTCGGCCCTGCTCGGGAACTCCCCGGCAAGCTGTATCCGCGCGCCGACCGGCCGGCCGTGCTCGCCGCCTTCGCGCCCCGGGTGGCCGACTGCGCCGACGCCGATCCGGTCGCCGCCGGGATCCTGCGGGCCGCCGCCCGGCACATGGCCGACTCCGCGGCTGCCGTATGTCCGTCCGACGGCGAACCTCGCGTCGCCCTCACCGGTGGCCTTGCCAGGATGGGAGACCCGCTGGTCGTACCGCTGGCCCAGGAGCTGACGAGGCGGCTGCCGCACGCGCGGCAGGTGGTCGCGGAGGGCGATCCGCTGCGGGGATCGGTCCGTATCGCGACCGCTCTGGCCGCCGGTTCGCTCACTCTGCCGGGTGACGAGACGATGCTGTCCGTCGTTACCACGAAACGACGTGGCCGCGACCGGTATATCCGCTGATCACTTCTGAACCGTACGTGACTCATCAGACAAAACCGGACGTATACCGCTCACCTGGACCCTCCCCGAACAGGGGAGCCCAGGAAACCAGTAACATGCGACGCCATGAGCTCCCCCACTGGACCCGCGTCCGGCCTCCCAGTACGAATGCCGCGACCTCGCCAGCCCGGGCGGCACCGCCGACCCGAGCCACTGGCGGCTCCCGAGGGCGCCCCCGCGCTTGTTCTCGCGGTTCCGGGCACCCCGGGTGTCGCCACGCGCAGTCTCGCCGACGAGGTCGTGAGCATCGCGCGCTCCGAGCTCCCCGGCTTGGATGCCCGGATCGGGTACCTCGACGGCGACGACGCGGAGTTCCCCACGCTGCAGGCCGTGCTGACGCACGCCGCGGAGGAGCGCACCGCGCGGTACGCGCAGGCCAAGGCCGCGGGGATGGACGTGAGGGAGCCCGACGGCCCGGTGGCGGTCGTCGTGCCCCTGCTGGCCGGTCCGGACGGCGCGCTGCTGCGCCGGGTCCGCCAGGCCGTGATGGAGAGCCGGATCGCGGCCGACCTGACCGATGTCCTGGGCCCGCACCCGCTGCTCGCCGAGGCACTGCACGTGCGGCTGTCGGAGGCCGGTCTGGCCCGCGCCGACCGTGCCCGGCTGTTCACCGTGGCGACCGCGGCGGACGGCATCATCCTGGCCTCCGTGGGCGGCGACGAGGCGGTGCAGGCGGCCGGGATCACCGGCATGCTGCTCGCCGCGCGCCTGGCCGTGCCGGTGATGGCGGCGGCGCTCGACCAGGACGGCTCGATCGTGTCCGTCGCCGAGCAGCTCCGGTCCTCGGGTTCGCAGCAGCTGGCGCTCGCGCCGTATCTGATAGGGCCGGAGATCGATCCGGGCCTGATCGAGGAGGCGGCCCGGGAGGTCGGCTGCTCCGCCGCCGAGGCGCTCGGCCCCTACCCGGCGATCGGGAAGCTCGCCCTGGCCAAGTACACCACCGCGCTGGGCATCACCCCGCCTCAGCCGCAGGGCACGCCGGTCCGCTGACGCGGGCGTACGACCGTACGGCGAAAGGGCCCGCTTCACACTGGAGCGGGCCCTTCGCCATGCGGCTGGTCAGCCGATGACCACGCAGGAGGCGGCGGTCACCTCGACCGCGCCCTCGAGGTGCGGCAGTCCGGTCGTCGGGTCGACGGCGAACCAGGTGACGTCGCCGGAGCGTTCGTTGGCGACGTAGAGGAACCCGCCCGCCTCGGTGAGTGCCCGGGGCCAGTGGCCGCCGCAGGGGACCGTGCCCACCAGCCGCAGGGTCTCGCCCTCGACGGCGAACGTGGACAGGACGTCCTCGCCCCTGATCGCGGTCCACACGAAGCGCCCGTCGGGTGAGGCGACGATCCCCGAGGGATAGGCGTGGCCGTCCGGGGGCCCTGGCAGGACCGGTGTCTCGGCCAGCGGCTTCAGCGTGCCGTTCGCGGCGTCCCAGCGGCAGACGGTGACGGTCGGGGTGAGTTCGTTGACGACGTAGGCGTGCGCCCGGTCGGGGTGGAAGGCCAGGTGGCGGGGGCCGGAGCCGGGCCGTAGGGCGGTCTCCCGGTGGAGTACGAGGCCGCCGTCGGTCAGCGTGCACACCCGCACCGAGTCGGTGCCGAGGTCGACGCTGACGGCCCAGCGGCCGCTCGGGTCGGACTGGATCTGGTGGGCGTGCGGGCCGTGCTGGCGGGGCGTGTGCGGACCCGAGCCGGTGTGCCGGAACACGCCGGACGGCGCGCCCGCGAGAGTGCCGTCGGGGCGCAGGGGGACCGCGGTGACGCTGCCGGAGCCGTAGTTGGCGGTGAGGACGTGACCGGCGTGGACGCTGAGGTGGGTGGGGCCGTCTCCGTCGATCGGCACCCGTGGACCGGTCGGCTCGGGTCTGTCGCCGTTCACTTTGTACGCGGCCACCGCGCCCTCGGCGGTCTCGCTCACCGCGTAGAGCGTGCGGCCGTCAGGGGCGAGGGTCAGGTAGGACGGATCGGGCAGGCCGTCCAGGCTGCCCAGGAGAGTCAACGCGCCGCTGCCCTCGGTCACGGCCGCCGTCACGATGCCCGGGCCTCCGGCCGCCGTGAATGACCCGATGAAGGCCCGCCGCCCCCGCCTGCCGTGTGCCACCGCAGTCCCCTCTCGGTCCTGTGCCGTGGGGCGACGGTAGCAGCCGATCACATGAGGTCTAGACCAAGGGGCCGGTTTGCTGATCGGGGAGGGCGGCGGGAGTGGGCGGGAGGAGGATGACCCGCCGCAGGGGCGCGGCGAGTTCCGTGAGGGCACGCTCCAGGCCGTGCAGGTGAGCCAGGGCGGGCGCCGACGCGAGTACGGGCACGGGCGCGCGCGGCGGCACAGGGGTCGCGGGATTCTCGCGCAGGGGGTCCGCGGGGACACCACCTGTCAGCGCGCCCCCGGTCAGCGCTTCCACAGCTGTCTCGACCCGTCGGCAGGCGATGGTCAGGCGGGTGTCGTGGGAGGCTTCAGGGTCGGCGGCGACGGTGACCAGACCGCGGATCTCACTCGCGCAGTCGTCGAGCAGGGCAAGGACCCGACGGGCGCGCCGCTTGCGGCCGAGCATCGGGTTGAGCGGGTGCACCAGCGGGGCGACGGACAGCCGGACCCGGCCGAGCAGTTGCTCCAGTTCGGCCGCGCGGGGCGCCGGATCGGCGTGCGGGTCGCCGGCCAGGCGGGCCGCGGCCTCGGCGGTGCAGGCCCGCACGCCGTGCAGCGCCCGCAGGATCCAGCCGTCGGTGACGGTGTGCGTGGTGACGGGCAGGACGAGGAGCACGGCGAGCATCGCGCCGACCGCTCCGACGCCGGTCTCCAGGAACCGCAGAGCCAGCAGCCCGGGATCCAGGACGCCGAGGAGGCCGTAGAGCAGCTCGGCGAGCAGGGTCACGCAGAGCATCATCCAGGTGTAGGACACAGCGGCCGTGTAGAAGATGCCGAAGACGCAGACGGCGAGGATCAGGACCGTCGGCAGCACGGCACCGTCGAGCGGGAGGGCGACGAGCAGGCCGAGCCCGATGCCGATCACGGTGCCGAGGACCCGGCGGAAGCCGCGCACCAGGGTCTCGCCGCGCGAGGTGGTGTTGACGAAGATCCACCAGGTGGCGCCGACGGCCCAGTACCAGCGCTGTCCGGACACCAGCTGTCCCACGACCAGGGCGAAGCCCGCGCCCGCGGTCGCCTGGATCGCCTGCCGGGTGGTCACCCGGGCGAGACCGCTGCCGCCCGGCGGGGCGGGAACGGGGGCAGGGGGCAACCGGCGCTCGTAGCACCACACTCCGAAACGCACGGTCGCGGCGGTGAGCACGGACAGCAGGACGGCGGCGTACAGCTCCGGCAGTCGGTCGGTGGTGGCGTGCAGGAACTGCGCCACGAAGTAGGTCATGAACCCGAACACGCCGAGGCTGTGCCCGCGCGGCCCCCAGCGCCGCGCGTACACGCCGGCGCCGACCACGGCGAGGAAGGCGAGGTCCCGCGCTACGGGGTGGTCATGCAGGAGGGCCGCGGCGGCGAGCACGGGCAGGCCCACGGCGGGCAGCAGCGCGGTGGTGACGGCCTGGCCGCGCACCGTCGCGTCCGTGACGGTGAACAGGGTCAGGAGCGCGGCGAGTCCGCCGGCGACCGCACCGATGAGCGAGTGTCCGGCGAGCCCGCACAGGACCACCGCCGACCCGATCCCGAACACCGCACGCGCCGCGAACCGCAGGCGTACCCGCCCCGGGTCCGGCGCCACGAACACCCTCTTCAGCACTGCTTCCCGCCCTCTCCGGCCCCTCGTGCGAGTGAGCACTTCGACTCCCGGCATGCAAAAGGCGCCGCGGGATCCGCAGCGCCATCGACCGGCTCATGAGAGCACTACCGACCCTGTCGGCTCAAGTGACCTCCGAAATGCTGGACCATTGGCACAGCCATACCGATTCCGGCCCGTCCACCGACGAGCCAACGGACCAGACGAGCCGGACGGACCCGCCTGAGCTGGACGGACTCACCAGAGCCGGCCGGACCCGCCCCAGCCGGACGCGCCGAGCCGGGCCGGCCGACGAACCAAGCAAGAGGAGGCGGACAGATGTCCGTGGACGAGCTGGACACCCGCATCCTGCGGCTGCTGCTGGAGCAGCCCCGCACGAGCGTGCGCGAGTACGCCCGAATCCTCGGGATCGCCCGCGGCACCCTGCAGGCCCGCCTGGACCGGCTCGAGCGGGACGGGGTGGTCACCGGTACCGGCCCCTCCCTCTCCCCCGCCGCGCTCGGCCACCCCGTGCTGGCGTTCGTACACATCGAGGTCACCCAGGGGCATCTGGACGACGTGGGCGACGAGCTGGCCGCCGTACCGGAGATCGTCGAGGCCTTCTCGATCACCGGGAGCGGCGATCTGCTGACCCGGGTCGTGGCGCGCGACAACGCGCAGCTGGAGGACGTGATCCAGAAGCTGATCAGCCTTCCGGGAGTCGTCCGCACCCGCACCGAGGTGGCCCTGCGTGAGCGCGTCCCGTACCGGCTGCTGCCCCTGGTGGAGTCGATCGGGCGGGCAGCTCGGAAATGACCTTTGACATCCTGGCGTCATGAGCATTCTCGGCGGAACCTCGGTCATCTTCGATCTCGACGGAACTCTCGTGGACAGCGAGCCGAACTACTACGAGGCGGGCCGGCAGGTCCTCGCCGCGCACGGCGTCGCGGACTACACGTGGTCGGACCACGAGCGGTTCGTAGGGATCAGCACGCTGGAGACGATCGCCGTCTGGAAGGACCAGTACGGTCTGCGAGCCTCCACCGACGAGCTCTTCGCCGCCAAGAACCGGCTCTACCTGGAGCTGGCCCGCACCTCGACGCGCACCTACCCCGAGATGGCCAAGTTCGTGGAACTGCTGGCGACGGACGGCGTCCCGATGGCCGTGGCCTCGGGTTCGTCGCCCGAGGCCATCGAGGCGGTCCTGGCCGGCACGGGCCTGGACGCGCACCTGCGCACCACGGTGTCGGCCGACGAGGTGGCCCGGGGCAAGCCCGCGCCGGACGTGTTCCTGGAGGCGGCCCGCCGACTCGACGCGGCGCCTGCCCGTTGCGTGGTGGTGGAGGACGCGGCCCCGGGCGCAGCGGCGGCGCACGCGGCCGGGATGCGCTGCGTCGCCGTGCCGTACATCGCCGCACAGGCCGACGCCCCGGAGTTCGCCACCGCGGATCTGCTCCTGCCGGGCGGTCAGGCCGAGTTCACCGCCCGGGCGGCGTACGACTGGCTGGCGCGCACGGCGTCGGCGGCTTGACCGTTCTGCGGTCCGGGGACGCGGCTCGAGCGCGGCCGGAACTGAACGCTCCCGCCCCGTTGACGCTCCCCCGTCCCCTCTCTATCGTCTGGTCGATCATCCGCACATCGTTCGCCATCTCGAACAGTGGCGGTACCCGTGAACACCCGTGGAACCATGGACTCGTGGAGGCGCACACATGGCACCGCCCCTCTCCAGACGGAACCTTCTCCAGTCGGCGGCGATCGCCGCGGTGACGCCCGCGTTCTCGTATGCGGCGAGCGGCCGGGCCGTCGCCGCGGCTTCGGAGGCACCATCCGTGTGGACCGTACAGCCGTTCGCCCTCGATGAGGTGGCGCTCGGTCAGGGGCTGTTCGCCGACAAGCGGCAGCTGATGCTCGACCACGCGCGCGGCTACGACGTGAACCGACTGGTGCAGGTCTTCCGCGCCAACGCCGGTCTCCCCACGGGCGGAGCGGTCGCGCCCGGCGGCTGGGAGGGGCTGGACGGCGAGGCCAACGGAAACCTCCGCGGGCACTACACCGGTCACTTCCTCACCATGCTGGCGCAGGCGTACGCCGGCACCGGCGAGCAGGTGTTCATCGACAAGACCCGCACCATCGTCGAGGCGCTCACCGAGGTGCGCGAGGCGCTGCGGCAGGAACCGCGCGTACTCAGCGGCGCGGGACGGTTCGGGACGGCGCCGGAGCAGGTCCGCGGCTCCTACCAGTACGTCGACCTCCCCTCCGGCGTGCTCGGAGGCGCCTCGGCGCTCACCCTGTCGGTCTGGGTGAAGCCCACGCACGACGCCGCCTGGGCCCGGGTCCTCGACTTCGGCGACGACACCACCCGCTACCTGTATCTGGCCGCGCGCAACGCGGGCGGCGTGCCGCGCTTCGCCATCACCACCAGCGGCGGCGGAGGTGAGCAGGGCCTCGAGGGCACGGCGCCGCTGCCGCTGAACCGGTGGAGCCATCTGGCGGTGACCCTCGCGGGCGGCACGGGCACCCTGTACGTGGACGGCACCGCCGTCGCGCGGAACACGTCCATGTCCCTGACCCCGGCGGCCCTCGGCACCCTCGCCAACAACTGGCTCGGCCGCTCCAACTACCCAGCCGACCCCGTCTTCGCGGGCGCCGTCGACGAGTTCAACGTCTGGTCCCGGGCCCTCACCGCCGCGGAGATCGGCGCCCTCCAGGACAGCCGCGCCGCCGACGCCCCCGTCGGCCCGGGCGACCTCGCGTCGTACGCCTTCGACGAGACCGAGGGATCGGTCTTCGCGGACGCCTCCGGCCGGGGCCTCACCGCCACCCTGCGCCGCACCTGGGGCGCGCCCAGCCATCCCGGGTTCCTGGCGGCGTACCCGGAGACGCAGTTCATCCAGCTGGAGTCGATGACCGGATCCGACTACACCAAGGTGTGGGCGCCCTACTACACCGCGCACAAGATCCTGCGGGGTCTGCTCGACGCGTACACCGCCACCGACGACGCCCGGGCACTCGACCTGGCGACGGGCATGTGCGACTGGATGTACTCCCGGCTGTCGAAGCTGCCCGCCGCCACGCTGCAGCGCATGTGGGGCCTCTTCTCCAGCGGCGAGTTCGGAGGCATCGTCGAGGCGGTCTGCGATCTGCACGCGCTGTCCGGCAAGGCCGAACACCTCGCGCTGGCCCGGCTGTTCGACCTCGACAAACTCATCGACGCGTGCGCGGCGGACCACGACATCCTCGACGGCCTGCACGCCAACCAGCACATCCCGATCTTCACCGGGCTCGTCCGGCTGTACGACGCCACGGGCGAGGAGCGTTACCTCACCGCCGCCCGGAACTTCTGGAGCATGGTCGTACCGGGGCGCATGTACGGCATCGGCGGCACCAGCACCACGGAGTTCTGGAAGGCGTCCGGGGTGATCGCGGGCACCCTCAGCGCCACGACCGCCGAGACGTGCTGCGCGTACAACATGCTGAAGCTCAGCCGGATGCTGTTCTTCCACGAGCAGTCACCGAAGTACATGGACTACTACGAGCGGGCCCTCTACAACCAGGTGCTGGGCTCGAAGCAGGACACGGCGGACGCGGAGAAGCCCCTCGTCACGTACTTCATCGGGCTGACTCCCGGTCATGTCCGGGACTACACGCCCAAGCAGGGCACCACCTGCTGCGAGGGCACTGGCATGGAGAGCGCCACGAAGTACCAGGACTCGGTGTACTTCAGGCAGGCCGACGGCAGCGCCCTGTACGTCAATCTGTACAGCCCGTCCGAGCTGACCTGGGCGGAGAAGGGTGTCACGGTCACCCAGACCACCGACTACCCGAGGGAACAGGGCAGCACCCTCACCATCGGAGGCCGGCGCGCGGCCTTCGCGCTGCGGCTGCGGGTGCCGTCCTGGGCGACCGCCGGGTTCCGGGTGACGGTCAACGGGCGTGCGGTGTCCGGCACTCCGACACCGGGCAGCTACTTCACCGTCTCCCGGACGTGGCGCCCCGGTGACACCGTGCGCGTCGCCATGCCCTTCCGGCTGCGGGTGGAGAAGGCCCTCGACGACCCGTCGTTGCAGACCCTCTTCTACGGGCCGGTCAACCTCGTCGCCCGTGATCCCGCGACGGACCACCTGCACTTCGGCCTGTACCGCAACGCCGGGCTCTCCGGAGATCTGCTGCCCTCCCTGACCCCGGTGAGCGGCGAACCGCTCCACCACACCCTCGACGGCACGGAGTTCGCGCCGTTCTTCGAGGGCACCGAGGACCCCACCCACGCCTACTTCCGGCGGTCAGAACCGCGGGTCGTGTTCGGCTCGTTGGACTCCGGTGTGGCCAACCCCGCGAAGAGCGACGGGACGACTCTGCTGGACGAGGTCTGGGCCGCGGCCCCGTTCCGGAACAAGGACGCGCTGGTCTCGCGGGTGCGGAGCACGGTGGACTCGTGGGTGTCTGCCGGGCTGCTGGGACGGGCCGACGGCGACACGGTGGTGCGGACGGCACGGAAGGCGTCCTACGCGCGCTGATCCGCAGGCTGTTGTGCAGGAACCCGGTGCCGTGGCCCTTCGTCGGCCCGGCACCGGGTTCCTGCGGCTCCCCGCGACCATGATGCCCGACCAGACCGACGGCCCGCATTGCCGTGTTCCGGCAACGTTGACTACGTTCACGGTGCCGACGGTGTCAAGAACGCGTCAACGGTGCCAGGGGTGGCGGAGTGGCAGCGGGGAAACCAAGGGGGCTTCGGTGGCCGAGCCGGGGGCGGCTGAGCACTATGTCGACGGGTACGCCGAGTTGCTGGCGGAGGTCTCCGTCACCGGTCGGCGTCCGACCCGCGCCGCACTGGACCAGCGCCGTGCGCTCGGGGAACGGGCCGCGCACGACGGGCTCAGCCTGCGCGCTCTGGTCCGGCAGCACCTGGAGGCCACCCGGTCGGCGTGGCCCGACGCGCCGGGCGCGGCGGACGGTGTCCTGAGCGCGGTGGCGCAGGCGGTGGACGCCTTCGCGGAAGGGTACGAGCGGGCCCAACGGCAGGCCGTGCGCCAGGAGGAGGCCGCGCGCCGCGAGTTCATCGACGACCTGCTCTACGGACGCAGCGACCTGGGCCGGCTCGCGGAACGCGCCGAACGGTTCGGACTCCTCCTCTCGCACGCGCACGCCGTCGCGGTCGCCCGGGGACCCGAGGCGTACGACGACACCGCGCCCGTCACCCGCCGGGTGGAGACCGCGCTGATCTCCCGTTTCGGTGACCGGCGGATCCTGCTCGCCACCAAGAGCGGCCTGCTGATCTGTGTAGCGCCGGGCGACCAGCCCGAGGTACTCACCCACTTCGCCAAGCTGACACACGCGGCGACGGACGGCAGCCGCGTCGCCATCGGGCGCCCCCAGCCCGGTGCGGGCGGTGTGGTGCACTCGTACGAGGAGGCGCTGAGCACGCTCGACCTGGCGGACCGGCTGACGCTCGACGAGCCGGTGGTGCGCGCCGCCGATCTGCTCGTCTACCCGGTGCTCACCAGGGACCGGCAGGCCATGGCCGACCTGGTGCTCAGCGCGCTGGGTCCACTGCGGAACGCCCGGGGCGGAGCCGAGCCGTTGCTGCGCACCCTGGAGGTGTACTTCGAGTCCGGTTGCACGGCCGCCGAGGCCGCGCGCCGCCTGGCCCTCAGTGTGCGGGCCCTGACCTACCGCCTGGAACGCATCCACCAGTTGACCGGAGCGGACCCGCCCGACCCGATGCACCGGTACACGCTCCAGACGGCGGTCATCGGGGCACGGCTGCTGGGCTGGCCGGAACAGGAGATCTGAGGGCCTGAAGCCCTCACGCACCTCGACGGACCGTCACATCGGCGGAGGGGGCTCCCTTCCACTGCCGTGTTCCGGCAACTAGGACCGTCGGCGCGGCTTGCCCCGCCGGGTCCCCTTCGGGGCGCCGGCGGAGCCGGAGCGTCCACCGGCGCGGCCGGTACCGCCTCGGGTGCCTGCGGAGCCCCCGCCCCGGGATCCCTGCCCGGCGTTCTTGCGGGGCGCGGACGTGCTCTTCTCGGTGCGCCCCCGCTCGGCACCGGACTCGCTCGCGGGCTTGGCGCGGCCCCTGGTGCTGTTCGGGGTACGGCCCCTGACGATGCCGATGAGGTCCTCGACCTGGTCGGTGGTCGCGTCCTCGGGCCAGGAGAGGGCGACACCGGACTGGGGGGCGTCGACGACGGGGCGGTAGGTGAGGTCGCGCCGGTGATGCAGACGTGCCACCGACTGGGGGACGACGAGGACGCCGATGCCCGCCGCGACCAGCTCGACCGCGTCGGCCGTGGTGGCCGGCCGCTCGAAGGCGGGCTCCCCCGGCGGCCGTTCCCAGTCCAGGACGTCGTCGAGGGGGTGCAGCACGGTCTCCTCCGCGAGTTCGGCGCACGACACCTCGTCCACCGCCGTGATGACATGGTCCTTGGGGACCACGACGACCGTCGTCTCGGTGTAGAGGGGGATCGCGCTGAAGACCGTACGGTCGACGGGGAGCCGTACGAACGCGGCGTCCGCGTCGCCGTCGCGCAACACACGGGAGGCCTCGGCGGCCGGGACCGCGACGAGTTCCAGCGGGGTGTCGGGCAGACGGTCGTTCCAGATCCGCGCCCACTTGCCGGGGGTCACTCCGGGGACGTAGGCGAGCCGGAACGAGGGGGATGCCGCAGAGCCAGTCACCTCGCCAGGCTACCCGCCGTGGTCAAAGGGCCTGCGCGCGGTCGATAGTCTGGACACCATGAAGTCGCACCAGAGCACCCAGACGATGAAGCCCGCGACCGCGGCGAAGAAGCTGGGTGTGTACCTCCCGGCCACCCCCACGGAGTTCCAGGAGGGCGTCGTCACCCGCACCGAGCTGAACGAGCTCCAGGCGAACCCGCCCGAGTGGCTGCGGGAGCTGCGACGCACCGGCCCGCACCCGCGCCCCGTGGTGGCGGCCAGGCTCGGCGTGTCCATCGCCGGGCTGGCCCGCGGCGGCGTCACGGAGGCGCTCACCACCGAGCAGATCGAGGCGCTCAGGCAGGAGCAGCCCGACTGGCTGGAGAAGGAGCGCGCCACCCAGGCCGAGGTACGCAAGGAGACGGCCCGCATCAAGCAGAAGAACGCCGAGCGGACCGAGCCCTCCTGACCTTGTTCCGCTCGGCGGGTCAGCGCGCCAGCGCCGTTCGCGCCGACCTGAGGGCCTGTTCGGCGTAGCCGCGGCCGAAGAGCACGGCGTGCACCAGGAGCGGGAAGAGCTGGTGCGGCCCGATGCGGTCCCTCCAGCCGTCGGCGAGCGGCGCCTCCTGCTGATACCCCTCCAGTACCCGGTCCAGGTGGGGGCAGCCGAAGAGGTGGAGCATCGCGAGGTCGGTCTCGCGGTGGCCGCCGTGCGCGGCCGGGTCGATCAGCCACACCCGGCCGTCGCCGCCCCACAGCACGTTGCCGTTCCACAGATCGCCGTGCAGCCGGGCCGGTGGTTCGGCCGGGCCGGCCAGCTCCGGCAGCCGCCCGCAGAGCTCTTCGACGACGACGGCCTCGGCGGGACGTACGGTGCCGGCGTCGACCGCCAGGCGCAGGTAGGGCAGCACCCGGTGCTGGGCGTACCAGTCGGGCCAGTCGCCACCCTCGGTGTTGCGCATGGGGGCGCGTCCGATGTACGCGTCCTCGGGGCCGCAGGGCGGTGGGGCACCGAACGCGGGGGCGCCACAGGCGTGCAGGGCGGCCAGGTCCCGGCCGAACCGGTCGGCGGCAGCCGCGCTCGGGCGTCCCTCGGGAACCAGGTCGATCACCAGCCATCGCGGATCGTCCCCGTGGACGGCCGGGACCTGGACCGCTCGGGCCTCGGCCAGCCAGCGCAGCCCCGCCGCCTCGGCCCGCACCGTGCCGGGGCCCTCGCCCCGCTTGACCACCACCGCGTGCCCGTCCGCCAGGGTGACTTCGGTCAGCGGGCCGGACAGCGGGCGCACGGTGCGCACCGGACGCCCGGTGAGTCGCGCCGCCACGGCACCGGGCCCCTCGTCGCCGATGGGTGTCGGGCGGCGGCTCATTTCGTACCGCCGAACCAGGCCTCGGCGAGCGCGGTCGGCGTGCCGAGGGCGGGGGCGTCACGTTCACGCAGGTGCCAGGGAATGGTGAGGTGCATGTGCAGCAGTGTGTACCCGAGCAGGCCGCCCATGGGAGAGATCCGGCCGTACGCCTGGACGCCTGTTCCTCCCCGTTTCGTGCATCGGGCAAGCTCACCCTCACTGAGGTGTGGCACCGGTGAAACATTTCAGCCATGTATTGACATGCGGAAGAGACAGTTCGTAGCTTGGGCGATTATTTAGATTCGTGAAGCGAGTTCACGAATATGAACGGAGAGTGCCCATGGGCGATCGCCGACGACGTCGCCGCCTCACTGCCGTCATCACTGTCGCAGGGCTGGCGTTCACCACAGCCGCCTGTGGCTCCGGTTCCGACAGTGCCGGCAGCGCGGGCCCGAACACGCTGGAGGTGTGGACCCGGAGCGACCCTCCCTCCGCCGCCACCTACGACCGCGTGTTCGCCGCCTTCACCAAGAAGACCGGCATCAAGGTCGACTACCAGCCGGTCGTCAACTTCGACCAGCAGCTCCAGAGCCGGGCGTCCACCAAGGACCTGCCCGACGTCATGATCAACGACACCGCCCTGATGGGCAGCTACCAGAGGCAGGGTCTGCTCAAGCCCGTCGATCCCAAGTCGATCGCGGGCAGCGACCAGATCAGCGGCAAGAGCTGGTCGTCCACGGTGGGCCTGGACGGCAAGCACTACGGCATCCCCTACTCCCGCCAGGCCATGACCCTGATGATCCGCAAGGACTGGCTGCACAAGCTCGGCCTGAAGGCGCCCACCACCTGGCAGCAGATGCTCACCGTCGCCGAGGCCTTCGCCACCGAGGACCCCGACGGCGACGGCAAGGCCGACACCTACGGCATGGTCGTCCCCGGCAGCGCCCAGAACGGCTACGCCGCCTGGTGGGGCGCCAGCTACCTCTGGCAGGGCGGCGCGAAGATCATCCAAGCGGACGGCGACGGCCGCTACCGCCCGGCCATGGACTCGGCGGCGGCCGTGCGCACCGTCACCTGGATGAAGGACAACCTCTTCTGCGGTGACAACGGTGTCATCCAGCCGGGAGCGGTCACGGCCATCACCGGCACCGCAACCAACTTCCAGGACGGCAACGCCGGCATGTACCTCACCGGCCCCTACAACATGGCCACGTTCGACGGCACGGTCGGCAAGGGCAAGTACGAGGTCGTGGCCGCCCCCGCCGGTCCGGCAGGGTCCGACGTGCTGGCCGAGGGCGAGAACGTCTACTTCGGCGCCAAGACCGGCAAGACGAAGCAGGAGCAGGCCCTGGGCGCCTTCCTCGTCTCCCCCGAGGGCCAGAAGATCGCCATGGCCGACGACGCCGGCCACCAGCCCGTCGTGCGTATCCCCGCCAACTCCACGCTGGACGCCGCGAAGGTGCACCACGACGCCCGCTGGGACGTCGTGCAGAAGGCCTACGAGCACGCCTCGGAGCAGTTCCCGAACGCGCTCGACTTCGCCCCCATCAAGCAGGACACCGCGGACACCCTCAACGCGATCTTCACGTACTGCGGCAGCGACGTCAGTTCGAGCCTCAAGGAACTCAACGACACCCTCGCCGGTGACCTCAAGGACCAGGACCTGTTGAAATGACCGCTACCGTGACACCGCCCGTGGCGCGCAGAGCCCGGGTCCTCAGCAAGAAGGCCGTCCTGCCCTGGGTGTTCCTCGCCCCGGGGCTGCTGATCGCCCTGGTCTTCAAGTTCCTGCCCATGGGCAAGGGCGTCTGGCTGAGCTTCTTCGACGTGCGGCCCTTCCTAGGGGACAAGTGGGTCGGCCTCGACAACTACACCCGGGTCCTGACCGACCACCGCTTCCAGGACGCCATCGGCCACACCCTCCTCCTCGGTCTCGGCCAGTCCCTCGGCGCGATCGTCGTCGGCTTCCTGCTGGCGCTGCTCCTCGAAGGCCAGGCACGGTCCCTGAAGATCATGCGTACGGCCGTCTTCCTGCCGGTGGTCACCGCGACCGCCGTGGTCGGCGAGATGTGGCGGCTGCTGTACTACCCGACCTCCGACGGTCTGATCAACCACGGCCTCAGCTTCCTCGGCCTCGGGCCCACGCAGTTCCTCGACAACCCGAACACCGCGCTGTGGGCCACGATGGTCATGAGCATCTGGATGCTCGCCCCCTACAACATGGTCATCATCCTCGCCGGACTCGCCGGCGTGGACCGGACCCTGTACGAGGCCGCCGCGATGGACGGCGTCTCGCTGTGGCAGCGGCTGCGGCACGTGACACTGCCCGCGATCCGCCCCGCCCTGAGCATCGTCCTCACCCTCGCCGCGATCCGCGGACTGCGCGTGTTCACCGAGGTGTACGTCCTCACCGGAGGCGGCCCGGCCGGGTCCACCGAGGTCTGGATGACCCGCGCCTACACGCTCGGCTTCACCCGCAACGACATCGGCGGCGCCTCCGCGGCCTCCGTGGTGCTGCTCTGCGTGACCCTGCTGCTGACCGTCACGGTCAACTACTTCCGCAAGAGGGGAGACGTCCGATGAGCGCCCCCGCCATCGACCCCGTCCGGGCATCGGCCCCGGCCGCCGGGAAGGGCACGTCCGCCGAGTCCCGGCGCGCCACCCCCGCACGCTTCGACACCGCGCTCGGCTGGAGCGACCGGCCGGGCGTCTCCTGGGGTCTGCGGATCCTGCTGTGCGCGATCGCGCTCGGCGTCTTCGCGGCGCCGTTCCTGACGATCCTCTCCGGCGCCTTCACCACGCACGCCAGCGGCTCCTCGCTGTCCTTCCTCCCGCACCACAGCACGCTGCAGAACTTCGAGGTCGCGGGTGAGCGCGGGATCTGGGACTACTTCGGCAACTCGCTGTTCATCGCGGGCGGCGCGCTGCTGCTGCAGCTCGCGGTGTCGGTGCTCGCCGCGTACGCGCTGGCCCGGCACAGGTTCCGTGGCCAGGCGCTGGTCCTGACCCTGTTCATGCTGACGATGATGCTGCCCGAGGAGGTCATCGCGATCCCGCTGTCCCTGGTCCTCGGTCACGTTCCGGTGGTCGGCCTGGATCTGAAGGGCACCGTCTGGGGCGTGATCCTGCCGCTCGGCGCCTGGGGCTTCTCCGTGATGCTCCTGACCGAGTTCATGAAGGACATCCCCACCGAGATCGAGGAGGCCGCCCGGCTCGACGGTGTGGGCGAGTTCAGGATGCTGTGGCAGGTCGTCCTGCCGCTGTGCAAGCCCGCCCTCGGAGTGGCCGGCGTGCTCGGCTTCGTGATGATCTGGGACCAGTACCTGCTGCCCCTGATCGCCTCCAAGGACCCCACCGACTACACGGTCACCGTCGCCCTGTCCATCCTGCGCACCGACCCCCAGGTCGGCTCCGGGGTGGTGCTCGCCGGTGCGGTCATCGCCCTCGTGCCCAGTCTGATCGTCTATCTGCTCCTCCAGCGCTCGCTGGTCTCCGGCATCGCGGCCGGGGCCACCAAGGGCTGATCCCGCTGTCCCACCCCCCACACACACTTGTAGTCACGAGGGAGACATGAAGTTCCACGGAGTGCTGTTCTTTCCGGTCACGCCGTTCGCGGCGGACGGGTCGTTGGACGAGGGACTGCTCGCCCAGCACATCGAGGCCGGTGTGGCCGCGGGCGCGGGCGGTGTGTTCGTCGCCTGCGGCACCGGCGAGTTCCACGCTCTGACGTCCGACGAGATCGAGCGGGCCACGCGGGTCGCGGCCCGGACGACCGCGGGCCGGGTGCCGGTCCTGGCCGCCGCGGGCGGCCCCACGCCGGTCGCCCGCGACCAGGCCGCCCGCGTCGAACAGGCGGGCGCCGACGGCATCCTGTTGCTGCCGCCGTATCTGGTGAGCGCCCCGCAGCGGGGGCTGGTGCGCTACGTCGAGGAGGTCACCGCCGCCTCCCGCCTGCCCGTCGTGTTCTACCAGCGCGGCACGGCCCTGCTCACCGAGGCCACGGCCGCCGAGCTCGCCGCTCTGCCGAACGTCGTCGGCCTCAAGGACGGCGTCGGTGACATCGAGCGGATGCAGCGCATCGTCCGCGCGGTGCGCGCGGTACCGGGCGGGGCGGACTTCCAGTTCTTCAACGGCCTGCCCACCGCCGAGATGACCGCGCCGGCCTACCGCGGTATCGGCGTCGACCTGTACTCCTCCGCGGTGTTCGCCTTCGCCCCGGAGATCGCCCTGGCCTTCCACCGCGCGCTCGCCGACGGCGACGAGACTCTCGTCAACACGCTGCTCGACGAGTTCTACGGCCCCCTCGTCGCCCTGCGTGACGAGGTCCCCGGCTACTCCGTGTCCCTCGTCAAGGCCGGGGTGGCGCTGCGCGGCCTGGACGTGGGCGGGGTACGGGCACCTCTGCTGGACCCGACGCCGGAGCACATCGCCCGGCTCGCGAAGCTCGTCGACCACGGCCTGGAGGTGATCGCCGTATGAGCACCGCAGGTGACACGAGGATCCGCGAACTGATCATCACCCCGATCGCCTTCGGCGACCCGCCGCTGCTCAACTCCAACGGAGTCCATGAGCCCCTCGCACTGCGGGTGATCCTGCAACTCGTGCTGGAGGACGGCACGGTGGGGCTCGGCGAGTCGACCGGTGGCACCGTACGGCTGGAGCGACTTCAGGCGGCGGCGCAGGTGGTCGTCGGGATGGACGTCTTCGACACGACGGCCGTCACGGCCGCGATCGACGCCGCCCTGCTGCCGACCGTGCCCAGCTCCCACGAACGGGGCTGGACCACGTCCGCGGTGGAGGTGGCCTGCCTCGACGCGCAGGGCAAGCTGCTCGGGCGTCCGGTCAGCGACCTGCTCGGGGGCGCGGTCCGCGACTCGGTGCCGTTCGCCGCGTACCTCTTCTACAAGTGGGCCGAGCACCCCGCCCTCGACGGCCGCGCGGCCGTCGGCGACGACTGGGGCGAGGCCCTGGACCCGGCCGGCGTCGTCGAGCAGGCGCGGCTGATGCAGGAGCGGTACGGTTTCCGGTCGTTCAAGCTCAAGGGCGGGGTCTTCCCGCCCGACGAGGAGATCGCCGCGATGAGGGCGCTGGCAAAGGCCTTCCCCGGACAGCCGCTGCGTCTGGACCCCAACACGGCCTGGACGGTGGAGACTTCGAAGTACGTGGCTCGCGAACTGGCCGACGTACTGGAGTACTTGGAGGACCCGACCCAGGGCATCCCCGGTATGGCGGAGGTCGCGAGGGACTCACCGCTGCCGCTGGCGACCAACATGTGCGTGGTCGCCTGGGAGCATCTGAGGCCCGGCATCGAGCAGAACGCGATCCAGGTCCTGCTGACCGACCACCACTACTGGGGCGGGCTGCGCCGCACCCGTGAACTGGCCGCCGTCTGCGAGGCGTTCGGGCTGGCGCTGTCCATGCACTCCAACTCGCACCTCGGCATCAGCCTCGCCGCCATGACCCATGTGGCCGCCGCCATCCCGAACCTGGACCACTCCT
Organism: Streptomyces sp. NPDC006332; assembly: GCF_040612855.1. Classification (NCBI taxonomy): domain Bacteria; kingdom Bacillati; phylum Actinomycetota; class Actinomycetes; order Kitasatosporales; family Streptomycetaceae; genus Streptomyces; species Streptomyces sp. NPDC006332. The sequence continues at coordinate 74,555 of NZ_JBEXRA010000021.1, forward strand.
GCGACACGCACTACCCGTGGAACTCGGCGGACGACGTGATCGTCCCCGGCGCGCTGGAGTTGCGCGACGGCGCCGTCAAGGTCCCCACCGGCCCGGGTCTCGGGGTGGAACTGGACCACGACGCCCTGGAGCGGCAGCACCGGGTGTACGTGGATTCCGGGATGCGCGGCCGTGACGACACCGGATACATGCGGCGGATCCAGCCGGAGTACGAGCTCAGGCTCCCGCGCTGGTGAGGGGGTGCAGGTGCCGTCGGCCCGGGGCGGCGGTCCCGGGCCGACGCCGCCGCGTCTGCTGGTGGTGCGTCAGCGAAGGGTGAGCGGGGTCTCGTAGGCGAGACGGGAGAGCTTCTCCGGGTTGCGGACGTAGTAGAGACCGGTGATGCGGGCGTCCTCGACCTGGATGGCCATGACGCCGTCGATCTCGCCGTCCAGACGTACCAGGAGTGCTGGGCTGCCGTTGACCACGGTGGGAGCGACGGTGACCGGGCGCTTGTTCTTGCCGAGACCACCGACCATGAAGCGGGCCACCTTCTCGGCGCCGGTGATCGGTCGCAGTGCGGCCTGCTTGATGCCGCCGCCGTCGCCCATGAGGACGACCTCGGGGGCGAGCACGTCGAGCAGGTCCTGCGGGTCCCCGGTCTCGAGTACGCGCCGGAACGCCTCCAGAGCCGCCCGGGTCTCGCTCGCGGAGACCACCTCGCGCGGTCGACGGGCCTCGACATGCCGACGGGCACGGTGGGCGATCTGGCGGACGGCCGCGGGGCTCTTGTCGACGGCGGCCGCGATCTCGTCGTAGCTGACGTCGAAGGCCTCGCGCAGCACGAAGACGGCGCGCTCGGTCGGCGACAGCGTTTCCAGGACGAGCATGAGCGCCATCGACACGCTCTCGGCGAGCTCCACGTCCTCGGCCACGTCCGGCGCGGTGAGCAGCGGCTCGGGCAGCCATTGGCCGACGTACGACTCCTTGCGGCGAGTCAGGGAACGCAGCCGGTTGAGCGCCTGCCGGGTCGTGATCCGGACCAGGTAGGCGCGCTGGTCGCGGACCTCCTCCAAGTCGACCTTGACCCATCTCAGCCAGGTTTCCTGGAGGACGTCTTCCGCGTCGGCCGCGGATCCGAGCATTTCGTAGGCGACGGTGAAGAGCAGGTTGCGGTGGGCGACGAAGGTCTCGGTCGCCGGGTCGGTGGCGTGGTCGCTCATCTGTCGATCCCTTTCCTGGGGGCCACTGGCCGGTGAAAGCCTGAAAGCCGAAGCGGCCCCACGCGACGCAGAGCGCGAGCGCCGAGCAGGCCGCGTTCAGCATCACGAACGTGAAGGGGCCGAGGCGGCCATGGGTGATCATCGCCCTCCGCCGCCGGCAGAACCCAGCAGACGGCGGAAACCGGCACCATGACCGGTGCGATGTGGACAACGGCGGGCAGGGTCAGGCCGACAGCGGCCGGCAGTCCGGCGAGGGCGGCCCGGTGTTCGCGCTGAAGGTCCGCGTGCGCCACAGAGCGAGGTTCACGGGTTCGTCCGTTGCTCAGAGCGTGACCTTCTGTCCGGCGGTGGCCCGCGCCTCACCGTGCTCGGCCTCCAGCAACTGCCGGCGCTTGGCCCCTCCCGAGACGCGGTGCAAGCTGTACGAACCGGGCTTGCGTGCCTCGCCCGCCAGATGCTTGACGATGCCCGTGCACACGAACTCCTTGATTTTCGCGCCAGGGCGACCATCGATGTGGAACCACACCGCCACGTCGTTCCGGTGGGCGAACTGGAACATGCCGGCGCGTCGGCCCAGGCTGATGCACTGTCCGGCGAACACCTGGTTGAGGGGCGAGGGCAGCTCACCCGCGATCCGGCTGAGCACGGTGTCGGCGGCCCGCGCGCCCAACGGCATCGCGGCCTGGCAGCTCATCCGCAGGGGCAGGTTCGACGGTGCCGCCGAGTCGCCGGCCGCGACGATGCGTACGTCGTCCACGCTCGTCAGGGTCTCGTCCGTGAGCAGGCGGCCCAGGGCGTCGGTGCTCAGCCCGCTGCGGGCTGCCAGGTCCGGCACGCCGAATCCGGCGGTCCAGACGGTCACCGCGCTCGGCAGCTCGCGGCCGCCACTGAGCCGGACGGCGTCGCGCGTCACAGCCGTCACGGTCGCGTCGGGGCCTTCGAGCACGGTCACCCCCAGTTCGGCGAACCGCTCGGCCACCGCGCGTCGGCCCCGACGGTGGAGGTACGGGCCGAGTACCTCTCCGCAGACCAGGGTCACGGTGCGGCCCTGCTCCGCCAGTTCGGCGGCGGTCTCGATGCCGGCCGGGCCGGCGCCGACGACCGTCACCGCGGCCGTGGCGGGCGCGGCGTCGAGGACCGGCCGCAGCCGCCGCGCCTCCTCGAATGTGGCGATCGGGTAGGCGAACTCGGCCGCCCCGGGGACAGTCGGGTCGGCGCTGCCACTGCCCACCGCGTAGACCAGGTAGTCGTAGGTGACCGTGCCGCCCGTCGCCAGCCGCACCGCGCGCTCGGCCGCGTCGATGCGTGTCACGGTGTCGACCACCAGCCGGACGCCGTCGGCCAGGACCTCCCGGTAGTCGACGACCGCGTCGTGCGAACCGGCCACCAGCTGGTGCAGGCGGATCCGCTCGACGAAGGTCGGGCGCGGGTTGATCAGAGTCACCGTCACGCCCTCGCGCCGAGTCAGGCGATCGGCCGCCATGACGCCGGCGTATCCGCCACCGATCACGACCACGTCGACGTTCTCCGTCATACCGGTGTTCTCCGTCATGGTGTCTCCTTCGGCTGCAGGGGTTCGGCCTCAAGACACCGCCGGTGCGACCGCCGTGACAGCCTGTGAGGCAGATCACTCCCCGCGCTACCGAGGGGGTGTCGCTAGCGTGCGGTTCATGGATCTGCGACCTGTACCGTCCGTGCGGCACTTCGACCACTGTCCGTGGCTGTTCGCCGGGGAGGCGAGCGAGGATCAGCGCTCGGCCCAGCGAGAACGGCAACAGTCGATAGGCGGGGACACTGAGATCGGCGAGTGGTGCTACGTCGCCGAGTCGGCGGCGGTGTTCCCGGACCGGCTGCGGCTCGGGGAGGGCTCGTACATCGCCGCCCACGCCTATGTGACCGGGGAGTTGACCGCCGGTGAGGACTGCACGCTCAACCCGTTCACGACCGTGCGTGGTGCCGTGGTGCTGGGCAGCGGGGTCCGGATCGGGGCGCACACCTCACTCCTCGGCTTCAACCACTCCATGGCTCCCGACCGCCCGGTCTTCCAACAGCCCCTCACCAGCCGGGGCATCAGGATCGGGGACGACGTGTGGATCGGCTCGCACGTGGTCGTGGTGGACGGGGTGGCCATCGGCGACCACTGTGTGATCGGTGCCGGAGCGGTGGTGACCAGGGACCTGCCGGCCTGGGCGGTGGCCGCCGGGAACCCGGCCCGTCATATCCGCGACCGACGGGACGGCGGGGCGAGCCGCGACCGGCACGACACCGGACCGAACCGTGTCGGCCGTACCGCGTCGAGCAGCCTCGCCGGTCACGAGCTGACCCGTTTCGCCGACATCGTCCGTGCCCAGGCCCCCGACCTCCTCGCCCGCAGCTGGGACGGTGACCGTTACGTCGACCGTCCCGGTGAAGTGCCCACCGTTCGGGCCCACTGCGACGCCGTGGAGATCGCCGACCTGCTCCTGGGATCGGCGCCCGAGCAGCTCACGGCCGACGAGCACAGGGGACGCCTGGCCGCGCTCCAGGATCCGCGCACCGGGCTGGTGCCGGAGTTCGGCGAGAACCTGTCGGAGGACGGCTTCCCTCGGGCGGGCGCGGCGCTGTACCACGTCCTCTGTGTCGGCTACGCACTCGACCTGCTGGGCTCCTCCCTGCCCCATCCGGTGCGCGCAGTACAGAAGATGACTGCTCGTCACCTCGTCGGCCGACTGGACGAGTTGCCCTGGCGTGACGAGGCGTGGGGCGCCGGTGCCTGGGTGGATGCCTGGGCCACCGCCGCCCACTGGAACCTGCGGCGTTCCGAGGACGGGAGTGGGGACGGGGGTATGGAACCCGGCGCGGTGGAGGCGCTGTTCGGGTGGCTGCTCGACCGCGCGGATCCGTGGACCGGGATGTGGGGCACCCCCTCGCCCGAGGCGGGCCGGTTGCAGGTGGTCAACGGCTACTACCGGCTGACGCGCGGCTCGTTCGCCCAGTTCGGGTTGCCGGTGCCGCACCCGGAACGGGTCGTGGACGCGGTCCTGGACCACGCCCGCGACGCGCGGTACTTCGGCGCGGGCCAGGAGAACGCCTGCAACGTCCTGGACGTCGCCCACCCCCTGTGGCTGTGCACCCGTCGGCTCGAGGCGGACGGCGGCCACGGCTACCGTACGGCCGAGATCCGCGCCTGGGCCGAGCGGCAGCTGGAGACGGCCCTCTCCCGCTGGCAGGACGGCCGGGGCTTCGGGTTCGGTCCCGGCGTCTCGGGCCCGGGCCCTGAACCCGGCCTCCAGGGCACCGAGATGTGGCTGGCGATCATCTGGCTCCTGGCCGACCTGCTGGGCCGCTCCGACGAACTCGGCTACCGCCCACGTGGCATCCACCGCCCCGAGCCGGCCCGACGGGGCACCGGGAGACAGGCTCACGGCTGACGGCGCCGCAGGTGCCGAGAGCACGGCCGCTGAGCCCTGACGACAGAAAGAAAGCGTGAGAACGATGGCTGGGACCACCACGGTCTACCTGCTCTGGCATGTGCACCACCGCGCCGAAGAGGACGGCGGGATCCGGCACTTCACCGAACCCGACGACTTCTGGTCCGACGAGGAGGCCGGTGACGACGTCAAACTCCTCGGCACCTATTCGAGCCGCGAGGCCGCGCTGATGCGCATCGAGAGGGCCCGCAGGCTCCCCGGGTTCGCCGACGAACCCGACTGCTTCTCCATCCAGGAGTCCGTCCTCGACGAGGACGAGTGGACCGAGGGGTATGTGGAGGGGTAGCAAGGGCGCGGGTCGTCTCGCCCTCGGACGGAGCGGTGACCGGGACAGAGGAGAGCACGTGGACCAAGTCGGGGAGCAGGCCGTGCTGGTGACCGGCGGCAGTGGTTTCGTCGGCAGCCATCTGGTGCGGCGGCTGTTGGAGCGGGGCCACCGCGTCCACGCCACCGTACGCGGCGTCAGACACCCGGCGAAGGTGCGCCCGCTGTGGGACATGCGGCGGGCGTTTCCCGGCCGGCTGACCCTGTTCGAGGCGGACCTGCTGCGGGAGGGGTCCTTCGACGAGGCGATGACCGGCTGCCGGGTGGTCTTCCATGTGGCGTCGCCGTTCTTCATGCCGGAGAAGATCAAGGACGGCCGCCGGGACATGGTCGATCCCGCGCTGCTCGGCACCCGCAACGTGCTGGCGAGCGTGGAGCGGACCCCGACGGTCGAACGGCTGGTGTTCACCTCCACCGTAGGCGCGATCTTCGGCGACTACGCCGACGTTCTGGAGATGGACGGCCAGGTGCTGTCGGAGAAGTACGTCAACACCACCAGCACGGTGGAGAACAACCCGTACCACTACGCGAAGACGGTCGCGGAACAGGCCGCCTGGGAGGCGGAGGCGGCCCAGGACCGCTGGCGCATGGTGTCCGTGAACCCGGGCCTGATCCTGGGCCCTTCGCTCGCGCCCGCCTCGGAGTCGGGCAGCCTGTACCTCCTTGAGGAACTGTTCAAGGGCTACTTCTTCTACGGCGCCCCGGACTTCAGCTTCACGACGGCGGACGTACGGGACGTGGCCGACGCGCACATCGCGGCCGCGGAGCACGCCGACGCGAAGGGCCGCTACATCGTCGCGGCGCCGACGATGACGTCCTTCCACGAGATGGCACGCGTCATCCGCACCCGGTACCCCCGTGATCCGCGCCTGCCCCGAACCACCCTCCCGCACTGGCCGGTGCGGATCCTGGGCCCGGCCTTCGGGCTCACCCAGGACTACATCCGTAAGCACCTCGGCATCCGGTTCCGGGTGGACAACAGCAGGAGCGTGCGCGAACTGGGCCTCAGCTACCGCCCGATCGAGGAGACTGTGCTCGATCACTACGAGGCGTGGCGACACCGCACCGGCAGGAGATGACGCATTCATGCCCCCTGAAAGCACATAGGGATGAAGGTCACAGCAACCTATCGGACATTTGGCACCTCAATCTTCACACTAGTCACACAAGTTGGCTAAGTTAGTTCGTGGATCACACGACTCCCTCCGGCGAACCCGCCGAGTCGCGTACCCCAGCACGGAAGGAGTACGGCCCCCATGGCGCCGGAACGAACCTCGCGCCCCGGTGGAAACGGTCTCCCGGGTATGCGCAACTCCGCGCTGGCGACGGCGGCCCTCACCTCGGTGGCCCTGCTCTCGCAGACCGCGGGCGCGGCGGCCGCCACGGGAGACGACGCGCCGAGCCGCGACGAGGTGCAGCAGCGGGTCAACAGCCTCTACGACCGCGCCGAGAGCGACACGGGGAACTACAACGCGACCCGCGCGGCGGCGATCCCGCGCCAGCGGAGCAGCGCGCCCGCGAGCGCGGGGCGTCGCGGCGCGGCTCCGGACACCGACAGCGCCCGTGAGCCCGCCGCTCCCGCGCTCGGTGACGTCGCCCGGCAGTGGTTCGATGTGGCCCGTGCCAAGCTGGGCCCGACCGTCCCGGCCGCTCTGCCACGCGACCGGACGCCGCCCCGTCCGGCCCGGGCGCCGCAGGCCCGGCCGTCCCGCCCGGCGGAGCCGCCGACGAACGCCCTCGCCCTCGAAGGACCGAAGACGGCCGACCGGGCCGTCCCGGAGCTGACCGCCGGGTCCGCGTCCGAGCTGACCTCCAGACCCGTTCCGGCGCTGCCGAGCGCGCCCGAGCCCGCGCAGGATGCCCCCGGAGCGCTGTCCGCGGCGTCCACCGCGCCCGCCACCGACGCCGGGTCGTCGCCGTTGCGGGCCACCAAGCAGCGCAACCAGCAAAAGCTCACCCAGGCCCGCGAGTTGCTGGCCACCCATCGCGCCGCACATCTCGGCACGCAGCTCCCGGCGATCGAGTCCCGCCCCGCCGAGGACACCTGGCCCGCCCCCGCGGAAGCGGCCCCGGACCAGACCGGCACCCACTGGCAGCTCTTCCCGCAGGCCGCCGACCTCACGCCGGACGCGTCCGCCAACCCGAGCTATCCGCAATCCGCGGAGCTGCCGGTCACGGCCGCCCCGACGTTCACCAGCCCCCTTCCCGCCGGCACGGCCGCCACGCCCACTCCGGGCCTCCCGGCCGACCAGACCTTCACACCGTCACATGGCGTGCCGGTGCCCCCGGCCCTCGGCCTGCCCACCGCCCCGACCTCCACGCCGCCGCACGGCGTGCCAGTGACCCCGGCCCCCGCGTACGCCACGAACCTGACGACCACCCCGGGCCTCCCGGCCGACCCGACCTCCACGCCCCCGCACGGCGTGCCAGTGACCCCGGCCCCCGCGTACGCCACGAACCTGGCGACCACCCCGGGCCTCCCGGCCGACCCGACCTCCACGCCCCCGCACGGCGTGCCGGTGACCCCGGCCCCTGCGTTCGCCACGAACCTGGCGACCACTCCGGCCCCCACGCTCGCCCCGGGCCTCCCGGCGAACCCGACCTCCACGCCGCCACACGGCGTGCCGGTGACCCCGGCCCCCGGCCTGCCCACCGCCGCGGCGCCCGCGTACGCCGCGAACCCGGCCGCCTTCGCCCCCACCCCGAGCACGGTCGCCACCCCGGCCCCCGCGTACGCCGCCGGCCCGCCGACCGACCAGACTTTCGCGCCCGGCCTTCCCGTGACCCCGGTCGCCGCGTACGCCGCCGCGGCACCCGCCGCCCCTGCCCCTGCCCCTGTCGCGCCCGTTCCGGCCGCCCAGGCGCCGGACGCCGGGTACGACCTCAAGGCCGCCAAGGTGGTCGCCTTCGCCCGCGCCCAGATCGGCAGACCGTGCGTGTGGGGCGCTGCCGGGCCGGGTTCGTACGACGCGGCCGGACTGACCCAGGCGTCCTGGAAGGCCGCCGGGGTCGGACTCCCGCGCACCGCGCAGGGACAGGCGACCGCCGGCATGGCGGTCCCCCTCGACGAGGCCCGGGCCGGGGACCTGATCTTCTTCTTCGACGACCTCAGTCACGTGGGCCTCTTCATCGGCAACGGCACGATGATCCACGCGCCGGGCCCGGGGGCGTACATCCGCGAGGAGTCCGTCTTCCACGCCGGCGAGGCGGCGATCCGCGGCGCGGTGCGCCCCGCCTGAGTCCGGGCGCCGCAAGGGCGCCGCACCCGTCACCTCGGCCGGGCCGCGCACGGTTCACTTCGACCGTGCACGGCCCGGCCCACCGCTTCTCGATCGCTGCCGGTCTCCGCCACGCGCCGCCCTGCGGGCCCGCTGCCCCGCCGCCGTGCAGGACGGGACGGGCTCGACATCCGGCAGAGCGGGCAGTGCGTCCGCCTCCGCCAGACCATGGCCGGTACACCGTTCGCCGGCACGGGCGACGCGACGCCGACCCCAGGCCGTGGCGCGGCGGCCCAAGGCGCCTCAGGCCGTGGCGTGACGGCCCAGGAGACACCAGGCCGTGGCGCGGCGCCCCAGGCCCCCCACCCCACTCACGCACACCTCTGGACGCCCCTCTCTGCCTGACCTAGGGTGCACAGCAAGCGCTTTCTGGCCTGACCATGCCAATGCGCGCACACCGTCTTCCCCGCACCCCGGCCACCCTTCGACCGTCCATGCGCTCGGCTCCGCCGCCGGCCCGCACCCTCAGCCGTCCGCGCGCCGGCGCGGAAAGGCAGCGTCTCGTGCCGCACCACGAACCGCAGGTCCCGCCGCAGCCGCCCACCCGCAAGTCGTTCCTGCGCGGCATGGCCGCCGTCGGAGTCGCTCCACTGCTCCCGGCCGCCCTGCCCGCCGTCGCCGAGGCCGCACCGTCGGGGCGCCCGGCGTTCCCGCTGGCCCGGGACGGCGCCGCCGTCGACGTCTTCGTGGACGCGGCGGACGACCCCGCCGTGATCCGCGCCGCCGGCGACCTCCAGGCGGACGTGGAGCGAGTCACCGGCGTCCGCCCCCTGCTGCGGCACGCCCTGCCCGACCGCGCGGGACTCCTGGTCGTGGTGGGCACCCTGGGAGCGAGCCCGGTGGTCGACCGGCTGGTCGCCGAGCGGCGCCTGGACGTCTCCGGGGTGAAGGGGCGCTGGGAGGCGTCGGTGACCCAGGTGGTGGACCGTCCGCTGCCCGGAGTGAGCCGCGCCCTGGTGATCGCCGGAAGTGACCGGCGCGGCACGGTCTACGGCGTCTACGACACCTCGGAGCGCATCGGGGTCTCGCCCTGGTACTGGTGGGCCGACGTCCCCGTCGAACACCGCGACACGGTGACCGTGCCCGCGGGCCCCCTCAAGCGGCGGGAGCCGTCGGTCCGTTACCGAGGCGTCTTCATCAACGACGAGCAGAACCTGACCACCTGGTCCCAGCGGACCCAGGAGCCGGACAAGAACATCGGCCCCGAGACGTACAAACGGGTCTTCGAACTGCTGCTGCGTCTGAAGGCCAACTATCTGTGGCCCGCCATGCATCCGTACTCGGACTTCTTCAACAAGTACCGGGACAACCCCGACCTCGCGGACCGGTACGGCATCGTCGTCGGCTCCAGCCACCCCGAGGCCCTGCTGCGCAACGGCGTCCACGAGTGGGACCCGTGGGCCGCGGAGCACCGGGGCCCGGACGGCGGACTGCCGGTGTACGACTACACGGTGAACCCCGGCGTCATCTCGGACTACTGGAGAGCCCGGGCGACACAGAACGCGACCTACGAGAGCAGTTGGACGCTCGGCATGCGCGGCCTGCACGACAGCGCGCTGGAGACGAAGCACGCCACCACCGTCCCGGAGAAGGTGGCGGTGATGAACGAGATCATCGCCGACCAGCGCCGGATCCTCACCGAGGAGGTCGGTGCGGAGGCCGAGCCGCAGATCTTCATCCCGTACAAGGAAGTGCTGGAGCTGTACAACGCGGGCGTGCGGGTCCCCGAGGACGTCACGCTGATCTGGCCGGACGACAACCACGGCAACATGCGCCAGCTGCCGAACGAGGCGGAGCGGGATCGGCCGGGCGGCAACGGCATCTACTACCACCTCTCCTACTGGGGTCGTCCGCGCAGCTACCTGTGGCTGGACACCACCCAGATCGCCAAGGTCTGGCAGGAGTTACGCCGGGTGTACGAGCACGGCGTCGACCGGATGTGGATCTTCAACGTGGGTGACCTCAAGTCGATCGAGACCGGCCTGTCCTTCGCCATGGACGTGGCCTGGGACGTGGACCGGTGGAGCGCCGACACCGTCGAGGACTTCCTGGCGGAGTGGTACGGGCGGCAGTTCGGGCGGCGCCACGCGCGGGAGATATCCGCCGTCCGGACCGAGTACTACCGCCTCGCGGGCGAGCGGCGACCGGAGTTCATCGACCGCCAGATGTTCTCCGTCGTGCACCACGGCGACGAGGCGGGACGCCGCCTGGCGGCCCACGAACGGCTGCTGGCACGGGCTCGGGCGCTGGGCGCCGAGCTGCCCGAGGCCTACCGGGACGCCTTCTACGAGCTCGTCGAATACCCGGTGCACGGCGCGTACTTGATGAACCTGAAGTACTACTGGGCGGACCGCAACGCCCTTGCGGTCCGGCAGGGGCGCGGGGCGGGGACCAACCGTTTCGCGGAGCTGGCCGAGGCCGCCCACGCCGAAGAGGCGGCGATCACCAGGCGGTACAACACCGAGGTGGCGGGCGGGAAGTGGGACGGGATCGTCAACCCGTACCCCTCGCAGATCCCGAAGGCACCGGGCCGGCCTGCCGTCACCCGGATCACCCGGCAGGAGACCTCCGGCCTGGGCGTGGCCGCCGAGGGCAACGAGACCGGGGCCAACCGGCCGCTGTCCTTCTCCTCGTTCACCCGCGACCGGCGTTTCGTGGACGTCTTCAACACCGGTTTCCTGACGCTGGACTGGAGCGCCGAGGCCAGTCACCCCTGGGTGCGGCTGAGTACGGCGGGTGGCTCGCTGACCGAGCAGACCCGGGTGTGGGTGGAGGTGGACTGGGCGCGGGTGCCGGAGGGAACGCACAGCGCCACGGTGACCGTCGCCGGCGCCGGGCAGCGGGTCGAGGTGCCGCTGCGCGTGGTCAACGACGGGGAACGGGCGCGCCGTCGGGCCCGGGGGTTCGTCGAGGCCCACGGATACGTGTCGATCGACGCCGCGCACACCGAGCGGCGGGTGGCGCGCGGCGGGGCCCGCTGGCGGACCGTGCGCGGGCTGGGCCGTCGCGGGGGTGCCGTGGAGGCGGTTCCGTCGACCGCGGCGCCGATCACCGGGGACTTCCCGAGCCGGGCCCCCGAACTGCGGTACCGGGTGCGGTTCGCGAGTGCGGGAAGTTTCGCCGTGACGGTGTTCCGGCTGCCCTCCCTGGACGAGCGTGGGCTGCGCCGGGTGGCGGTCGCCCTCGACGACCAGCCGGCCACCGTGCTGTCCGGTCAGGCGGTCGCCACCGGCAACCGGGGGGACGCCTGGGCCCGCAACGTCGAGGAGGGCGTGGAGAAGCTGACCACCACCGTGACCGTCGGCGAACCCGGCGAGCACGTCCTGCGGCTGTTCATGGTGGACGCGGCGATCGCCGTGGACCAGATCGTGGTGGACACCGGTGGGCTTCCGGCCACCTACCTCGCGCCACCGGAGAGCTACCACCCGGTGTTCAACCCGGACCCCGGGTACGCGCCGGGCGTGGACGCTCCCGCCCAGTAGGGCGCAGCGCGATCGAACCGGAACCATTCCTGGAGAGGTACGTCCCGTCGAAGGCCCGGGTGGGCCGCCGGTCCCCCGCGCCGGCGGCCCACCCGGAAGCTGCGGGGCCTCACACCGGGTGACGACCGCGGCCCGTTCCCCCCGCTTCCTGCGCGCAGGCGCCGTGTGCTGGAGTTACATCCGAGAACGTCGCTGTCGCGCAACTGGATTGTGGAACAGCGACAGGGCGCGCCGGTATGGGTACAACTACGTACCCGGACGGCCGGACACACGGAGAGGGACATGGCACAGGGGCTGGGCGGCGCCTACGAGCGCATGGTGTCGGTGGCTGTCGCGGCACTTCACGAGCGTGAACCCCGCCGGTTGTGGCCCCTGTTGGCGAACGCCCTGCCGGATCTGCTGGGCGCCGAGACCGTGATCTACAAACTGGACGACTGGAACGAGAGCGCGGGCACGGTCGGTGTGTCGCCGGCCGCCGCCGCGCGGTTCGGGCGGCTCGGGGACGAGGCCATGGGTCTGCTGCGCACGGGTTACCCCTTCGCCCGGCACTACGCGACCGGACCGGACCGGGCGCCCGTCACGGCGCGTCAGGCGGCCGGAGCGGCCTGGTCCGCCAGTGAGACCGCCCGGCTGATCGGCGACCTCCTGGACGCCGACCATGTCTTGGGGATTCCGCTGCCCCGGTCGGCCGCCCCGATCACCGGGTGCCTCGTCTACCGTCGTGGCCGGGACTTCTCCGACGACCACGTCCGGGTCGCCGAGCAGGTGCAGCCGCTGCTGGCGGCCGTCGAGCAGCAGCGGCAGCTTCTGGAACGCTGGCAGTTCCTGACCGCGGGCAACCTCGTCCGGGACGCTCCCGGGGAGCAGCCGGTCACGGACCTCGGTCTGACGCCCCGGGAGACGGCCGTGCTGGTCCTGCTCAGCGACGCCCTGACGGCGACCGCCATGGGCCGCCGCCTGGGCATTTCGGACCGTACGGTCCACAAGCACATCGCCAACGTCTACCGCAAGCTCGGCACGCACGACCGCATCAGCACGGTGCTGCGCGCTCAACGGCTCGGCCTCGTCCCCGCACCGTCGGGGGCTGCGTCGCACTGACCGGCGCCGAACCGTTCGGCTCGGCACGGTGGATCGGCGTCCCCGCGCCGGTCAGCGGTGCGCCGGTCCCGCCCCGCCGGGTCGCGACGATCTCCGCCGCGATGGACAACGCGGTCTCCTCCGGCGTACGGGCGTTCAGGTCGAGGCCGATCGGTGACCGCAGCCTGGCCAACTCCCGTTCGGTCAGGCCGACTTCGCGCAGCCGTCGGTTGCGGTCGAGGTGGGTGCGGCGGGAGCCCATCGCGCCGACGTAGGCGACCGGCAACCGCAGGGCATCGGTGAGCAGGGGTATGTCGAACTTGGCGTCGTGGGTGAGCACGCACAGCACCGTGCGCGCGTCGGTCGCGGTGGCCCGCAGATAGCGGTGCGGCCAGTCGATCACGATGTCGTCGGCCTCGGGGAAGCGGGCCGGGGTGGCGAAGACGGGCCGGGCGTCGCACACGGTCACGTGGTAGCCGAGGAATTTCCCGGCCCGCACGAGCGCCGCGGCGAAGTCGATCGCGCCGAAGACGATCATGCGGGGCGGCGGCACGCTCGACTCGACCAGCAGGGTCAGTCCGCCTGGGCAGTGCGGGCCGTCCGCCAGGTCGAGGGTGCCGGTCCGGCCGACTTCCAGCAGGGCCCTGGCCTCGGCGGCGACCGTGCCGTCCAGTGCCGCGGGGCCGCCGAGTCCGCCCTGGTGCGAGCCGTCGGCCCGCACCAGCAGAGCCGTGCCCTGGAGTTCGGCGGGTCCGCGCACCACCCGGGCGACGGCCGTCGGCTCACCTTCGGCGGCGGCCGCCAGCGCGGACCGGTACACCGGCCGGGCGGGGGCGCCCGCGCCAACCGGTGTGACCAGGATGTCGATGACTCCGCCGCAGGTCAGCCCCACCGCGAAGGCGTCCTCGTCGCTGTAGCCGAACTGTTCGAGGACCGTCTCGCCGGTGTGCAGGGCGCGTTCGCACAGGTCGTAGACCGCGCCCTCCACACAGCCGCCGGAGACCGAGCCGATCACCGTGCCCTCACTGTCGACGGCGAGGGCCGCGCCGGGGCCGCGCGGGGCGCTGCCGCCGACGGCCACCACGGTGGCGACGGCGAACTCCCGCCCCTCCTCGGCCCAGCGGTGCAGCTCCGCGGCGATGTCAAGCATGTCCGCCCGCCAGCAGGATGCGGTCGGGCCGGATCGGCAGGTCGCGGTGGCGTACGCCGGTCGCGTGCCAGACCGCGTTGGCGACGGCGGCCGCCGCGCCCACGATGCCGATCTCGCCGATGCCCTTGATGCCGACCGGGTCGTCCGGGTCGGGGTCGTCGACCCAGTCCGCCTCGATGGCCGGGACGTCCGCGTGCGCGGCGACGTGGTAGCCCGCGAGGTCGGCGCCGTAGTGGCCGCCGGAGGCCAGGTCCCGGACCCCCTCCTCGTGCAGGGCCATCGAGATGCCCCAGGTCATGCCGCCGACGAACTGGTTGCGGGCGGTGAGCGGGTTGACGATCCGGCCGGCCGCGAAGATGCCGAGCATCCGGCGCACCCGCACCTCGCCGGTGGCGGGGTCCACGGCGACCTCGGCGAACTGGGCGCCGAAGGAGTGCCGTTCCTTCTGCGCGAGGGCGCGGATGGCCTCCGTGGTGTCGGACCGTACGGTGATCCCCTCGGCCGGGATGTCGGCGCCGAGGGCGAGCCGCTCCCGCAGTTCCTTGGCGGCGGCCATGACCGCCCAGGCCCAGGAGCGGGTGCCCATGGAACCGCCGGCGATGAACGCGGGGCCGAGGTCGCTGTCGCCGATACGCACCCGGACACGTTCCGTCGTGGTCTCCAGGGCGTCGGCGGCGACCAGGGTGAGCGCGGTCCGGGCGCCGGTGCCGATGTCGGCGGCGTTGACCCGCACGGTGAAGGTGCCGTCCGCCTCCGCCGTCACGGCCGCCGTGGACGGGCCGGCACCCGCGGGGAAGGACGCGGCAGCCGTGCCGGTGCCCAGCAGCCAGCGCCCCTCGCGCCGCAGCCCGGGGCGCGGGTCGCGGTCCGCCCAGCCGAACCTGCGGGCGCCCTCCCGGAAACAGGCGATCACGTTGCGGCCGCTGAACGGCAGGCCGGACACCGGGCCCCGGTCGGGATCGTTGCGGGCGCGCAGTTCGATCGGGTCGAGGCCGCACTTCTCGGCGAGTTCGTCGATCGCCGACTCCAGCGCGAACGATCCCGGTGCCTCGCCCGGCGCACGCATCCAGGTCGGGGTCGGCACGTCGAGCCGTACGACCCGGTTGCCGGTGTGGTGGGCAGCGGCGTCGTACATCGTGCGGGACGGGGCGGCGGCCGACTCGATGAACTCGTGCACGGTGGAGGTGGCGCTCAGGGAGCGGTGCTCCAGCGCGCGCAGCCGTCCGTCGGCGTCGGCGCCGAGCCGCAGGCGCTGCCGGGTGGGGCTGCGGTAACCGGCCAGCGAGAACATCTGACGACGGGTCATGACGACCCGGACCGGACGCTGCAGCTCGGTCGCGGCCATCACGGCGGCCACCTGGTGGGCTCGGACACCCTTGCTGCCGAAGCCGCCGCCGACGTGTTCGGACCGCACCCGTACCGTGGCCGGGTCGAGCGAGAACAGGTTCGCCAGTTCGCTCGCCACCCAGGTGGTGCCCTGGTTGGAGTCGACGACCTCCAGCCGGCCGCCGTCCCACCGGGCGGTCGCGGCGTGCGGCTCCATCGGGTTGTGGTGCTCTTCCGGAGTCGTGTATTCCTCGTCCACGACCACCGCGGACGCGGCGAGTTCGGCGTCGAGATCGCCCTTCTCCGTCACCGCGGGCCCATGCGCGTCGAGCGCGTACGCGTCGGGGTGCTCGCCGGAGAACGTGACGTCGTGCGGCTCGGTCTCGTAGTGCACGACCAGCGCCTCGGCGGCCTCCCGGGCCTGCTCGGAGGTGTCGGCGACGACCAGCGCCACCGGCCAGCCCATGTGCGGCACCCGGTCGTGCTGGAAGACACCCACCGTCTGGTCCGGGGCGCCCAGCAGACCGACGTAGCCGGTGTCGACGCGTGGGGCGTTGCCGTGGTGCAGGACGGCGACCACGCCCGGCATGGCGAGGACGGGACCGTCCTCCACCGACCGGATCCGGCCACGGGCCACGGTCGACAACACCAGCCAGCCGTGGGCGAGTTCGGCGAACGGGATCTCGGCCGCGTACCGTGCGGCTCCGGTGACCTTGTCCCGGCCCTCGATACGGGTGTGTGCGGTGCCGACGGCGTTCTTGCGGGCCGTGGGGGCTGTGGTCATCGGGCGGCCTCCTCGGCGAGTTCGGTCAGGACGGCCACCACGAGGTTGCGCATGAGGGGCACCTTGTATCCGTTGTGCGGCAGTGTTTTCGCGGCGGCCAGTTCGGCGTCGGCCGCGGCGGCGAAGGTCGCGGCGTCGGCGGGCGCGCCGGTCAGCGCGCGTTCGGCCGCGCGGGCCCGCCACGGCCGGGAGGCGACCGCGCCGAACGCCAGCCGCACGTCCTGGACGACGCCGTCGTGGACGTCGAGCGCGGCGGCGATGGAGCCGATAGCGAAGGCGTACGAGGCGCGCTCGCGCACCTTGCGGTAGCGGGAGTGGGCGGCGACCGGGGCGGGCGGCAGGCTCACGCCGGTGATCAACGCGCCCGGCGGCAGCGCGGTCTCCAGGTGCGGGGTGTCACCCACCGGGAGGTAGAAGTCGGCGAGCGGCAACTCGCCGGGCCCGTCGGCTGTTTCGTACTCGACGACGGCGTCGAAGGCCGCCAGCGCCACGCCCATGTCGGAGGGGTGGGTGGCCACGCAGTGGTCGGAGGCGCCCAGGATCGCGTGGTTGTGGTGCTCGCCGGCGATCGCGGGGCAACCGCTGCCGGGGACACGCTTGTTGCAGGGCTTGGCCAGGTCGGCGAAGTAGCCGCAGCGGGTGCGCTGGAGCAGGTTGCCGCCGACGGTGGCCATGTTACGGAGCTGTCCTGAGGCGCCGGCCAGGACCGCCTGGGACAACGCCGGATAGCGGCGGCGGACCTCGGGGTGGGCGGCGAGGTCGCTGTTGGTGACGGTCGCGCCGATGCGCAGCCCGCCGTCCGCCGTCACCTCGATGTCGTCCAGGGGGAGTTCGCGGACGTCGACGAGCCGGGCGGGACGTTCCACGCCGGTCTTCATCAGGTCGACGAGGTTGGTGCCGCCGCCGAGGAAGCGGGCCCCCGGATCGGCGTCGAGCAGGGCGAGTGCGCCGGAGACGTCGTGCGCGCGCCGGTAGTCGAACTCCCTCATGCCGAAGCCTCCGTGGTCATGTTCCCGGCCGCGCGGGCGACCGCTTCGACGATCGAGACGTACGCGCCGCAGCGGCACAGGTTGCCGCTCATCCGCTCCCGGATCTCCTCGGCGCTCAGGGGTGGCGGCCCGGCCTCGGGACTGACGTCGTCGGTGGCGGCGCTCGGCCAGCCGGCCGCGTGTTCCTCGATCACCGCGACGGCCGAACAGATCTGACCCGGCGTGCAGTAGCCGCACTGATAGCCGTCGAGGTCGAGGAAGGCCTGCTGCACGGGGTGCAGTCGATCGCCTTCGGCCATGCCCTCGATGGTGGTGATCTCGCGTCCCTCGGCGGCCACGGCGAGCTGGAGGCAGGACACCGCCCGGCGGCCGTCGAGCAGGACGGTGCAGGCGCCGCACTGCCCCTGGTCGCAGCCCTTCTTGGTGCCGGTCAGGTCGAGGCGCTCGCGCAGGGCGTCCAGCAGGGTGGTGCGGTGATCCACGGACAGCGTGTGCTTCTCGCCGTTGATCTTCAAAGTGACGGCACTGTGTGTCGTCGCGGGGGGTGGGGCCATGATCAGTCTTCTTTCGCGTGTGTCCGGGGTGGGTCGGGGCGAGGTCCGACACCTGGAGTGCACTCAAACGGACAGCTGTCCGCAAGTACCGAACGTAGTGGGCGCTCGTCCGGTCAGCAAGGACGAGTTTCGGACGCGAGGCGCCAGGGCGCGAGGCGGCCCTTGCCGCCAGGATGCACGCTCGGACGCACGCGCCGAGCACGAACGTCTCGCCGGACCCGGGCCCCGATGTCACCCTGGGCCCGGTACACCGACGCCTGCCCGCGGAGGCGGACAACCCCCGCGGGCAGGCGATGACCCGTCAGGCAGTGGAGCAGGCGCTGCCGTTGAGGGTGAAGGCCGTCGGAGCCGTGTTGGTGGCCGACTTGGTGCCGATGAAACCGACGGTGACCGAGCCACCCGCGGAGATGGTGGACGTGTAGGAGGCGGGGGTCACGCTCACCGAGGCGCCGCTCTGGGTCGGGGTCCCGCCCCACATGGTGGAGACGGTCTGGCCGTCGGCGAAGCGGAAGGCGAGCTTCCAGCCACTGATGGCGGCGGTGCCGGTGTTGCGGATGACGATCTCGCCCTGGAAGCCGCCCTGCCATGCGCCGACGACGCGGTAGCCGACGGAGCAGGTCCCGGCGGGGGCGCTGCCGGTGGTCACGTTCACCGTGGCGGAGCGGGCCGAGCGGTTGCCGGCCGCGTCCCGGGCGTAGACGGCGAAGGTGTACGCGGTGCCGGCGGTGAGGCCGGTCACGGTCACGGAGGTGGTGGTCGAGGAGGCCACCTTGGTCTCGGTGGCGCCGCCGACCCGGACGACGTCGTAGCCGGTGACGCCGACGTCGTCGGTGGCGGCGGCCCAGGTGAGGGCGGCGGACGTGGCCGTCACCGCGGAGGCGGCCGGGGTGCCGGGAGCCGTCGGGGCCTGGGTGTCGCCCGGGTTGCCGCCGCCGAAGACGGTGGCTTCCCTGGAGGTCTGGGCGATGCCGTTGACGCCGTTGAAGACGCGCTGCCCCCAGGAGCTGAGCCGCTTGGGGTCGAAGTCGATCGCCAGGTCGAGGATCGGGTCGGTGTTGCCGCTCCAGGACCAGGCGAGGTAGCCGAGCTTCAACTGCTGGGCGGAGGCCATCATGGTGTCCTCGTCGGGGTCGCCCCACTGGTCGGCGGGACCGCCGAACTCGCCGATGAGGAGCGGCAGTTTCGCCTTGACGAAGGCGTTCAGATAGTCGGTGATCTCCGCCGCGGTGTCGAACACGCTGTACATGTGGATCGAGAAGATCAGGTTGCCGGTGGTGTCGGCCTCGTAGACGCTCTGGGCGTTGGCGCGCATGACGCCCTGCCAGTCCTGGCCCCAGTTGGGCGCGTCCACCATGATCGTGTGCTGGAATCCGGCGGCGCGCAGCTTCTTGACCGCGGCGGTCGTGGGGGCGGTCCAGCCCTCGGGGCCGGTGTTGCCCCAGGGCTCGTTGCCGATGTTGATGATGATGTAGTTCTCCTGGCCGGCCAGCACGTCCTTCAGGCCGATCCAGTAGTCCGCGGCCTGATCCAGCGTGCCGGCGGCGGCGTCCTCGCCGTAGCCGGTGGTGTCGTGCACCTCCAGGACGCAGATGAGCCGGTTGGCCTTGCACTGGGCGATGACGTCGGCCACGTCGGCGGCGCTGTTGGCGGTCCAGCGGTGGCCGTCGGCCAGGACGACGCGGACGGTGTTGGCGCCGAGCGCCTTGACGTCGGCCAGCGACTGCGTCTCGTTCGGGTACCAGGTGTGGGCGTGGTTGACGCCGCGCATGACGAAGTCGTTGCCGTTGCCTTCGACCAGCCGGCCGTCGCTGATGTGGAGGCCGGTGGCCTTGGTCGAGGGCGACTGCGCGTGTGCCTGCGCGTGCGCCACGGCCGGGCACAGGGCACCGAGGACGACGAGTCCGACGAGGGTCGCGAGGCCGGTCAACAGCCTGGTCAAGGGGTTGTCTCGTGTCGTGCTGCGTGGTGTTCTCACTGCGGCTCCAGGGGGTGAGCGCCAGGAACTCAGGCATCGACAGAAGTATGGGAGCGCTCCCATGAAGCCATTACGTCGAGTACACGTCAAGACTTGGCGCAGTCCGGAGCCACCGCCGTGGAGCCCCTGTCCGGCAGCGGGCGGCACCCTTGCGACGCGGGTGCCGCCCGGTGGAACTCAGGCGATCTCGACCAACAGGTCGCCGCCCTCCACCTGCTGGATCTTGTTGATCGCCAGCCGGGAGACCCGCCCGGCCCTGGGGGCGGTGATCGCCGCCTCCATCTTCATCGCCTCGATGGTGGCGACGGTGACCCCGGCGTCCACCTCGTCGCCCTCGGCGACGGTGAGGGTCACCACCCCGGCGAACGGCGCGGGGACATGGCCGGGATTGGCGCGGTCGGCCTTCTCCGTGCTGGGGATCTCGGAGGAGGCCGCGGTGTCGCGCACCTGGATCGGCCGCAGTTGACCGTTCAGGGTGGACATCACGGTCCGCATGCCGCGTTCGTCGGCCTCACCGACGGCTTCCAGCGCGATGAGGAGCCGGACGCCGGGTTCGAGGTCGACCGCGTACTCCTTGCCGGGCCTGAGGCCGTAGAAGAAGTCCTTGCTGTCCAGCACGCTGGTGTCGCCGTAGGTGTCCCGGTGGGTCTCGTACTCGCGCGTCGGCCCCGGGAACAGCATCCGGTTGAGGGTGGCGCGCCGGTCCTTGTCCAGGCCGGTGCGGTCCTCGGCGGTCAGTTCCGGTACGGCCTTGGCGTCGGCGCGGCCCTGGAGCGCCTTGCTGCGGAACGGCTCCGGCCAGCCGCCGGGCGGCGTGCCCAGTTCGCCGCGCAGGAATCCGATGACCGAGTCCGGGATGTCGAACTTGTCGGGCGTCGTCTCGAACTCGTCAGGTGTCACTCCGGCGCCGACGAGGTGCAGGGCGAGGTCGCCGACCACCTTGGAGGAGGGGGTGACCTTCACGAGGTGGCCGAGGATGCGGTCGGCGGCGGTGTACATCGCCTCGATGTCCTCGAAACGGTCGCCGAGGCCCAGCGCGACCGCCTGGGTGCGCAGGTTGGACAGCTGACCGCCGGGGATCTCGTGGTCGTAGACGCGTCCGGTGGGCGAGGCGAGGCCCGCCTCGAAGGGGGCGTAGATCCTGCGGACGCTCTCCCAGTACGGCTCCAGGTCTCCGACGGCCCTCAGGTCCAGTCCGGTGGGCCGCTCGGAGTGGTCGGTCGCGGCCACGATCGCCGACAGGGAGGGCTGCGAGGTCGTACCGGCCATGGAGGCCACCGCCCCGTCCACCGCGTCCGCGCCCGCCTGGATCGCCGCCAGGTAGGTGGCGAGCTGGCCGCCCGCCGTGTCGTGGGTGTGGATGTGGACCGGCAGGTCGAACTCGCGGCGCAGGGCGGAGACCAGCTTCGCGGCGGCCGGGGCGCGCAGCAGGCCCGCCATGTCCTTGACGGCCAGGACGTGGGCGCCGGCGTCCACGATCTGCTCGGCGAGACGCAGGTAGTAGTCGAGGGTGTAGAGCCGCTCGTTCGGGTCGGACAGGTCGGAGGTGTAGCAGAGGGCGACCTCGGCGATCGAGGTGCCGGTGGCGCGTACGGCGTCGATGGCGGGCCGCATCTGGCCGACGTCGTTGAGCGCGTCGAAGATCCGGAAGATGTCGATGCCGGTGTGGGCGGCCTCCTGCACGAAGGCGTCGGTCACCTCGGTGGGGTAGGGCGTGTAGCCCACGGTGTTGCGGCCGCGCAGCAGCATCTGCAGGCACAGGTTCGGGACGGCCTCGCGCAGGGCGGCCAGCCGCTCCC
Source organism: Streptomyces sp. NPDC006332 (assembly GCF_040612855.1). Taxonomy (NCBI): domain Bacteria; kingdom Bacillati; phylum Actinomycetota; class Actinomycetes; order Kitasatosporales; family Streptomycetaceae; genus Streptomyces; species Streptomyces sp. NPDC006332. The sequence continues at coordinate 95,965 of NZ_JBEXRA010000021.1, forward strand.
AGGGGTCCTCGGCGAGGAAGCGCAGGGCCACGTCGTAGGTGGCGCCGCCCCAGCACTCCAGGGAGAGCAGTTCGGGCAGGGTGCGTGCGACGACGGGGGCGACGGCGAGCATGTCCTTCGTGCGGACCCGGGTGGCCAGCAGCGACTGGTGGGCGTCGCGGAAGGTGGTGTCGGTGACGCCGATGGTCGGGGAGGCGCGCAGCCAGCGGGCGAAGCCCTCCGGGCCGAGTTCGGTGAGCCGCTGCTTGGAACCGGCGGCGGGTTCGATGCCGGCGACGTTGGGGAGCTTGCCGCTGGGGTCGATCAGCTCGGGCCGCTCGCCGTGCGGCTTGTTCACCGTCACGTCGGCCAGATAGGTGAGCAGTTTGGTGCCGCGGTCGGCGGAGTGGCGGGAGGTCAGCAGGTGCGGGCGCTGCTCGATGAACGACGTGGTGACACGGCCCGCCTGGAAGTCCGGGTCGTCGAGGACGGCCTGGAGGAACGGGATGTTGGTGGAGACGCCGCGGATGCGGAACTCGGCGACGGCACGCCGGGCGCGGTTGACCGCGGTGGTGAAGTCCCGGCCCCGGCAGGTGAGTTTCACCAGCATCGAGTCGAAGTGCGCGCTGATCTCCGTACCGGCGTGGGTGGTGCCGCCGTCGAGGCGGATGCCCGAGCCGCCGGGCGAGCGGTACGCGCTGATCCGGCCGGTGTCCGGGCGGAAGCCGTTGGCGGGGTCCTCGGTGGTGATCCGGCACTGGAGGGCGGCGCCGTGCAGGGTGACCGTCTCCTGCGAGAGTCCGAGGTCGGCCAGGGTCTCGCCGGCCGCGATGCGCAGTTGCGCCTGGACCAGGTCGACGTCGGTGACCTCCTCGGTGACCGTGTGTTCGACCTGGATGCGGGGGTTCATCTCGATGAAGACGTGGTTGCCCTCACGGTCGAGCAGGAACTCCACGGTGCCCGCGTTGCGGTAGCCGATCTCGCGGGCGAACCGCACGGCGTCGGCGCAGATCCGCTCGCGCAGCCCGGGGTCGAGGTTGGGCGCGGGGGCGAGCTCGATCACCTTCTGGTGGCGGCGCTGCACCGAACAGTCCCGCTCGAAGAGGTGGATGACGTTGCCGTCGCCGTCGGCGAGGATCTGCACCTCGATGTGCCGGGGCTCGACGACGGCCTTCTCCAGGAAGACGGTGGGGTCGCCGAACGCGGACGCCGCCTCGCGGGCCGCCGCCTCGATGGACTCCCGCAGCTGCGCGGGTTCCTCGACCCGGCGCATTCCTCGCCCGCCGCCGCCGGCGACCGCCTTCACGAACACCGGGAAGCCGATGTCGTCGGCGGCGGCGACCAGCTCGTCCACGTCACTGGAGGGGGCGGAGGAGCCCAGCACCGGGACGCCGGCCGCACGGGCCGCGGCCACCGCGCGTGCCTTGTTGCCCGTCAGCTCCAGGATCTGCGCGCTCGGCCCGACGAAGGTGATGCCCGCCTCCTCGCAGGCCCGCGCGAGTTCGGGGTTCTCGGACAGGAAGCCGTAGCCCGGGTAGACGGCGTCGGCGCCCGCCTGGCGGGCCGCGCGGATGATCTCGTCGACGGACAGGTAGGCCCGTACGGGATGGCCCGGTTCACCGATCTCGTAGGCCTCGTCGGCCTTCAACCGGTGCAGTGAGTTGCGGTCCTCGTGCGGGAACACGGCGACGGTCCGCGCGCCCACCTCGTAGCCCGCGCGGAACGCGCGAATCGCGATCTCACCACGGTTGGCGACCAGTACCTTGCGGAGCATTACCGTTCCCTTCGGGCTGCCGGTGAAGAACACCATGCTCCCGGCTATACCCCGGCTGTGCCATGCGACCAGGATCACGTTTCGGATGCGTGGAAGGACTCAGCGGGCCTCGGCCGTACTCATACCGGTCCGGGCGAGGTGCCGCCCTTGAGGCGTTCCAGGTCGGACTGGCGCACCTGGATGACCAGGAGGGCGATCAGCGCGGCGATCCCGGCGAAGATCGCGGCCACGACGAAGGCGGACGAGACCCCGGAGGTGAGGACCTCGTCGGACCAGGGACTCGGAAGCTGATGGGTCTCCCGGAAGCGCAGGCGCTCGGCGGGGGTCGCCTGGGACAGGAAGCTCGGCACCTGTTTTTCGGCCTCGTTGGTGCTGGCCGTGCCGAACACCGTGACCAGGATGGACAGCCCGAGCGAGCCTCCGACCTGCTGGGTGGCGTTGAGGAGCCCGGAGGCCGCGCCGGTCTCCGGGGACGAGACATTGGACAGGGCCATCAGGGTGAGCGAGACGAACTCCATGCCCATGCCCAGGGCGAAGACGAGGAAGGGGCCGAGGATGCTGCCCGCGTAGGTGGAGTGGACATCGGTCAGGGTCAGCCAGGCCAGGCCCCCCGCGGCGAGAATCGCGCCCCCCACCAGGAAGGGTTTGGGGCCGAACGTCGGCAGGAACCGGGAGGCCAGCGCCGCGCCGACCGCGATGACCGCGCTGACCGGCAGGAAGGCGATCCCGGTGGCCAGCGGGCTGAAGTTCAGCACGTCCTGCACGAAGAGGGTGAGGAAGAAGAACATGCCGAAGATCGCGGCGGCGAGGCAGAGCATGATGCCGTAGGTGCCGGCACGGTTGCGGTCGGCGAACATGTGCATCGGCGTGATCGGCTGCTGGGACCTGCGCTCGATCAGGATGAACACCGCGAGGACGACCACGGCCCCGGCGAACGAGGCCAGGGTGAGCGCGTCCCGCCAGCCCTCCTGGGCGGCCCTGATGAACCCGTACACCAGCAGGACCATCCCGACGGTGGAGGTCAGCGCGCCGGCGATGTCGAAGTGACCCGGGTGGCGTTCGGACTCCCTGATGTAGCGGGGCGTGGCGAGGGCGATGAGCAGGCCGATCGGGACGTTGACGAAAAGGACCCACCGCCAGTTCAGCCACTCCACGAGCATCCCGCCCGCGAGCAGCCCGATCGCGCCGCCGGCCGCCGAGACACCGGCGAACACACCGAAGGCGCGGTTGCGTTCGGGGCCCTCGCGGAAGGTCGTACTGACCAGGGAGAGGGCGGTCGGGGACGCGATGGCGCCGCCGACGCCCTGGACGGCGCGTGCGGCAAGGAGTTGAGCCTCGTTCTGGGCGAACCCGCCGAGCAGGGAGGCGAGCGCGAACAGCAGCACGCCGAAGATGAACACACGCCGTCTGCCCAGGATGTCGCCGGTGCGGCCACCGAGCAGCAGCAGTCCGCCGAAGGTGAGGGTGTACGCGTTGACGACCCAGGCCAGGCTGGTGGTGGAGAAGTCCAGGGAGCGCTGGATGTCCGGCAGCGCGATGTTCACGATGGTGATGTCCAGGACCACCATCAGCTGACACGAGGCGATGACCAGCAGGGCCATCGCGTTCTTGCCGCCGCCCGGTTCCCCGGTGGCGGCCTGCGGCGCGGAGGTCGGCTGTGGTCTGCTGCTCATGGTGTGCCGTCTCTCGAGGGCTCACGCCCCCGTGGCGCATGGGGGAACGGTGGCATCCACCGTTCGACCGTACGCCGGTGCCCTGACCGTCACCACTCGACGGCAGGGTCCGGGAGGGTCACTCCCAGACCACGACGTTGCGCCGCACCGGCACCGTCGAGGCGTCGGCTGCGAACAGTTCCGGTGAGTGGGCGCGGATGCGTTCGATGTCGTTGAAGACGGCCCTCAGATGGGTGCGCATGGCGGTGCGGGCGAGCGGGACGTTCCCCCCGACGACGGCGTCGAGGATCTCGTGGTGCTGCCTGGCGAACACGGCCGGGGACACGTTCTCGTGCAGACCCAGGCGCCTGGCCCGGTCCAGATGGCCCTTGGCGGCGGCGACGGTGGTCCAGACGTTACCGTGGCCGCTCAGCCGCATCAGGCCGTGATGGAAGGCCTCGTCCAGGGCGAAGAACTCCTCCAGGTCGAGGTCGGCCTGCCGCTGGCGCTTCAGGTTGTCCCGCAGTTCGTCGACGAGCGCGGGGTCGAGTGCGCCGGGCAGGTCGTCGAGGGAGGCGAGTTCCACCGCCTCCCGCAGGAACTGCGCGTCGGCGACCTGCGCCGCGTCCACCCGGGACACGAACGACCCGATCTTCGGGAAGACCTGCACCAGGCCTTCCTGGGCCAGCAGGATCAGGCTCTCCCGCACCGGTGTGCGGCTGACGCCCAGCGACGCGGCGAGTTCGTTCTCCGACAGGGCGGCGCCCGGGGCGAGTTCGAGGGTCAGGACCATCTGACGCAACTTCAGGTAGATCTCGCGCCGACTCGTCGTCCGCCCGTTGGTGTGAGCCATGGGCCCATCGTACGTAGAGCGGCGACACAAGTATTGCCGTACTGCACGACAGATGCTTGTATACAAGTACTTCCCGACCGAGGAGTCGCTATGGGCAAGGAGCCGCTGTGAGCACCATCGAACGTGTCGAGGTCTTCGTCGCCTCCCCCGGCCGTACCTTCGTCACGCTCCGCGTCACCACCACGGACGGTGTGACCGGACTCGGCGACGCCACCCTGAACGGCCGTGAGCTGGCCGTGGCGAGCTACTTGCGCGATCACGTGGCCCCCCTGCTGATCGGCAGGGACCCGGCCCGCATCGAGGACATGTGGCAGTACCTGTACAAGGGCGCCTACTGGCGGCGTGGGCCGGTCACCATGACGGCGATCGCCGCGGTCGACACGGCGCTGTGGGACATCAAGGGAAAGACGGCCGGCCTGCCCGTCCACCAGCTCCTCGGCGGCCGTTCCCGGGACGGCGTGCTCGTCTACTCGCACGCCAGCGGCACCGACGTGCCCTCGCTGCTCGACGATGTCGAGCGCTATCTGGAGCTGGGTTACAAGGCCGTCCGTGCCCAGGCCGCCGTGCCCGACGTCGGGGGGACGTACGGGGTGCGCAAGGGCACCGTGTACGAACCCGCCGCGACCGAGCTGCCCGACGAGCAGCCGTGGGACACCGAGGCCTACCTGGGCTTCGCGCCGACTTATCTGGAGGCCGTGCGGGAACGCTTCGGCTTCGGCTTCCACCTGTTGCACGACGTGCACCACCGGCTGACCCCGATCGAGGCGGCACGGTTCGGCAAGAGCGTGGAGAGCTGCCGGCTGTTCTGGATGGAGGACCCGACCCCGGCCGAGAACCAGGAGGCGTTCCGGCTCATCCGGCAGCACACGACGACGCCGATCGCGGTCGGCGAGGTGATGAACTCGATCTGGGACGTCCAGCACCTGATCACCGAACAGCTCATCGACTACGTACGCACCACCGTGGTGCACGCCGGCGGCATCACCCACCTGCGGCGGATCTTCGACCTCGCCGCGCTGTACCAGGTGCGCACCGGCTCCCACGGGGCGACCGACCTCTCCCCGGTCAGCATGGCCGCCGCCGTGCACCTCGACATCGCCGTGCCGAACTTCGGCATCCAGGAGTACATGGGCCACCCCGAGGAGACCGCGGAGGTCTTCCGTACCGGCGTCACCTTCGCCGACGGCATGCTGCACCCGTCCGAGGAACCGGGCCTCGGGGTCGAGTACGACGAGAAGGCGGCCGAGCGTTTCCCGTACCAGCGGCGCTATCTCCCCGTCGCGCGCCGCCTCGACGGGTCGGTGCACGACTGGTGAGCGCCGACGCCCTGAACCGTGCGGCGCTCCCCGGGCTCGCCGCGGAGCTGCGGCCAGCCGTCGACCCGGCCGGACTGCGCCCCCGTGTCGTCCACTTCGGGATCGGCGCCTTCCACCGGGCCCACCAGGCGGTGTACACCGAGCACGCCGCCGCCCGCTCCGGCGAGCCCTGGGGCATCACCGCGGTCGCGCCCCGCTCGGCGGAGACGGTACAAGCATTGCGGGACCAGGACTGTCTGTACTCGGTCACCGAGCGCCGTCCGGACGGACATCGCACGCGGGTCGCGGGCGCGATCGTCGGCGCGCTGGCCATGGGGCCCGACGCCAAGGCCGTCGACGCCCTGCTCGCCGACCCGGAGGTGACGGTGGTGACGCTCACCGTGACCGAGAAGGGCTACCACCGCTCCGCGTCGACCGGCGGCCTCGACACGGCGTCCGCGCCGGTCGCCGCCGACCTCGCGGCGAACCCCGACGGGCCCCTCGGCACGGTGGTCGGGCGGCTCGCCGCCGGACTGGCGGCGCGGATGCGCGCGGGCGCGCCCCCGATCGCCCTCGTGTCCTGCGACAACATGGCGGACAACGGCGTCGCGCTGGCCCGCGTGGTCCACGACTTCGTCCGTGCCTCCCCCTGGCCGGACCGCACGGAGATCCTGGACCGGATGTCCGGGGCCGTCGCCTTCCCCGCGACGGTGGTGGACCGGATCGTGCCCGCGACGAGCGACGCCGACCGGACGGCGGCCGTCGCCGCGCTCGGGGTGCGCGACGCCCTCCCCGTGACCGGTGAGCCGTACCGGCAGTGGGTGCTGGAGGACACCTTCACCGCGCCCCGGCCGCCCTGGGAGCTCGACGGAGCCCTGTTCGTCCCGGACGTCGCCCCCTACCAGCTCACCAAGCTGCGGCTGCTGAACGGCTCCCACTCCGCCCTGGCCTACCTCGGCACGGCCGCGGGTCTCGCCACCATCGCCGACACCATGGCGGCCCACTGGGGCGAGCGGCTCGTCCGGGCGCTGTGCGCTGAGGTCTCCCCCACCCTCCCCGCAGGCGGCCCGGACCCGGTCGGGTACGCCGACGATCTCGTCGTACGGTTCCGCAATCCCGCGATGCGGCACCTGTTGCGGCAGATCGGCTCCGACGGGTCGGTGAAGATCACGGAGCGCTGGCTGCCCGCCCTGCGTGACCTGCGCGGCCGCGGCCTGAGCACCCCCGTCCTCGAACTCGCCCTCGCCGCCTGGGCCCACGCCACCAGCCGGGCCGACGCGCCCGCCGATCCCGCCGCCACGAAGCTCGCCGCCTGCTGGGGCCCGGCGGCCCGACCCGCGGACACGGTACGCGCGCTGCTACGCGTGCTCGGCGCCGCGGACCTGGCGGACGACGACGCCCTCACCGGCGCCGTCGCCGACCGGCTCCCCGCCCTGCGGGCCGGACGTGTCGAGATCTGAGTGCCCGTCCCCTTCCCCCTTCCCACTCCCCCTTCACACAGCGTCGTCACCGTCCCCGAACAACGGAGTTCACGATGAAGGACAGCGTCATGGCCGCTCAGCAGACGCCTCCTGCCCAGCGCACCACCAGAGATCTGACCCGGGCCGCCGTCTCCGGCTGGCTCGGCACGGCCATGGAGTTCATGGACTTCCAGCTCTACTCGCTGGCCGCCGCGATCGTCTTCAACAAGATCTTCTTCCCGGACGTCAGCCCGGCCATCGGGCTGATCGCCGCGATGGCCACCTACGGCGTCGGGTACGTCGCCCGGCTCGCGGGGGCCGTCTACTTCGGGCGGATGGGCGACCGGATCGGCCGCAAGAAGGTCCTGTTTCTCACCATCCTGCTGATGGGCGCCTCCACCACCCTCATCGGGGCCCTGCCGACGTACGCCTCGATCGGCATCCTCGCGCCGATCCTGCTCGTGGCGCTGCGTCTGGTGCAGGGGTTCGGCGCGGGTGCCGAGATCGCCGGGGCGACGGTGATGCTGGCCGAGTACGCGCCCGTGAGGCGGCGCGGCCTGATCTCCTCGCTGGTGTCGCTCGGCACCAACTCCGGGACGCTCGCCGCCTCCGGCCTGTGGGCCGTGCTGCTCGCGGTGCTCAGCGAGGGGCAACTGCTCTCCTGGGGCTGGCGGTTGCCCTTCCTGCTGAGCTTCGCCCTGATGATCTTCGCGGTCTGGCTGCGCCGCAGCCTCAAGGAGAGCCCGGTCTTCGAGGAACGCCCGGACGTGGTGGACGGGGTGGCGCTGGCCCGCGACGAGGTCGAGTCCGCCATCGCCACGGCCGATGAGCAGGAGGGCAGCGTCCTGGCGGCCGGTATCCGCCAGCGGAAGGGCAAGGCGTTCTTCCTCGCTCTGGGACTGCGCTTCGGCCAGGCGGGCAACTCCGGGCTGGTGCAGACGTTCCTGGTCGGCTACATCGCCACCAACCTGACGGTCGGCCGGTCCGTCCCGACGGACGCGATCGTGTACGGCTCGCTGGTGGGCTTCGCCACCGTGCCGGTGATCGGCCTGCTGGGCGACCGGTTCGGACGCCGCGCGGTCTACCTCGTGCTCTCGCTGCTGACCATGGTCCTTGCCTTCCCGGTGATGCTCCTCATCGCCTCCGGCTCGACGCCGGGCGTGATGCTCGGCATGGTGCTCGGTCTGAACGTCGGAGTCCTCGGCCTGTTCTCGCTGGAGAGCGTCACGATGGCCGAACTCTTCGGCTCCCGGACCCGGTTCACCCAGCTCGCGCTCGCCAAGGAGATCGGCGGCATCCTCGCCACCGCGATCGGACCGGTCCTCGCGGCCACCCTCACGGCGGTCACCGGCAGTTGGTGGCCCATCGCGGCGATGCTCATCGTCTACTCGCTCATCACCTGCGTCAGCGCGTACCTCGCGCCCGAGACCCGCGGACGTGACCTGGTCCGCCTGGAGGAAGCCGTATGAACACGATCACCGAAGGAGCCCCGGTGCGAGCGGCGTTGGGAGACCACCGGATGAGGGCGGTGGTGGTGCACGGTCCCGGCGATGTGCGCGTCGACGAACGGGCCCGGCCGGTACCGGGCGCGGGCGAGGTGCTGCTGGCCATGGAGTGGGGCGGGATCTGCGGGTCCGACATCGCGTACTGGAAGAAGGGCGCGTCCGGAACCGCGGCGCTCGCCCACCCGCTGGTGCTCGGGCACGAGGTCGCCGGCCGGGTCGCCGCGCTCGGCGCCGGGGTCACCGGCCTCCACGAAGGGCAGCCGGTGACCGTCCACCCGGCTCAGCTCGTCGGTGACGGTGTGCTTCCCGACCGCATCGCCGGACGGACCAACCTCTACCCGCGCGTCCGCTACTTCGGCTCGGCGGCCTTCGAACCGCACACCGACGGCGGGTTCAGCGAGTACCGGACGGTCGCGGCACCGCAGATCCGGCCCCTGCCGGACGGTGTCGGCACCGAACAGGGCGCCCTCGCCGAGCCGTTGGCGGTCGCCCTGCACGCCGTGGGCCGGGTCCCCGACCTCCGGGGACGTACCGTGCTGGTCAACGGCTGCGGCCCGATCGGCTCCCTGGTCGTCGCCGCCGCCCGGCACCGCGGCGCGGGCGGGGTCGTCGCCGCCGACCTGTCGTCCTCCTCGCTCGCCGTCGCCCGCGCCATGGGCGCCGACGAGACCCGCGACCTGTCCGGCGGCGCCGCGCTGCCCCAGGACGTGGACGTGGTCTTCGAGGCGTCCGGCGCCCCGGCCGCGCTCGGGCCGGTGCTCCGGGCCACCGCCCGGGGCGGCACCCTCGTCCAGGTCGGCAACCTGCCCGGTACGGCCGCGCCGGCCGTCCTCGGTGACCTGGTGACCCGGGAGATCACCTGGATCGGCTCGTACCGTTTCGTCGAGGAGATCGACGACGCGCTGCGCGCCCTGCGGGACGGCCTGGACGTGACCCCGCTGATCACCCACCGCTTCCCGCTGGAACGGGCCGAGGAGGCACTCACCGTCGCAGCCGACCCGGGCAGCGGAAGCAGCAAGGTCATGCTGCGCCTGACCGACACGTGACGCCCGGCGGGCCGCTTGGCGGGCGGGCGCCGGTTCGTGGGGGCGGACACGTGACCGGCCCGTGGGGACCGTCGCCCCCTGAGGCCGGTCACGTGTCCGCCCAGCCCCCGTACCAGGCACGTTTTGCACAAGTCCGCGCTACGCCCCCCCGTACACACTCACCTACCGTCCGCCAGGAGACACACACCCGTGCCACCCCCTCACCTCACCGTCGACCACCAGGAGCAGACGCCCGACGTCGTGTGCGTGGGCGAGACGATGGCCGTGCTCAGTCCGCCGGACGCCCGACCGCTCGCCGAGCAGCCCGCGCTCAGCCTCGGCATCGGGGGCGCGGAGTCCAACGTCGCGTGCGGGCTGGCCGGGCTCGGACACCGCGCCGCCTGGATGAGCCGTCTCGGTGACGACCCGTTCGCCCGCCGCATCCTCGCCGAACTCACGGCGCGCGGCGTGGACGTGAGCGGTGTCGAGACCGATCCGGGAAGCCCCACCGGGGTCTACTTCAAGGACCCCGGCCCGGACCACACCCGTACCCACTACTACCGACGCGGATCGGCCGCCAGCGGGATGGGACCCGACCTGGCCCGGCATCCCGCCCTCCGGCAGGCCCGGATCGTGCACCTGTCGGGCGTCGCCGCGGCCCTCTCCGACACCTGCGCACAACTGCTGGAGGCACTGCTCCTCGGCCGCGACGACGCCACCCGTGGACCGTCCGTCTCCTTCGACGTCAACCACCGCCCGGCGCTCTGGCGCGACAGCACCGCGGGCGCCGCACGGACCCTGCTGACGCTCGCCCGCGCCGCCGACATCGTGTTCGTCGGACGGGACGAGGCCGAGGCGCTGTGGGGCACCGCCCGCCCGGACGACATCGCGGACCTGCTCGGCTCCGCGCCCGTCGTGGTGGTCAAGGACGCCGAGCACGGCGCCACCTCGTACGCGGGCGGTGTCCGCACGTTCGTGCCCGCCCTGCCCACCGAGGTGGTCGAACCGGTCGGCGCGGGCGACGCGTTCGCGGCCGGTTACCTGGCCGGAGTGCTGGAGTCCCGCGACGAACGCTCCCGGCTGCGCCTCGGCCACCTCGCTGCCGCCGCCGCCCTGCGGACCAGGGACGACGTTCCCGTCATGCCCCCGCGCGCGGGGACCGCACGACTGCTCGCCGTGGACGACGACACCTGGGCCGCCACCCCGCCTCGTCCCTGAGGCCACCGTGGGTTGCCCACACGGCGCCGCGTAAAAAAGGCGACTGACAGAGCTGATCGCGAGCGGTAGGCTCCGCCGCGATGACGACTCAATCTGTTGACAGATCGGGGGTCCCGTCCGCGCAAGGTGAGTGCTGATGCTCACTCAGATCGCGAACGGGAATCCCCGCCTTTCCCTGTGGCTGCGCGTGCGCGAGTTCGCCGTGCCGCCCTCCATGATCGCGACCGCGACCGCGCGCCGCCGCGCCGGCGACTGGGCGGGGGCGTGTGCCGCCGCCGGTGTCGATGTCGATGTCGATGTCAGTCTGCGTTCCGTGGCGCGCGCCCACGGCCATGACCTCGCGGGCCGGGTCCGGGCTGACCTCCGCAGACTGGCCCCTGACCTGCTGCGCTGGCACATGCCGAGGATCGCCCCCGACGGGATGCTGCGCCCCGGCCTGACGCTCTCCCTGGCTCGTTACGACGCCGTGGGGCGGACCGGCTCCGGCTCGGTGCACCTCGTGGCCCGGACCCCTCCGGCCTGGGCGGACGCCGGTCAGCGCATCAGCCTCACCCTGTGGGACGGCTCCCGCACCGAGGGCGGTGCCTGCCGCCATCCGCATCCCCGTCCCAACCGCCGGTTCCGACTCGACCTGCACCGCCACCTGTGGGACGCGAGCCGAAGTGACGAACTGCGGCTCCGGTCCGGGGCCGACCAGCTGCCCGGAGACCTTGCGGCTGCGCCCGGGACAGCTGATGGAGGACTACCTTCGTCAGTTCCGGCTCGGACCGGGGACGCAGGACCTGGCCTGGCTGGACTGCGGGAGCGGCGCCGACGGGCTGGACCGGGAGTGGATCGGGGACCCGACGGCGCGCACGGGCTCAGCGCGCAGGAACAGGACGCGGTCCGGTTCCGGGTGGCGCAGGGCATCTCCGGCCGCCCGGGTGACGCCCCGCGGGGATGGCAGCGGTGGGCGGAGGAGGCGTTCCACCCGCCGCAGCCCTGGCGGGACCTGCTGGGAGCGGCGGTCCGCGCGGCGGCCTCCGGCACCGGGGCGGGCGAGGACTACACGTACGGCCGGCCGTCGCGCCGCTCGGCCTCGATGCCCGGCGTCGTGCTGCCGAGCCTGCGCCGCCGCCCGCCTCAGGTGTCGGTGGTCATCGACACCTCGGGGTCGGTCAGTGACGTCGAACTGGGCAGCGCGCTTCTGGAGGTCGCCGCGATCGCGCGTGCCGTGGGCGGCCGTCGGGACCTGGTCACCGTGGTTCCGTGCGACGCGGCGGCCCGGATCGTGCACCCGCTGTGCCGCGGCGAGGGAATTCCGCTGCTGGGCGGCGGCGGCACGGACCTGCGCACCGGCTTCGCCAAGGCGCTCCGCGCGCGGCCGACGCCCGATGTCGTCGTGGTCCTGACCGACGGCCAGACTCCCTGGCCGGCCACCCGGCCGCCGTGCCGGACGGTGGTGGGCCTGTTCCCCCGGCATCACCGGTCCTGGGACGAGGACGACCCCGACTACGAACCGGACACGCCGCCCGACTGGGCACGCGTGGTCGACATCGGATCGGCTCCCGCGGGCCGGTGAGTCATGATGGAAGGGGCAGGGACAGGACTCGGCACCTCCACGGTGCGAAGGAGACCGGACCATGACCATTCATCCCGCCGAGCAGAGCATCCGCAGCACCCCGGAGGGGCTCCTGTGGGAGCCCAGTGAACGCTGGGTGCGCGGGCGCAAGGGCGATGTGACCGTCGTGGACAGCAGGCACCCGGTCCTCGTCTGGGAGCCCGGCGTACCCGTACCGCTGTACGCGTTCCCGCGCGAGGACGTCCGCGAGGATCTGCTGCGCCCGGCCGAGCGGCCCCCGACGGGCAGCCACACCGGGTCGCGGATCTTCTACGACCTCACGGTCGGCGGAGTGGTGGTGGAGAACGCGGCCTGGACGTTCCCCGCCGAGGACCTGGCCGGTCACATCGCCTTCGAGTGGTTCAGGCACTGGGACAGCGGTCTCGACCACTGGTACGAGGAGGAGGAAGAGATCTTCATCCACCCCCGTGACCCGCACAAACGCGTGGACGCCCTGCCCAGCGGCCGTCACGTCCAGGTGGAGGTCGGCGGTCTGCTCGTCGCCGACACCCACCGGTCGGTGCTGGTCTACGAGACGGGTCTGCCGACGCGGTACTACATGCCCCGGGCGGACGTCCGGCTCGACCTGTTCGAACCCACCGACCACAGCACCGGCTGCCCCTACAAGGGCGTGGCCTGTTACTGGACCTGGACCGGGCCGGGGGATGTCCCGCGGAACATCGTCTGGAGCTACCCGGACCCGTTGCCGCCGGTGGCCGCCGTGCGGGGGCTCCTGGCCTTCTACAACGAGGCCGTGGACATCACCGTGGACGGCGAGCGCCGGAGCCGTCCCGTGACACCGTTCACGGAAAGCCTCAAGGTCTGAACTCCGGGCCGTGGAACGCCTTATGGCGCGGAAACGTTCGATCACCCGGCCCTGTGCCCCGTAGGCTCGACATCGTTGATCGACGAGGACTGTGGCGGCGAGCGTGCCGCCGCCTGTGCCGGGGGCGGGAACTTGACGCACGACAGTGAACTGATCCGGCCGTTACCGGAACTGCTGAAGGCGCACGCCGAGGCGTCACCGTCACGCGTGGCGTTCGCCGACGGTCATCGCGCCGTCACCTACGCCGAGTTGGAGCGGCGCACCGGCCGGTTGGCCGCCCACCTGGCCCGGACGGGGCTTCGGCGAGGCGACCGGGTCGCGATCTGCCTGGGCGACCGCGTGGAGTTGGTGGAGAGTGTCCTCGCCGCCGTCCGGGCGGGGGCGGTCGGAGTGCCCCTCAACCCCCGGTCGTCCGACGCGGAACTCGCCCACTTCCTCGAGGACAGCGACGCCTCGGTCCTCGTCACCGACCCGTCACACCTGGCCCGGCTGCGCCGCCCGGGCCCCGGGCACCGTCGTACGCGCGTCCTGCTCACCGGCGAGGACTCCGCGGGCTCACGTTCCGATCCCATGGACCCGCCCGACGGCGCCGTCCTCTTCGAGCAAGTGGCGGGCACCGAGCAGTCCGATCCGCCCCGGGACGACCTCGGGCTCGACGAGCCGGCCTGGATGCTCTACACCTCAGGCACCACCCACCGCCCCAAGGGCGTGCTGTCCACCCAGCGGGCCGCCCTGTGGTCGGTGGCGGCCTGCTACGCACCGCTGTTCGGGCTCTCGTCCGAGGACCGGGTGCTGTGGCCGCTCCCGCTGTTCCACAGTTTCGGGCACTCCTTCGCGATCCTGGGCGTCACCGCCGTCGGTGCGAGCGCCCGCATCAGCGGCGGCCTCCTCGCGCCCGGCGGCCTGTGGGAAGAACTCCGCGCGCCTGGTCCGGCACTGGGCGGCCCGTACACGGTGCTGGCCGGGGTGCCCGCCACATACCACCAGTTGACGGCGTCGGCCGGTGAGGCGTTGATTCCGGCGCGTCTGCGGACCTGTGTCGTGGCGGGCGCGCCCAGCGCGCCGACGCTGCGTCACCGGGTCGAGGAGGTGCTCGGGGCGCCGCTGCTCGACGCGTACGGCAGCACCGAGACCTGCGGCATGATCGCGGTCAACCGTCCGGACGGTCCCCGGATCGACGGTTCCTGCGGGCCGCCGGTGCCGGGCATGGAGGTACGGATCGTCGACCCCGGCTCAGGCGACGAGGTCGCGGACGGGGCCGAGGGCGAGATCTGGGTGCGCGGGCCGAGTCTGATGACCGGATACCACCACCGGCCCGAGGAGACCGAGGCGGCGCTGCGGGACGGCTGGTACCGCACCGGGGACCTCGGCCGACGCGTCGACCACGGCCATCTCACCCTCACCGGCCGGGTCAGCGAACTGATCATCCGCGGCGGGGAGAACATCCATCCCACGGAGGTCGAGCAGGTCCTGCTGCGTTGTCCCGGTGTGCGGGACGCGGTGGTGGTGGGCCGGCCGCACGATGTCCTCGGCGAGGTCCCAGTGGCCTATGTTGTCGCCGGGCCGGACGGCGTGGACCCGAGGCGGGTGCTGGCCGAGTGCCGTGCCCGGCTGGCCCCCCACAAGTGGCCCGTGGAGATCCTGGAGATCGCGGCCGTACCGCGTACGGCGTCCGGCAAGATCGCCCGGCACGCGGTCCTGCCGGAACTGGCCAGGCCCACGGACCCCGCCCCGCTCCCCCCTTCCGCCGCTACGGCGACCGACGGGGCCCTGCGCCGGCGGCTGCTGTCCCTGCCGCCGGAGGGTCGGGAGCGGGCCCTGCGGGCGGCGGTCCTCGCCGAGGCGGCGGCGGTCTGCGGCAGCGGACCGGGCGAACGACTCGACGGTGACCGTCCCTTCACCGATCTCGGGCTGACGTCCGCGGGCGCGGTCACACTCATCGACCGCCTCAGTGAGGCGACCGGGCTTGCGCTGCCCTCGACGCTGGTCTTCGACCACCCCACGCCGGACGCGCTGGCCCGGCGGGTGCACGAGGCCCTCTTCGCCCCGGTGTCCACGGCGTCGCCCGAGGTGCGGACGGCGGAACCCGCGGACGATCCGGTGGTGATCGTCGCGATGGGCTGTCGCTGTCCCGGCGATGTCGACTCCCCCGAGGACCTGTGGCGGCTGGTGTCGGAGGGCCGGGACGCGATCTCGGACTTCCCCACCGACCGGGGCTGGGACCTGGCCGCCCTGTACGACCCCGACCCGGACCGGATCGGCACCTCCTACACCCGCAGCGGCGGATTCCTGCACCGGGCCGCCGAGTTCGACGCGGGTCTGTTCGGGATCTCGCCGCGCGAGGCGCTGGCCATGGACCCACAGCAGCGGCTGCTCCTGGAGACCTCGTGGGAGGTCTGGGAGCGGGCCGGCATCGACCCGGCCGCGCTGCGCGACAGCGACACCGGGGTGTTCGTCGGCGTGATGCACGGCGACTACTCCGCCCGCTTCACCCAGCACGAGCTGGAGGCCCACCTGGGCCTGGGCTCGGCCGGGAGCGTGACGTCCGGGCGGATCTCCTACGTGTACGGTCTGCGCGGACCCTCGATCACGGTCGACACCGCCTGCTCGTCCTCCCTGGTCGCGCTGCACTGGGCGGCGCGGGCACTGCGCTCGGGCGAGTGCTCGCTCGCTCTGGCCGGCGGGGTCACGGTGATGGCGACACCGAAGCCGTTCACCGCGTTCAGCCGCCAGCGGGGGCTCGCTCCCGACGGTCGCTGCAAGTCGTTCTCGGCGACGGCGGACGGCACCGCCTGGGGCGAGGGCGCGGGACTGGTGCTGCTGGAACGGCTGTCCGACGCCCGTCGCCACGGTCACCCGGTGCTGGCCGTGCTGCGCGGCTCCGCGGTCAACTCCGACGGCGCCTCCAACGGACTGACAGCTCCCAACGGGCAGGCCCAACAGCACCTGATCACCCAGGCGTTGGCCGACGCGGGACTCGGACCGCAGGACGTGGACGCGGTGGAGGCACACGGCACCGGAACCTCGCTCGGCGACCCCGTCGAGGCGCGCGCCCTGCTGGCCACCTACGGCCAGGGACGGGGTGAGGACCGGCCGCCGCTGTGGCTGGGCTCGGTCAAGTCCAACCTCGGGCACACCCAGGCCGCGGCAGGGGTCACCGGGGTCATCAAGATGGTGCAGGCCATGCGGCACGAGGAGCTTCCCCGGACCCTGCACGCCGAGACACCCACCCCGCACGTCGACTGGTCGGCCGGCCGGGTGGAACTGCTGACCGAGGCCCGCCCGTGGCCGGCGACGGACGCCGGTCCGCGCCGGGCCGGTGTGTCGGCCTTCGGCATCGGCGGGACGAACGCGCACGTGATCCTGGAGGAGGCGCCCCGAGCGCCTGACTCCCCGGCGCGAGCCGCGTCGGCACCAGTACCCGTGCCGACGCGGGAGCCGGAGAAGGTGCCGGTTCCCTGGCTGCTCTCCGGCGCCGACGAGGCAGCCCTGCGGGCCCAGGCACGCGAGCTCGCGGCCCGTCTCTCGTCCAGGCCCGACCTCTCGGCTGCCGACATCGGTTTCTCCCTGGCCGTGTCGAGGTCGGCGCTCACCCACCGGGCGACGGTGCCGGCCGATGACAAGGACCGCGCACGGGCCGCGCTGACCGCGCTCGCCGAGGGCCGGGACACCGTCGGCACGCTGCGGGCCGTCGCGGATCCGGGGCTGCGCACGGCTTTCCTGTTCACCGGCCAGGGAGCCCAACGTGCCCGCATGGGCACCGAGTTGAGTGCGGTGTTTCCCGTCTTCGCGACCGCGTTCGAGGAGGTCTGCGGGGAGCTGGACGACCGTCTGGAACGGCCGCTGGGTCCGGTGCTGTCCGCCGCGCCCGGTACGGCGCAGGCCGCCCTGCTCGACCGTACGGACTTCACCCAGGCGGGTCTGTTCGCCTTCGAGGTGGCGCTGTTCCGGCTGCTGGAGTCGTGGGGCGTGCGGGCCGACTTCCTGTCCGGCCACTCCGTGGGGGAACTGGCCGCGGCCCATGTGGCCGGCGTACTGGACCTGCCCGACGCGGCGGCACTCGTCGCGGCCCGCGGTCGGCTGATGCAGGGCTTGCCCGCGGGCGGGGCGATGGTCTCCCTGGACGCGACGGAGGAGGAGGTGCTCGCCGCGCTCGCGGACGCCGCCGGCCAGGGCGCTGGGCCGGAGATCGCCTCGGTCAACGGCCCGCTCTCGGTGGTGATCTCCGGCGCACGGGACGCGGTGCTGGCCGTCGCGGCCCGGTTCGAGGCGCGCGGCCGCAGGACGGTACGCCTGCGGGTCGCTCATGCCTTCCACTCGCCCCTGGTCGAGCCGATGCTCGACGACTTCCGCCGTGTCGCGGAGGGACTCGACTTCCGGCCACCGCGGATCTCGGTGGTCTCGGCCCTGACGGGTCGTCCGGCCGGGGCGGCGGAACTGTGCTCCGCGGAGTACTGGGTACGGCACGCCCGGCGGCCGGTGCGGTTCGCCGACGCCGTGCGATGGCTGGGCGACAACGGGGTCTCGGCGTTCCTGGAGGTCGGCCCCGGTGCCGCGCTCACGGCGGCGGCCGAGGACTGCCTGAGCACTCCGGACGACACCGGTCCGGTGTTCGCGGCCGCGACTCGCGGCGGCGAGCCCGAGCCTCGGACGTTGGTGTCCGCCGTGGCCCGCCTCCATGTGCGCGGGGCGCGCGTCGACTGGCCCGCGGTGTTCGAGGGGTCCGGGGCGCGGCGGGTGGACCTGCCGACGTACGCCTTCCAGCGACGGAGGTACTGGCTCGACGCGCCACGCGGCCCGGCGCCCGCGCGGGACGCCCAGGGTCATCCGCTGCTGGGCCCGGCGTTCACCGTGCCGGACACCGACCGGACGGTGTTCTCCGGTCCGCTCTCCCGTACGACCCATCCCTGGCTCGCCGATCATGTGGTCGCCGGGTCCGTCCTCGTTCCCGCGACGGTGTTCGTGGAGTTGGCCGTTCGCGCGGGCGAGGAGGTCTCAGCCGGCGGGCTCGACGAACTCGTGGTCCTGGCCCCGCTGGTCCTGCCCACGGCCGGGAGCGTACGCGTCCAGGTGGTGGTGGGCGGCCCGGACGACTCCGGCCGTCGCCCGGTCGACGTCTTCGCACAGTCCGACGAGCCCGCCGCCGGGCCCCACGCACCCGAGGCCGCCTGGATCCGGCACGCCTCGGGGCTCATCGGACCGACGACCGGACCGGCCCCCACGGCCACCTCGTCCACGGAACCGTCGGTGTGGCCGCCGCGGGGCGCGACCGAGGTGGACCTCACCGACGCGTACGAGGGCCTCGCGGACGGTGGCCTGGCGTACGGGCCGGCCTTCCGAGCGGTACGGGCGGCCTGGCGGCTCGGTGACGACCTGTTCGCCGAGGTACGACTGCCCGAGGCGGAGTCGTCGGACGCGAACCGGTTCGGGATCCATCCGGCGCTGCTGGACGCGGCACTGCACGCGTCCGTGCTCAGCGGCGCGGAATCCGGCGCGATCCGCGTGCCGTTCGCGTGGAACGGCGTACGGCTGTACGCGGCGGGCGCCTCGGAGGTACGGGTCCGCGTCTCCCCGGCCGGGACGGACGCGGTCTCGGTGACGCTCGCCGACCCCGCGGGCCTACCGGTCGCGGAGGTGGCGTCCCTGACCACCCGGGAGATGCCGTCCGCGGCGGACCACGACGTGGTACGCCGCGCGCTGCTGCGGCCCGAGTGGATCACGGCTGATCCGGCCGGCGGCGAATCCCGCGCCGGCACCGGGCCCTGGGAGCTGGTGGGTGAGGACGGGCTGGACCTGCGCGCGTCGATCCCCGAGATCACCGCCACCGGCACCGGCACCGGCACGACCGGACCGGACATCGTCGTCGTCACCGCCGTCCATCCGGCCGCGGACGCCGATCCGCTGACCGCCGCCCACGAGTTGACCGCCAGGGTGCTCCGCACGGTGCAGGACTGGCAGGAAGACCCGCGTACGGCCGGGGCCCGTCTGGTCGTGGTGACGCGGAACGCCACCACGACGGAGCCGGATCTGGCCGGTGCGGCGGTGTGGGGGCTGGTGCGCACGGCGCAGTCGGAGCTGCCCGGGCGGGTCGTCCTCGTCGACGTGGACGGACGACCGGAGTCCTTGCGGCTGCTGCCCGGGGCGGTGGCCACTGATGAGCCCCAACTGTCCGTCCGCGCAGGGCGGTTCACCGTGCCCCGACTGTCCTCGGAGAGCGCCACCGGGGACGCCGGGGCCACCGGCTCCGGCCGGTTCGGTGCGGACGGCACCGTGCTGATCACCGGCGGTACCGGTGCACTGGGCGCGGAGCTCGCCCGCCATCTCGTCGCCTCGCACGGCGTACGACACCTGCTGCTGACCGGACGGCAGGGGCCCGGAGCGCCGGGCGCCGAGGAACTGCGCGGCGAGCTGGCGGAGTTGGGTGCCGAGGTGCGGATCGTCGCCTGCGACGCGGGCGACCCTACCGCGCTGGCCGAGCTGGTCAAGGGCTGTACGCCGGCGCTGACCGCCGTGGTCCATGCCGCCGGGGTGCTGGACGACGGCGTACTGGCCGCCCTGACTCCCGAGCGGATGGGCGCGGTGCTCCGGCCCAAGGCGGACGCGGCCTGGCATCTGCACGAGGTGACCCGGGACCTGGATCTGTCGGCGTTCGTGCTGCTCTCGTCGGCGTCCGGGCTGCTGGGACGCGCCGGTCAGGGCAACTACGCGGCGGCGAACTCCTTCCTGGACGCCTTGGCCCACCACCGCACCGCGCTGGGGCTGCCCGCGCTGTCGCTGGCGTGGGGACCGTGGAACTCCGGCGGGGGCATGGCGGCGGAACAACTCCGGGAGCGGGACGGGAAGTACGACGACGTGGTGAGAGCGTTCACCGTGGAACAGGGCCTGGCGCTGTTCGACGCGGCGCTGCGCCTGGACGAGCCCGTGCTGGCGCCCGTCATGCTGGACCGCGCCCGTCTCCGGGACGCCCCGGCGCCGCTGCCGCCGCCACTGCGCGGAGTGGTACGCCCACGCGGGCCCGCGGCCGCGGCCGGACCCGCGCCCGGAGCGGAGCAGCCGTCGGAGCCGGGAGCCTGGCGGAAGGTGCTGGCCGCGCTGCCCGTCGCGCAACGGGTGGACGCGCTGGCGGAGTTGATGCGCGCGGACGTGGCGGCCGTGCTCGGCCACCCGGACGCCGACGCGTTGCCCGTCGGCAGGTCCTTCGCCGAGCTGGGTTTCGACTCCCTGATGGCGGTGCAGGTCCGTAACCGACTGAGCATGGCCCTGCGGCTCAGGCTGCCGGCGGCCGTGGTCTTCGAGCACCCGACGGCCCACCAACTGGCCCGCCACGTACTCGGCCTGCTCGACGACCTGCCCGCCACTGCCGAGGAGAACGAGGGGCACGAGGGTCACGCGGAGCACGCACCCGGGTCGGCCCCCGCCCCGGCGGAGGACCGGCCCGCGCGGACCCTGTCATCCCTCTACCGGCAGGTCTGCGAGGCCGGTCAGGTGGTCGACGCGATGCGCATGCTGGTCACGGCGTCCTGGGCGGTACCGACGTACGGCCCGGCCGAAAGCCGGGCGTATGCCCTGCCTCCGCTGCGGCGCGCCGAGGGGCCCGGCGGGGGCCCGGTACTGGTGGTCTTCACCGGGTACCATCCGCCGTTCGCCGCCCCGGGCGGGGAGTGGGCCCGTTTCCACGGCTGCTTCCAGGGCGAGTTCGACGTCCTCGAGCTCCCGCACCCCGGCGTCGGTGCGGGCGGGGCCGTACCGGCCGACCGGGAGACGCTCGCCCGGACCCACGCCGAGACGGTGCTGCGGCACGTCGGCGACCGGCCGTTCGTCGTCGTGGGCGTCTGCACCGGAGGCGCCGCCGCGCACGCCGTGACCCGGCGACTCGAAGCGGTGGGGTCGGCTCCCCTCGGGCAGGTGCTGCTCGACACGTACCTCATCGACGACGGCAACAGCGACAAGGAGTGGCTGCTGTCCCTGCCCGCCGTCATCGCGCCCCGGCTGGGCGGTGACCAGTTCACCGGTGACGAGGACAGCGGGGTGGCCGCGCTGGGCGCGTACACCCGCATGTTCCTCGGCTGGGAGCCGGAACCCGTCCACACCCCCACCCTGCTGGTCCGCGCCTCGGAGCCGACCCCGGCGATGGCAGCGGGCGCTGAGCCCGACGAGTGGCCGACGTCGTGGCCACTTCCGCACACCGTCGTCGATGTGCCCGGCGACCACTTCTCGTTCCTCCAGGACCACGCCCTCAGCACGGCGGCGGCCGTGCGCACCTGGATCGGCTCGCTCAGCCGTCCGGGCGCGCGCTCGGCGCCGGCCACGGAAGGAGACCGGTGAATCCCCTCGGTGAGCGGACGGCGTCGGAGGAGTTCGACGTCGTCGTCGTGGGCGGCGGCCCGGCCGGTGCCACCGCCGCCACCGCCGTCGCGCTGCGCGGCCACCGCGTCCTCCTCCTCGAACAGGAGACGTTCCCCCGCTACCAGATCGGCGAGTCGCTGCTGCCCTCCACAGTGCACGGGGTGTGCCGCATCCTCGGCGTGGAGGACGAGGTGGCCCGGGCAGGCTTCAAGCCGAAGCGGGGCGGAACGTTCCGGTGGGGCCGCAACCCGGACCCGTGGCAGTTCTCGTTCGCGCTGTCTCCCCGGCTGGCCGACCCGACCTCGTACGCCTACCAGGTCGAGCGGTCCCGGTTCGACGCGATCCTGCTGGACAACGCCCGCCGGGTCGGCGTGGACGTACGGGAGGGATGCCGCGTCACCGGCGTCCTGGCCGACGAGGAGCGGGTGCGGGGCGTCGGCTGGGCCGGACCCGGCGGCGAGGTCCGCGAGGCGCGGTCCCGCCATGTCGTGGACGCCTCCGGGAACGGCAGCCGGATCCACAGCGAGGTCGGCGGCCGGCGGACGTACTCCGACTTCTTCCGCAACCTCGCGGTGTTCGGCTACTTCGCGGGTGGCGCCCGGCTCCCGCGCCCGAATGACGGCAACATCTTCTGCGTCGCCTTCGACGAGGGCTGGCTGTGGTACATCCCGCTGCGGGACGACCTCACCAGCGTCGGAGCGGTCGTGAGCAGGGAGAACGCGGCCGAGATCCAGCGGGACCCGGAGACTGCCTGGCGGCGGATGATCGACGCGTGCCCCGAGGTGAGGGACCTCCTGCACGGGGTGCCCCGGGCCACCGAGGCGCCTTACGACCGGGTCCGGGTGCGCCGGGACTGGTCGTACTGGAAGTCCAGGCTGTGGCGGCCCGGCATGGTGCTGGTCGGCGACGCGGCCTGCTTCGTCGACCCGGTGCTGTCCTCCGGCGTGCATCTCGCCACGTACGGCGCCCTGCTGGCGGCCCGTTCCCTCAACAGTGCCCTCGACGGAACGCTCCCCGAGGACCGTCTGTTCGAGGAGTTCGAGGCCCGCTACCGGCACGAGTACGGCCTCTTCCACGAGTTCCTGGTCGCCTTCTACGACCTGCACCAGGACGAGCGTTCGTACTTCTGGCAGGCGCGCAAGGTCACCCACGTCGGGTCGACGGAGCTGGAGGCGTTCGTGGACCTGGTGGGCGGACTGGCCTCCGGCGACCCCTCCCTCGGCGGGCCGGCGGCGGGCTCCCGCCTCGCGGCGGCCTCCTCGGGGCTCGACGAGGCCGTGGGCCGGCTCCCGGACTCCGACGGCCTGCGCAACCCGCTGTTCGAGTCCGCCACCGTGCGTCAGGTGTTCCAGGAGGGCGCTGTCCTCCAGGAGCGCGGTGTCTTCGGCGGCCCGCTGGAGAATGAGTCACCCGTGCGGCCGGGCGGCCTGGTGGCCTCTGAGGACGGGCTGACCTGGGAGGAGCCCGGCCAATGAGCCGGCCGCTGAGTCCGGCGCGGGTTCGGCGCGGGTTCGGCGCGGGTTCGGCGCGGGTTCGGCGCGGGTTCGGCTCCGCCTCAGGCGGAGCCGAGGAAGGTCAGCCGCACCTGACGGTTCGGGTTGTCCCCGTTCGTGTCCACCAGGCACACCGACTGCCAGGTTCCCAACTCCAGCCGCCCGTCCACCACCGGGAGCGTCGCGTGCGGGGGCACGATGGCGGGCAGGACGTGGTCGCGGCCGTGGCCCGGGCTGCCGTGGCGGTGCTGCCAGCGGTCGTCGGCGGGGAGCAGGGTGCGCAGGGCGGCGAGGAGGTCGTCGTCGCTGCCGGCGCCCGTCTCGATGATCGCGACACCGGCCGTGGCGTGCGGGACGAAGAGATTCAGCAGGCCGTCGCGTCCGGCGGCCACCTCGCGCAGGAAGGCCTCGCAGTCGCCGGTGAGGTCGGCGATCCGCTCCGTGGAACCGGTGGCCACATTCAGGACTCGGGTGGTGAAGGCGTCAGACATACCCCCATCCTCACCCCCACATCACGTTTCACACCCACCCGGTCGACCACCACTCGATACGAGCGTTTCACTCCGCGAGACACCATTGACCCTGACCATGTCATCTGACTACGTTCGACGGCATGTTGCGTTCAGCCATGCTCACTACGCGCGGTCACATCGACCTGCTGCGGGTGACCTCCGCCGCGTGTCGCCGCGGCCGCTGACGCTCATTTCGCTCTTCGCGTTTCTCACCTTCGCGTCTCTCTTCTTCGCGCTTCTCCCCTCGCTTTCTCCTCGCCCGGTCCGGATCTGACCGCCGTCTGATCCGCGCCGCCACCCCCGCACGTCCCGGTCACCCCTGAGACGTGGCGGCGGCCGGGCGCGCCCCTCACCAGCCGCTCTCCTGCCCATGGAGCATTCATGAGCATCAGCCATGCCCCACCTGGCTCTCCAGAACCCGAAATCTCTGACATATCGCCCTCCAGTTCTGCCGGAACTCCTGGGAATCCCGCCGAACCCGAGGCCACCGAGCGGCCTTCGCTCGACCTCCTCCCCCTCGTCCCCAGCTCCACCCGCCGCACCCGCGTCCCTCGCTGGCTGCGTCGCACCACCGGTCCGCTGGTCTTGCTGGCTCTGTGGCAACTCCTCAGCAGCACGGGCGTGTTGACCCCCGAGGTGCTCGCCTCACCGGGACGGATCGCACAGGTGGGCCGGGATCTGCTCGCCGACGGTTCGCTGACCTCCGCGATGGGAACCTCGCTGCGGCGCGTGGCGGCCGGACTGCTGTTCGGCGTCGTCGTCGGCACCGGACTCGCCCTGGTCTCGGGCCTGTTCCGGATCGGCGAGGACCTCGTGGACGCTCCCGTCCAGATGCTGCGGACCGTGCCCTTCGTGGGTCTCATCCCGCTGTTCATCATCTGGTTCGGCATCGGCGAGGCACCGAAGATCGCCATCATCACGCTCGGCGTGACCTTCCCGCTCTACCTCAACGTGTACGCCGGCATCCGCGGTGTGGACTCCCAGCTGATCGAGGCCGGGGAGTCCCTCGGACTGTCGCGGTGGGGGCTCGTGCGGCATGTCGTCCTGCCGGGCGCGCTGCCGGGGGCGATGACCGGCCTGCGCTACTCCCTGGGCATCTCCTGGCTGGCCCTCGTCTTCGCCGAGCAGGTCAACGCGGACTCCGGCATCGGGTTCCTGATGGTGCAGGCACGGGACTTCCTGCGGACCGACGTGATCGTGGTCTGCCTGATCGTCTACGCGTTCCTCGGCCTGCTCGCCGACTTCGTCGTCCGTACCCTCGAAAGGCTGCTGCTGCAATGGCGACCGACATTCACCGGCCGGTGAACCTCCAGGTGTCCCCCGCCTCCCAGGCCGTCCGCGTCGAGGGGCTGACCCGCTCCTTCGACGGCCGTGCCGTCATCGACGACCTGCGACTCGACATTCGCCAGGGCGAGTTCGTCGCACTGCTCGGTCGCAGCGGCTGCGGCAAGTCCACGCTGCTGCGCATCCTCGCCGGTCTCGACCGTGAGATCCAGGGCACGGTCCTCGTACCGCGCCGCAAGGCCGTGGCCTTCCAGGCGCCGCGGCTGATGCCGTGGAAGAGGGTGTGGCGCAATGTGCTGCTCGGGCTGCCCGGCAGGCCCGAACGTGCCCTCGCCGACCGGGCCCTCGAAGAGGTCGGCCTGGACCACCGCTCCGACGCCTGGCCCAAGACGCTCTCCGGCGGCGAGGCCCAACGTGCCTCACTGGCACGGGCGTTGGTCCGTGAGCCCGATCTGCTGCTGCTCGACGAGCCGTTCGGTGCGCTGGACGCGCTCACCCGGATCAAGGCCCAGCGTCTGGTGGGCGAGTTGTGGCGGCGCCGCGGCTGCGCCGTCCTGCTTGTCACGCACGACGTCGAGGAGGCCGTGCTGCTCGCCGACCGGGTCCTGGTGATGGACGACGGTGTCATCGCGCACGAGCAGCAGATCGACCTGGACCGGCCTCGGGACATCACCGACCCTCGGTTCGCCGAGCTGCGCGCCGAACTCCTGGAGCGCCTCGGAGTCGACCCGGCCGCCGAGGCCGCCTGAACCACCCGACGCCTGGTCAGCGACTGTCTGATCCTCCCCCGAGCAGCACCGCACAGAACGGATCCCCCCATGCGACGACGCCTCGCCCCCGCCGCCCTGCTCCTCCCCTTCGCTCTCGTCCTCACCGCCTGCGGCGGCAACTCGTCGGCCAGCACCGGCATGGGCGACGGCACCGACGGCCAGGGCTCCCTCACGCTCGACGTCGGTGACCAGAAGGGTGGTTCCGAGGCCATCCTGCGGGCCGCCGGAGAGCTCAAGAACCTCAAGTACAAGATCAAGTGGTCCACGTTCACCTCGGGGCCACCACTCCTCGAAGCGGTCAACGCCAAGGCCGTCGACATCGGCGGCGTCGGCAACACCCCGCCGGTGTTCGCGGCCGGCGCCAACTCCAAGATCTCGGTGGTGGCCGCCTGGCACGGTACGTCCAAGGGCGACACGATCCTCGTCCCCGACGACTCGAAGCTGACCGACCCCAAGCAGCTCAAGGGCAAGTCCATCGCCGTGGCGCAGGGCTCCTCCGCCCACTACCAGCTGGTCGCCAACCTGAAGAAGGTCGGGCTGACCTTCGGCGACGTCAAGGTGAAGTACCTCCAGCCCGCGGACGCGCTGGCCGCGTTCACCTCCGGCAAGGTCGACGCGTGGGCGGTGTGGGACCCGTACACCTCGCAGGTGCTCCAGGCCAAGCAGGGCCGCGTGCTCACGACCGGCGACGGCATCACCAACGGCCTCAGCTTCCAGGTGGCCTCCCCGGACGCGCTGAAGAACAAGAAGAAGTCCGCCGCCGTCAAGGACTACCTGGACCGGCTGCGCCGCGCCTACGCCTGGGTGTACGACCACCCCGAGGCATGGGCCAAGGTGTGGGCCGAGGAGACGGGATTGCCGTACGAGGCCGCGCTGGCCGCGGTGAAGCGCACCTACGCCTCCCGCATCCCGGTCGCGGTCGACAAGCCGCTCATCGCCTCCGAGCAGCAGATCGCGGACGCCTTCACCGGTCTGAAGCTGATCCCGCGCACGGTGGACTTCGGGAAGTTCGCCGACACCCGCTTCAACGGGGACCTGCCGCCGTCCACGACCGCTCCGCGCGTCTTCAAGGAGAAGTGACATGACCGTCCGTCTCCACTGGTTCCTGCCGACGGGCGGCGACGGCCGCACGCTGGTCGACCGGCACGCGTACGCCTCCAACGGGTCCGGCCGGGTGCGCGGGGTGCGTGCGCCCGACATCGAGTACCTGGCCCAGATCGCCAAGGCAGCCGAGCAGTTGGGCTTCGAGGCGGTACTCACCCCGACCGGCACATGGTGCGAGGACGCCTGGCTGACGACCGTGGCGCTGGCCCAGCACACCGAGCGGCTGAAGTTCCTGGTGGCGTTCCGGCCGGGGCTGATCTCGCCGACGCTCGCCGCGCAGATGGCGGCCACTTACCAGCGGGTCACGCGTGGGCGGCTGCTGCTGAACGTCGTCACGGGCGGCGACTCGACCGAACAACGCCGCTTCGGCGACCGACTCGACCACGACCACCGGTATGCCCGTACGGACGAGTTCCTGTCGGTGGTCCGCGGGGTGTGGCGGGGTGAGCCGTACGACTTCCAGGGCACGCACTACCAGGTCGACGGTGCGCTGACCGCGCTGCCGCCGGACCCGGTGCCGCAGGTGTTCTTCGGCGGCTCCTCCGCTGCCGCCGGGCCGGTCGCCGCGCGGCACGCCGACGTCTATCTGACCTGGGGCGAGCCGCCCGCGCAGGTCAAGGAGAAGATCGACTGGATCCGCTCGCTCGCCGAGCGGGAGGGCCGCACGGTCCGGTTCGGGATCCGGCTGCACACCATCTCGCGCGACTCGGCGGCCGAGGCCTGGGCGACGGCGAACCGGCTGCTCGACGACCTCGACGCGGACAGCGTCGCGGCGGCGCAGACGGCGCTCGGCCGCAGTGAGTCGGTGGGCCAGCAGCGGATGCTGGCCCTGCACGGCGGCTCGCGCGACGACCTGGAGATCCATCCGAATCTGTGGGCGGGCGTGGGCCTGGTGCGCGGCGGCGCGGGCACCGCCCTCGTCGGCAGCCATGCCGAGGTCGCCGACCTGATCGAGGAGTACCACGCGCTGGGCGTCGAGCACTTCGTGCTCTCGGGGTACCCGCACCTGGAGGAGGCGTACTGGTTCGGGGAGGGGGTCATCCCCGAACTGGCGTCCCGTGGGCTGGTCGAGACCGCGCCGGCCGGCAGGCCGTTCCTCGTGGGCAGCGGGCGCTGACCGCCGGGGAAGATCCACGGCCTTCGCGGTGTTGGTAGAACCGTGAACAACACGCGCGAGGTCGAGGTGGTCGTCATAGGCGCCGGGCAGGCCGGACTGGCCGGCGCCTATCACCTGCGCCGCACGGGCTACCTGCCGGACCGGGACTTCGTGGTGCTCGACCACTCCCCCGGCCCCGGCGGCGCCTGGCAGTTCCGCTGGCCGTCGCTGACGTACGGCAAGGTGCACGGGATGCACGCGCTGCCCGGCATGGAACTCACCGGGGCCGATCCGGCCAGGCCGTCCGCCGAGGTCGTCACCGAGTACTTCGACAGGTACGAGCGTGCCTTCGACCTGCGGGTCAGGCGGCCCGTCGAGGTCCGTGCCGTGCGCGAGGGCGAGGGCGGCCGCCTGCTCGTCGAGACCTCCGACGGGACCTGGTCGACCCGGGCGCTGATCAACGCGACCGGAACCTGGGACCGGCCCTTCTGGCCGCGCTACCCGGGCCAGGAGACCTTCCGGGGGCGCCAGGTGCACACGGCGCGCTACTCCGGGCCCGAGGAGTTCGCCGGGCAGCGGGTCGTCGTGGTGGGCGGGGGCGCGTCCGGCACCCAGCACCTGCTGGAGATCGCCCCGTACGCGGCCGCCACCACCTGGGTCACCCGGCGGCCGCCGGTGTTCCGCGAGGGGCCCTTCGACGAGAACGTGGGCCGGGCCGCGGTCGCACTGGTCGAGGAGCGGGTACGGCAGGGGCTGCCGCCGAAGAGTGTCGTGTCGGTGACGGGGATTCCACTCAACGACGCGATCCGTCAGGGGATCGCGGACGGGGTGCTGGACCGGCTGCCGATGTTCGACCGGATCACCCCCGACGGT
Source organism: Streptomyces sp. NPDC006332 (assembly GCF_040612855.1). Taxonomy (NCBI): domain Bacteria; kingdom Bacillati; phylum Actinomycetota; class Actinomycetes; order Kitasatosporales; family Streptomycetaceae; genus Streptomyces; species Streptomyces sp. NPDC006332. Next base: position 124,630 of record NZ_JBEXRA010000021.1, read on the forward strand.
GTGGCGTGGAAAGACGGCCGGCGCGTCCCTGCCGACGTCATCCTGTGGGCGACCGGGTTCCGGGCCGCCATCGACCACCTGGCGCCGCTGAAGCTGCGCGAGCCCGGCGGCGGCATCCGGGTGGAGGGCACCCGCGCGGTGGCCGATCCACGGATCCACCTCGTCGGCTACGGCCCGTCGGCGAGCACCATCGGCGCCAACCGGGCGGGGCGCGCGGCGGTACGGGACATCAGGCGACTGCTGGCCGAGGAGCGCGTGGCCGCCTGATCTCCCGTACGGCCGGTGGTGGCCGACGACCGTCCGTGTCTGATCAGCCGGCGGCGGCCGGGCTCCGCCGCTGCAGCCGGTTGAACTCGGCGACATTGCGCTGGTGCTCCGCGTAGTCGGCGGTGAAGCGCGTGTCGCCCCGCTTGACCGTGACGAAGTACAGCCAGTCACCCGGGGGCGGGTTGATCACGGCGCGCATCGCGTCCTCACCCGGGTTCGCGATCGGGGTCGGCGGCAGACCCATGCGCTGGTACGAGTTGTAGGGGCTGTCGATCCGGGTGTCCGCCTCGGTGGTCGTCAGGGTGGAGCGGTTGAGCGCGTAGTTGATGGTGGAGTCCATCTGCAGCGGCATGCCGCGCTTCAGGCGGTTGAAGACGACCCGGGCCACCTTGCCCATGTCGGCCTTGGAAGCCGCCTCGGCCTGGACGATGCTCGCGACGGTGACGGCCTGGTAGACGTTCAGGGCGTTGCGCTGCGCGCCGGCCGCGATGGGGGCGCCGTTGAACTTCTTGTCGGCGGTGTCGACCATGAACCGCAGCAGCTGCTCCGGGGTCGCCTTCTCCTTGATCGGGTACGTCGCCGGAAAGAGGTAGCCCTCCGGGTTGCCCTTCGCGTCGGTCGGCAGCTTCAGGCCCGCCTTGCCCAGCGACTTCTTGGTCGTTCCCGCGGGCAGGGCGAGGGCCTTGTCGACGGCGTCGTAGACCTGGCCGGCGCGCCAGCCCTCGGGGACGACCAAGGCGGCGGGCTTCTTCTCCGCGTCGCTGTCCAGGGTCAGCAGCGGCACCGCCACGGCGGTGCCTGCCACGACGGCCCCGGTCACGATCAGGGCGAGACGGCCCCGGCGCGTCAGTCGGATCCTGCTCCGTGGCGGTGTGTTCATGTGCATGCGGGCACGGTAACCCGCAAATCTCTACAAACCCGACATATCGTCAGCTTGTCGACTCCAGTCGGGCGTCTCGGCGCACCAGGGCCGCGTACCGCCCGTCCCGCGCCAGCAGCTCCTCGTGCGAGCCGCGTTCGGCCACCTGCCCGGAGTCCAGCACCACGATCTGGTCGGCGCCCCGAATGGTGGACAGCCGGTGCGCGATGGTGATCGTCGTGCGGTTGGCCGACAGGGCGTCGATCGCTTCCTGGACGGCGTGTTCGGTGCGGGTGTCCAGGGCGCTGGTCGCCTCGTCGAGGATCAGCACCGGCGGATCGCGCAGGATCGTCCGGGCGATGGCCAGCCGCTGCTTCTCACCGCCGGAGAAGCGGTGGCCGCGTTCGCCGACGACGGTGTCGTAGCCGTCGGGCAGGGAGGAGATGTGGTCGTGGATCTGGGCCGCCTTGGCCGCCTGCTCGATCTCCCCGTCGGTGGCGTCCGGTTTGGCGAAGCGCAGGTTGTCGGCGACCGAGGCGTGGAAGAGGTACGTCTCCTGGGAGACGACGCCGATCGCCCGGGCGAGGGTGTCGAAGTCCAGGTCGCGCACGTCGACGCCGTCGAGGGTGACCCGGCCGCCCGTCACGTCGTACACCCGCGGCACCAGATAGCCGAGCGTGGACTTGCCGGCGCCGGTCGGGCCGACGACCGCGAGAGAGCTGCCCGCGGGGACGGTGATGTCGATGCCGTCGAGGATCGGGCCGTCCTTGCCGTCGTAGCGGAACTCGACGCCCTCGAAGCGAACCTCGCCCTTGACGCGGTCGAGACGCACCGGCTGGTCGCGCTCGGTGATGTCGACGGGCAGGTCGAGGTACTCGAAGATGCGCTGGAAGAGCGCGAGCGAGGTCTGGATCTGCACGCCGGTCGACAGCAGGCTCACGGCCGGGCGGAACAGGCCCTGCTGGAGCGAGACGAAGGCGACGATGGTGCCGATGGAGATCTGGGTGCCGTCCGCCTGGAGGGCGAGACCCGCGGTCCAGTAGATGAAGGCGGGCATCGCGGCCATGACGATCGAGATGACGGCCATGCGCCACCGTCCGGCCATGTTCGACCGCACCTCGAGGTCGACCAGTTCCTCCGACTCCTCGGCGAAGGAGCGGGTGAGCGAGTCGGAACGGCCCATCGTGCGGCCCAGCAAAATGCCGCTGACCGACAGCGACTCGGTGACGGTCGCCGCCATCGCGGCCATCTGCTTCTGGCGCTGGGTGGTGATCTTCTTGCGTTCGTTGCCGACCCGGCGGCTGATCCACACGAAGACCGGCAGCAGCACCAGGGAGACGACGGTAAGCCGCCAGTCGAGGGCGACCATCGCGATGATCGTGGCGACCACGCTGGTCAGGTTGGAGACCAGGGAGGTGGCGGTCGAGGTGACGGTGGCCTGCATGCCGCCGATGTCGTTGGCGATGCGGGACTGGACCTCGCCGGTGCGGGTGCGGGTGAAGAAGGCGAGGGACATCCGCTGCAGTCGGCCGTAGACCGCGGTACGCAGGTCGTGCATGACGCGCTGGCCGACCGTGGTGGAGATCAGGGTCTGCAGCACACCGAAGACACTGGTGAGGACGGCGCTCAGGATCATGCCGAGCGCGAGCAGGCTCAGCAGGCCGGTGCGGCCCTCGGGGATGGCGACGTCCAGCGTCTCCTTCAGCAGGAACGGGGTCGCCACGGTGACCAGCGACGCGGCGCCGACCAGCAGGCCGACGATCCCGAGCCGGGCCCGGTACGGCTTGAAGAACTTGAGGATGCGGCGCACCTGCCGGGGCTGTTCGGTCGGGGTGCCGGGAGAGGGGGTCCAGTCGATGTGGTCGCGGGGCATGGTCTCCTACGGAGGGTGAGGTGATGAGGATTTACGGAGCTTAGCTCATTGTTACCTATACTCACAATGAACATGGTCCTGATATTGTTCCTCCATGACCACCCCTGATTCCGACGGCCTGCTCGCCGAGCAGCTGCTGCGGCTGACCCGTCGGCTGCAGCGCATCCAGAAGCGCCATCTGGAGCACCGTGGTCTCGGCATCACCCCGGCCCAGTCCCGGCTGCTGCGCACCCTCGCGCACTGCGACGCGCCGCCCCGGATGGCGGATCTCGCCCAGCGGCTGGAGGTGGTGCCCAGGGCCGTGACCACGCTCGTCGACGGGCTGGAGGCCGGCGGCAAGGTGCGCCGGGCACCGGACCCGACCAACCGCCGCGTGATCCGTGTCGAGCTCACCGACGACGGACGCAAGGCCGTGCTGGAGCTGCGCGGCGCACGCAGGTCCGCCGCGGAGGAGATCCTGGCCCCGCTGACGGGCGGACAACGGGAGCTGCTCGGCGGATTGCTGGACACGCTGGTGGACGGGGTACCGGAGCCGGGGCGGGGGCGAGGCTGCTGAGCCGGCTGAGCCGGCTGAGCGGCTGAGCGGCTGAGCGGCTGAGCGGCTGATCCAACGCGCCGTGGGCCGCGCTCCCTGCTGCTGGAGCGCGGCCCACGGTCTGTCCTGTCGTGGTCGTCAGTCGGCTTCCGAGGCCGGTTCCTTGACCGGCTGGGCCGGTACGGCCGCCAGCCCGCCGTCGCTATCGGCCGCGACCGGCGCCACCGGGGCGTCGGCGCCCGGCGCCTTCGTCGCGGACGGCTCACCCTTGCCGCCGTCCGCTTCCGGGACGACGGGCACGCTCTCGCCATCGCCCTCCGTCGGCACGATCGCGCCGTCCAGGACCTTCTTCGCCCTGTCGGTATCAAGCGCGCCCTCCCAGCGGGACACGGCGAACACGGCGACGCAGTTGCCGAGCAGGTTGGTCACCACGCGCATCGAGTCCATGATGCGGTCCACGCCGAGCAGCAGGGCGACGGCGCCGGCGGGGATCGCACCCAGCGAGGAGGCGGTCGCGGCCAGGGCGAGGAAGGCCGAACCGGGGATGCCCGCCATGCCCTTACTGGTCAGCATGAGCACCAGGACCACCGTGATCTGTTGACTCAGGCTCAGGTCCACGCCCACGGCCTGGGCGATGAACAGCGTGCCGATGGACAGGTAGAGCGAGGCGCCGTCGAGGTTGAACGAGTAACCCGTGGGCAGCACCAGACCCACCGCGTCGTCGCGGGCACCGGCCCGGCGCAGCTTCTGCATCACCCGCGGCATGACCGACTCGGTGGACGCGGTGCCGAGCGCGAGCAGCATCTCCTCGCGGATGTAGCGGACGAACTTCCAGAGGCTGAGCCCGGTGACCGCCTTGAGAGCGACGCCGAGCAGCACGAGGAAGAACGCGGCGGCGACATAGCACAGGATGATCAGCTTGGCGTAGGTCTCGATCACGCCGAGTCCGTACTGCCCGATGAGGGAGGCCATCGCGCCGAACACCGCGATCGGGGCGAGGCGCATGATGAAGCCGACGATCGCGAAGATGATCTCCTGGGCCTGCTCGACGGCGGGCAGCACCTTCGGCACCTTGGTGTGGCCGAGGTGCAGCAGCGCGGCGCCGACCAGGCAGGCAAGGATCAGTACCTGCAAAAGCTCGTTCTCGGCGAAGGCGCCCAGGAAACTCTGCGGCAGCGCGTTGAGGACGAACTCGGTCGTCGAGGGCAGCGAACCGCCGCCGGTCTGCGCGTCGACCGCCGAGGTGTCGAGCTGGGACGGGTCGACGTGCATTCCCGAGCCGGGTTGCACGACGTTGGCGGCGAGCAGCCCGACGATCAGGGCGACGGTGCTCGCGACCTCGAACCAGACGAGGGCCTTGAGTCCGATCCGGCCGAACGCCTTCAGGTCACCGGCCTTGGCGATGCCGACGACGACCACACAGAACACGAGGGGGGAGATGATCGTCTTGATGAGCCGGGTGAAACCGTCGCCGAGCGGCTGGAGTTGCGTGGACGCGTCCGGCCACAGTTTTCCGACGACGATTCCGAGGACGAGCGCGCAGGCGACCTGCGCGAAGAGAGAGGTACGCAGTATGCGTGCGACGCGTCGCGGCAGGGACGGGACGGACGGCGGCACGGGCACTCCTTGAGGGGGGACGGTGGCACTCAGAAGCCTGATCAGGACTTCTGCGATACGGAAGGCGGATTCCGTGCCGTTCACTTTGGGGGTCTCGCCGACCCCACACAAGACCACCGTGTTTCACTCGCGTTAATCCCGCCCGCATGTGACGCATCGCACGCAACTGTCCTCAGCAGCCTCGGTGATCCCGGGTGAGCAGTCCCTGAACGGCCGTCAGAGAGCGGTCGTAGCACCCGGATGATCCGTGGATCCGATAGCGCTCGCTCGTCGTACCGACCGCGTGGCGCTGGTCCCGGGGCACGTTCACCGTGTACGTCGCGTCGCCCGTGTAGGTGTCGTCGAGCCGCGTCCACGCGGTGCGCCGACCGCCGTGTGCCTGAGTCACCGCGGCACGGTCACCGAGGGTCAACACGGTCCGCAGCCGGTCGCCGGCGCCGAGCGTGGTGGTGCCGTCCATCGTGTACGTCCGCCGGGTGTGCGTCGTACGGGCCGGTCCGCGCCCGTCGACGGTGACCGACTCGTCGTCCGCCCAGGTGGCGTTCAGCGCGTCGAGGGTTTCTCCGTCGGTCCAGCGGTGCGTGGAGGTGTTCGCGAGTGCGCGGCTGACGGTGGTGGTGACCCTGCCGTGCGAGGTGTCGACGTATCCGGCGACGGTCAGCCGATGACCGCCCTCGGTGGCCACGCGGTGTTCCGTACCGGGCGTGTACGTCGAGGAGTTCACGACGTCCGTGCTCCTGTGCGTGGTGAGCTTCCCGCCCACGCGCGTGCTCCTGGTGTCCTGGTCGACGAGGACGTTGACCGGGGTGCTCCAGCCGCTCTGCCCCTCGGGGACGCCGACGACCGAGACCTCGACCCGGTGCGGGCGGCCGTCGTTGAGGATCCCGGCGAACGGCGTCAGGTCGTATTCGATCGGCTTGATGTCCAGGGCGCGCGGTCCCGGAACCACGTACCAGAGAAAGGGGTTGGACCAGCCGCCGGTCCACACGGTCGGGAACGGTGCGGCGATCCCGGCGAGGCGGCCGTCGACCTTGATCTGGACCTCACGGTAGGGGCCGCCCGCTGCCTGACAGGAGTACGGGGCCGAATCGGGCACCGTCAGGTACCAGTACTCCTCACAGCCGCCGCCGGATCCGGTGGCGTACACCTCGGCGACGATGCGTTCGCTGTTGCGCGGAGTGGTGAGCGTGTCGTCCTTGAGGGTCAGCACGCGGTCCGGCGCCGGAGCCTGCCTTCCCGCGTAGAAGGTGAGCGTGACCTTCACGTCGATGACGCCGGTGTACGTGTCGTCGACGACGTTCCCGATCAGCATCTCGACATCCCGGCTGCCGCGGAAGGTGTCGCTGTAGCGCGTGACGTCCTTCTCGACGGACCACTCGATGCCGTCGGGCGAGGGCTGGGGCGTCGACGTACGGAGGATCTCGACGCCACCGACATGGACGTAACCGAGCCGGTCGAACTGCCGTCCCTTGACCTTGCCGTCCAAGCGCAGCACCACCTTGCTCCAGCGGTCGCCGCATCGCTCGGGGGGCGTGTAGGAGCCCCGGTACGGTGTGAAGTCACGGAACTGCGCCTCGGCGAGGGTGACTCGGCAGGACTTCCCGGCGGGCTTCGATATGGGTGGAGCCGCGGTGACCGGGTCGTGCCAGTTGGTCCCGAACTCGGCCGGTATGTCGGCGGGTTGGGCCGGAGTGTCCCCGGATACGGCCTCGGCTCGCGCGGGTTGGACCGGGCCTCGCACGGCTGACGCCGCTGCGGCTGAGTCGGCTTGGGTCAGGGCCGAAGCCGCCTGGGCCGGGCTCGTCCCGAGGAGGGTGCTCGCCAGGAGGGTCGCTCCGGCGAGCATGGACATGGTGATCCGTCTCTTCATGGCCGGTGTTCTACGGCGAGTCGGGCGCCCTCCGCAATGAGGCCTCCCCCGGCCACCTCAGGTCCGCAGGTCGGCCCTGTCCCCCATGACGACCACGGGATGCCGCCGCGGATCGAGGGTGCGCAGCAGATACCGCATCGCCGGCCTGGACAGGCTGACGCACGCCGACGTACCGCTGCCGTGGTCCATGTGCAGCCAGATCCCGCCGCCCTCGGACTGTCCCCGTGGGCGGGTCGGGTCGTTCGGCGGGGCGCCCTTGACGCGGTTGTAGTCGATGGCGATGACGTAGTCGAAGTCGTGCCAGTACGACTTGGGCCACCAGCGCGGGGCCGCGAAGGCGGCCGAGTGGGTGTAGGGAAGCCGGGCCCCGGGGTCCGGGAGCACACCGCCCGCGTCGCTGAGCGTGAACACGCCGACGGGACTGCGGTGGTCCCCCTCGTGGTGGTTCGTGGTCCAGCCCTTCTTGCCGTTGTGCGCGGGCCAGTTGCCGGTGCGCTCCCAGGTGGTGCCGTGCCTGGTGTAGAGGACGACGGTGGACTCGGCGGAGTTTCTGCCGTCGCCGTAGACGGCGACAACCTGGCGAGTGTCGGCGGGGATCCGCCGCAGCAGCCGGTCGCCCACATGGGGGATGCGTGTCGGGCCGGTGTCCTGGCGGGTGTCGGCCGGGTTGCCCACGGCTCTCGTCCCCGTCGCGCCTCGTCCAGCCGGGCCAGGACCGCCGCAGCCGGGCAGCGAGACCAGGAGGGCTCCCAGGGCCGCCGTCACGAGCGCCGCACGCCGTACATCACCACTGCGCATCGCTCCATGGTCGCATCGCGGGCAGCCGGTTCTGTTCGCCGCTACGGAAAACCGGTTGCTTCCGACCACGCCGGAACGCGAACCTTTCACGGTTTGCTGCCGCCGTTCGCGGTCCCCCCACCCCCTCCCCCCACCCCCCTGACACGAGCCACTGGACCGTCATGCAGATTCAAGACCTTCCCTACCCCGACCCCGGTTCGCCGGACGCGCGCTCGGGTCCCCGCTTCCTGTGGTGGCTCTTCCGTAACCAGCTGCGCGGACAGCTCAAGTCGCTTGCCTGGGGCCTGCTGCACTTCGGGTCCGTCTCCGTACTGCCGTTCTGTGTCGGCCTGGCCGTGCAGGCCGTCGTCGACCGCTCCGGTCACCGGCTCGCCCTCGCGGGTGGCCTGCTCGCGGTGTGCTGCGTCGGCAACGCGGTCGGCGAGACCTTCCTGCATCGCACGGCGATCACCAACTGGATCACGGCCGCCGCGCGCGTCCAGCAGCTGCTGGCCCGCAAGGCCGCCCTGCTGGGCTCGGCGTTGACCCGACGGGTCGCGGCCGGCGAGGTCGTGGCCGTCTCCACGGGCGACGTCGAGAAGATCGGCTGGTTCGTGGAGTCCGTCTCCCGGTTCACCGCGGCGGTCGTCACCATCGTGCTGGTCTGTGTCGGCCTGGTCGTCTACCAGCCGGCGCTCGGCGTGGTCGTCGCGGTGGGCCTGCCGCTCCTCGCTCTGGCGGTGCTGCCGCTGCTGCCCCGGGCGACCCGACGTGCCGACATCCAGCGGGAGAAGGCAGGGCGCGCCACCGAACTGGCCTCGGACACCGTGGCCGGTCTGCGCGTGCTGCGTGGCATCGGCGGCGAGGACCTCTTCCTCGACCGCTACCGCCGCGCCTCCCAGGAGGTGCGCCACGCGGCCGTGCGCAGCGCCCGGATGTGGTCGCTGATCTCCGCGATCCAGGTCCTGCTGCCCGGGCTGCTGCTGATCGGAGTCGTCTGGTACGGCGTCCGCCTGGCTCGGGAGGGCCGGATCGACGTCGGTGAACTGGTCACCGTCTACAGCTCGGTGATGCTCCTCACGTACCCACTGAGGCACTTCGAAGAGATCGCGATGGCCTACTCCTTCTCCCGCCCGTCGGCCCGGCGTGCCGCGCGCGTGCTGTCGCTGGAGCGCGCCACGGACACCGGGGGCTCGCGCGCCGCCGAGACCCCGTCCGGTGACCTGTACGACCCAGCCACCGGTCTGCTCGCGGTCTCCGGCCGGCTCACCGCCGTGGTGTGCGGCGACCCGGACGCGGCGGGGCTGCTGGCGGAGCGGCTGGGCGGACACCCCTCGGACGAGGGCGCGTCGGTCCTGCTGGGCGGTGTGCCGCTCGACGACCTGCCGCTCGACTCGGCCCGTACGGCCGTCCTCGTCCAGGACAAGGATCCCGTCCTGCTGTCCGGCTCGCTGCGTGAACTGCTCGACGTGCCCGCCTCGGGCGGCGTCAGCGCCGAGGAGGCGCTGGCGGCCGCGCAGTGCGGGGACGTGCTGACCGCCCTCGTGCAGGGGTCGATCGACGCCGAGGACCCGATGGACGCCCGGATCACCGAGCGGGGACGGTCCCTGTCCGGCGGCCAGCGCCAACGGCTCGCACTGGCCCGGTCGCTGGTGACGGACCCGGAGGTGCTCGTCCTGGACGAGCCGACCTCCGCCGTCGACTCGCACACGGAGGCCCGGATCGCCAACGGGCTGCGGGAGCTGCGCACCGGACGCACGACCGTCGTGTTCACCTCCTCCCCGCTGCTCCTGGACCGGGCCGACCAGGTCGTCCTGGTGCACGAGAACGAGGTCGCGGCGGTCGGGGTGCACCGCGAGCTGGTGCACAAGGAGCCCCGGTACCGGGCCGTGGTGACCCGGGAGACCGACGCGGAGGCCGCCGAACCGGAGCAGGTGACGGCCAGGGCCGAGCGGGACGACGTGCTGGAGGCGGGCGGCGTGCCGGCTTCCGGCCAGGCATGGAGCGCGGGACCGGCGCTGGACACCGCCGAACTGGACGCACTGGAAGAAATCGAGGAGACAGCATGATCGGCGTGGCGCCCCCGGCGTACGACCCGGCGGCCCCGACGACGGCGAACACCCTGCCCGTCGGCACCTCCGCGACCGTCCGCGCCTACGTGGCCGAACTGTTCCACCGGCACCGCCGTGCCTTCCTGCTCCTGATGACCGTCAACACGGTGTCCGTGGTCGCCTCGATGGCGGGACCGTGGCTGCTGGGCGGCCTCGTGGAGCGGGTCTCGGACGGCGCCCGCGAGCTCCACCTGGAACTGACGGCCGGACTGTTCCTGTGCGCGCTGGCCGTCCAGGCGGTGTTCGTGCGGGAGGTACGGCTGCGCGGGGCGATGCTCGGCGAGCGGATGCTGGCCGACCTGCGCGAGGACTTCCTCATCCGGTCCGTCGGACTGCCTCCGGGGGTCCTGGAGCGAGCCGGGACGGGCGACCTGCTGTCCCGGATCACCACCGACATCGACCGGCTGTCCAACGCGATGCGGGAGGCCGTGCCACAGCTGACGATCGGCGTGGTGTGGGTGGTCCTGCTGCTGGGCGGGCTGGTGATCACCGCGCCGCCGCTGGCGGCAGCGGTGCTGCTCGCCGTACCGCTGCTGCTCGTGGGCTGCCGCTGGTACTTCAGACGGGCCGGATCGGCCTACCGCTCGGAGGCCGCCGGGTACGCCGCCGTCGCCGCCGCGCTCGCGGAGACCGTGGACGCCGGACGCACCGTCGAGGCCCAGCGGCTCGGCGCCCGCCGCATCGCCCTGTCGGACCGGCGCATCAAGGAATGGACGGCCTGGGAGCGCTACACGCTCTGGCTGCGGTCGGTGCTCTTCCCCGTCGTCAACGTCACCCATGTGATGATCCTCGCCTCGGTGCTGATGGTCGGCGGTGTGTTCGTGCTGCAGGGCTGGATCGGAATCGGGCAGCTCACCACGGGCGCGCTGATCGCGCAGATGCTCGTCGACCCGGTCGGGCTGATCCTGCGCTGGTACGACGAGCTGCAGGTGGCCCAGGTGTCGCTGGCCCGGCTGGTCGGTGTCCGGGAGATCCAGCCCGACGCCGGTGACGACACGGTGGCCCCCGACGGGCGGGACGTGCACGCGGACCAGGTGCGTTTCGGCTACCTCGAAGGCGTGGACGTGTTGCGTGAGGTCTCCCTGGAGGTCGCGCCCGGCACCAGGATGGCGCTGGTCGGCCCGTCCGGCGCGGGCAAGTCCACGCTGGGCAGGCTGCTCGCCGGGATCTACGCGCCCCGGGACGGCCGGATCACCCTGGGCGGCGCCGAGCTCTCCCGGATGCCGGCCGAGCGGGTCCGTGCGCATGTGGCCCTCGTCAACCAGGAGCACCACGTCTTCGTGGGGTCCCTGCGCGACAACCTGCTCCTCGCCCGGACCGAGGCGGCCGACGCCGAGCTGTGGGCGGCGCTGGGCGCGGTGGACGCGGACGGGTGGGCACGCGCCCTGGACGACGGCCTGGACACCGAGGTCGGCTCGGGCGGGCTGGCGCTCACTCCCGCCCAGGCGCAGCAGATCGCCCTGGCCCGGCTGGTGCTGGCCGACCCGCACACCCTGGTCCTGGACGAGGCGACCTCCCTGCTCGATCCGCGAGCGGCCCGCCACCTGGAGCGGTCCCTGGCCCGGGTCCTCGACGGCCGCACGGTGGTCGCGATCGCCCACCGGCTGCACACCGCCCATGACGCGGACGTGATCGCCGTCGTGGAGAGCGGCCGGATCAGCGAGCTGGGCAGCCATGACGAGCTGGTCGCGGCCGACGGGGCGTACGCGGCGCTGTGGCGGTCCTGGCACGGCTGACGGCGCGGCTTTGCCGGAGCGAGTGCGGTGTCGGCGGCGGCGCGGGTCGAGGACGAGTGGTCCCCGGCCCGTGCCGTTGCGCGGTGCCGAAGTCGAGTGGAAGGCTGGAAAGCGGCACCGGCTCGGGGAGCGTTCGCGAACCGCGCGGTTCACCGACGGGCGCGGCTTGTGCGCCGTACGTCCGCCCTCCGCCGCCGGCCACGGGGAGAAGGAGCCCGGCCCCATCACCTGGAGGTACCCGTGAACAGCGCCGACGGATGGGGAGACGACGTCTACCAGCCCGACGGATCCGAGATCCAGGACGACGCGGGGCTGCTCGACGCGGAGGACACCCTGGACAACGACGGAGTCGGTGACCCCCTCGACCGCGGCTGGTCGCCTCCGGAACGCCCCTGGGCGGTGGAGCACACCGGTGTGACGGCCGCGGAGCGCCACACGGGCGAGACACTGGACCAGCGGCTCGCCGAAGAGCGTCCCGACCCGCCCGAGCCCGACGGCGACGGCCTCGGTGACTGCGACGGAACCGACGGGGAACTCCTCGACAACGAGGTCGGGGCCGCCCGCTCCGGCCGTCTCGTGGCGCCGGACGAGGGGGCTCACGAGGACGAGGAGAGCGCTCTGGTCGCCACGGACGTGGGTATCGACGGCGCTGCCGCCTCCGCCGAGGAGGCCGCGGTGCACATCGTCGACGAGGAGGCGCGGCCCGGCTGATCCCACCGGCCCCGTGCCGCCGGCCGTCCGGTCGGCGTCGCACAAGGAGGACCCATGCAGCAGGACAAACGGCCCGACTACCACCCGGTAGTCTTCCGCGACCGCTCCGCCGGTTACGCCTTCCTGACCCGGTCCACCGCGACCAGCGACCGGACCATCGAGTGGGACGACGGCGAGACGTACCCGGTCGTGGACGTGGAGATCTCCTCGGAGAGCCACCCCTTCTACACCGGCAGGGCACGCACGGTGGATGCGGAGGGCCGCGTCGCCCGGTTCGAACGGCGCTACGGTGGCGGGGCGGGCCGGCGATCCGGCGGGGCGTGAGTCCCGGGGGCCGGCACCGGCGGATCGTGAGCCCCCGCGGCTGAGGACGGCGGTCGCGTTTCGCGGCCCGCTCAGATGAAGTTGAGCGCCGCCGCGCAGCCCACTCCGCCGAGCAGCATGAACGCCGGCATCAGCACCTTCAGCTCGACCCAGCTGCCCGCCCGGAAGCGCATGAACTTCGGCGGACCGATCGGATACCAGCGCTTGCGGCCGAGCGGGATGGGCCACAGGATCGGGCAGCCCGAGACCGTCAGCGCGTCCCCTATGTCGTGCACGAGCGCGCCCAGCACGATCGGCAGCCCCAGCCACAGATACTCCTGGCCCGGCGCCGTGAACAGCCAGTCTGAACCGTTGCCCGGCTTGTCCAGGACGCCGGCGACGATCCACGCGCTGGTCGCGGCCAGCAGCCAGACCAGCACATCCGCACTGGAGCCACGGGTCGCCCGCCACAACAGACCCTCGATGGCCAGCACCATGTGCACGAACAGGATCGCCAGCACCGCCCAGCGGCCACCGGTGATCGCCGCCGCCGAGGCGCCCGCGCCGATCATCGCGGCCCACACCCAGGTGTGCGTGAGCGTCCGGTGCCCACCGGAACGACGCGGGTCGCCCTGCTTCTTGGTGGCCTTGTAGACGGCGTAGGAGAGCTTGTCGACGATCTCGCACAGCCAGCGGGAGATGGGTCCGAAGGACCGCGAGATGGTGGCGGCCTTGTGGTCGAGATCGGGGGCGAGCGCGGCGCCCGCGCAGATCAGAGCCCCGGCGAGGAGGACCGGCCAGGGCATCGTGTGCCCGGCAGCCGCGGCTGCCGCGCCGACGCCCAGCCAGGCGGCGGCGCCCGACAGTGAGTGTGCTGGTCCCATCATGGCCGGTGTCCGCCCCATTCCTCGTGTGCCACTGTCCAGTTGAAACGGCGCGCTGACGCGCCGTCGGCGACACAGCGTAGCGTTCGTGATCTTCGCGCCCGCAGCCGATTCCCCCATCGGGCCAGAGGGCAGGCAAGATGGGTGGGTGACCCTCATCGATCAGCTGCCGCCGACCGCCGACCCCGACGCCCTCTATGACGCCTTCGAGTCGTGGGCCAAGGAGCGCGGTCTCACGCTCTACCCGCACCAGGAGGAAGCGCTGATAGAGGTGGTCTCCGGTGCGAACGTGATCGTGTCGACGCCCACCGGCTCCGGCAAAAGCATGATCGCAGCGGGCGCCCACTTCGCGGCACTGGCCCGTGACGAGGTCACCTTCTACACGGCACCGATCAAGGCGCTCGTGTCGGAGAAGTTCTTCGAGCTGTGCAAGATGTTCGGCACGGAGAACGTCGGCATGCTGACCGGCGACGCGTCCGTCAACGCCGACGCCCCGGTCATCTGCTGCACGGCCGAGGTGCTCGCCTCGATCGCGCTGCGGGACGGACGGCACGCGGACGTCGGCCAGGTCGTGATGGACGAGTTCCACTTCTACGCGGAGGGGGACCGCGGCTGGGCCTGGCAGATCCCCATCCTGGAGCTTCCCCAGGCGCAGTTCGTCCTGATGTCGGCCACCCTCGGCGACGTCGCGATGTTCGAGAAGGACTTGACGCGGCGCACCGGCCGGCCGACGTCCGTGGTCCGCTCGGCGACCCGCCCCGTGCCGTTGTCCTACGAGTACCGGCTCACTCCGCTCACGGAGACACTGACGGAGCTGCTGGACACCAAGCAGGCGCCGGTCTACATCGTGCACTTCACGCAGGCGCAGGCCGTGGAGCGGGCGCAGGCGCTGATGAGCATCAACATGTGCACGCGCGAGGAGAAGGACCAGATCGCCGACCTGATCGGCAACTTCCGCTTCACCACGAAGTTCGGCCGCAATCTCTCCCGGTACGTGCGGCACGGCATCGGCGTCCATCACGCCGGGATGCTGCCCAAGTACCGGCGCCTGGTGGAGAAGCTCGCCCAGGCCGGTCTGCTGAAGGTCATCTGCGGTACGGACACCCTCGGCGTCGGCGTCAACGTGCCCATCCGGACCGTGCTGTTCACCGCGCTGGCCAAGTACGACGGCATTCGCGTACGCACGCTGCGGGCCCGTGAGTTCCACCAGATCGCCGGCCGCGCCGGACGCGCGGGCTTCGACACGGCGGGCTACGTCGTCGCGCAGGCTCCCGAGCACGTGGTGGAGAACGAAAAGGCGCTCGCCAAGGCGGGCGACGACCCGAAGAAGCGCCGGAAGGTCGTCCGCAAGAAGGCGCCCGAGGGCTTCGTCGGGTGGACGGACAGCACCTTCGAGAAGCTCATCAACTCCGACCCGGAGCCGCTGACGTCGCGTTTCCGGGTGACGCACACCATGCTCCTGTCGGTGATCGCCCGGCCCGGCAATGCCTTCGAGGCGATGCGGCACCTTCTGGAAGACAACCACGAGCCGCGCAAGCAGCAGCTCAGGCATATCCGCCGTGCCATCGCCATCTACCGCTCGCTCCTGGACGGCGGCATCGTAGAGAAGCTCGACAAGCCGGACGCCGACGGCCGCGTCGTCCGCCTCACGGTGGACCTCCAGCAGGACTTCGCGCTGAACCAGCCGCTGTCCACCTTCGCGCTCGCCGCGTTCGAGCTCCTCGACCCGGAGTCGCCGTCCTACGCCCTGGACATGGTGTCCGTCGTAGAGTCGACGCTGGATGATCCGCGGCAGATCCTCGCCGCCCAGCAGAACAAGGCGCGCGGGGAGGCCGTGGCCGCCATGAAGGCGGACGGCGTGGAGTACGAGGAGCGCATGGAGCGCCTCCAGGACATCAGCTACCCGAAGCCCCAGGAAGAGCTCCTCTTCCACGCGTACAACACCTACCGCAAGAGCCACCCCTGGGTCGGTGACCACCCGCTGTCCCCGAAGTCCGTCGTCCGCGACATGTACGAACGGGCCATGTCCTTCACCGAGTTGGTGTCCTTCTACGAGCTGGCCCGCACCGAGGGCATCGTGCTGCGTTACCTCGCCGGCGCCTACAAGGCCCTGGACCACACCGTCCCGGACGACCTCAAGTCCGAGGATCTCCAGGATCTGATCGAGTGGCTCGGCGAGATGGTGCGCCAGGTCGACTCCAGCCTGCTGGACGAGTGGGAGCAGCTCGCCAACCCGGAGGAGATGACCGCGGAGGAGGCTCAGGAGAAGGCCGACGAGGTCAAGCCCGTCACGAGCAACGCGCGCGCCTTCCGCGTCCTCGTCCGCAACGCCATGTTCCGCCGTGTCGAGCTCGCCGCCCTCGACCAGGTCGAGGAGCTCGGCGAGATGGACGCGGACGCCGGGTGGGACGCCGACGCCTGGGGCGAGGCGATGGACAAGTACTGGGACGAGTACGACGACCTCGGCACCGGGCCCGACGCCCGCGGTCCGAAGCTGCTGCTGATCGAGGAGGAGCCGCAGAACGCGCTGTGGCGGGTCCGCCAGATCTTCGACGACCCGAACGACGATCACGACTGGGGCATCAGCGCTGAGGTGGACCTCACGGCCTCCGACGCCGAGGGGCGTGCGATCGTTCGTGTCACCGAAGTCGGACAGCTGTGAGCACAGGAGAATCCCACCCATGACGAATCCGGCCGAGAAGCTCGTCGATCTGCTCGACCTCGAGCAGATCGAGGTCAACATCTTCCGCGGCCGCAGCCCGCAGGAGTCGCTGCAGCGTGTCTTCGGCGGCCAGGTGGCCGGCCAGGCACTGGTCGCCGCCGGCCGCACCACGGAGGGCGACCGTCCCGTGCACTCACTGCACGCGTACTTCCTGCGTCCGGGCCGGCCCGGTGTGCCGATCGTGTACCAGGTCGAGCGGGTGCGGGACGGGCGGTCCTTCACGACCCGCCGGGTCACCGGGGTGCAGCAGGGCCGCACGATCTTCAATCTCACCGCCTCCTTTCACAAACCTGAACAGGCGAGCTTCGAGCACCAACTGCCGCCGGCCCGCGAGGTTCCGGCACCGGACTCCCTGCCGACGGTCACGGAAGAGATCCGGGAGCATCTGGGCGCGCTGCCGGAGCAGTTGGAGCGGATGGCCAGGCGTCAGCCCTTCGACATCCGCTATGTGGACCGGCTGCGTTGGACGTCCGAAGAGGTCAAGGACGCCGAGCCGCGCAGCGCGGTGTGGATGCGTGCGGTCGGGCCGCTGGGCGACGACCCGCTGGTGCACACCTGCGCGCTGACCTACGCGAGCGACATGACCCTGCTGGACGCCGTCCGTATCCCGGTCGAGCCCCTGTGGGGTCCGCGCGGGTTCGACATGGCGTCGCTGGACCACGCCATGTGGTTCCACCGCCCGTTCCGTGCGGACGAGTGGTTCCTGTACGACCAGGAGTCACCGATCGCCACGGGTGGGCGCGGGCTGGCCCGGGGCCGGATCTACGACCTGGAGGGCCGGCTGCTCGTGTCGGTCGTCCAGGAGGGCTTGTTCAGAGCTCTCTAGGCCGGGGGCTAAGGCGCCGCAGCCGGCCGAACAGTACCCGGGACGGCTGCGGCCCGTGGGGCACGGCGGTGGCCGGCCGCGGTGCCGGGTGGCACGGTTTCGGGGCGGGGCGAGGTGTGGAGCGAGGGGCGGGACGGTGATCGCGCGCCACCGCCACGAACGCGGTCAGCTCGGCCCTGAAGAAGCCGATCTCGTCCGCGTGCTCCGCCGTCATGATCCGCTGGGTGAGGCGCGCGACGGGCGAGCCCGGCACGCCGTGGGCGGGCGGCCCAGGTCGGAAACGGTTCACATGGGAGCGCTCATAGGGGTCCGGGACGATCTCCGCGACGTGAACCGGATCGAGAAAGGCGGCCACCGCCCCGGCACGCCCCCATGGCTCCTCGGTCCGTCGCATCAAGAACCCCAGGTGGCGTGTGCGCCAGTTGCGGCGACGCAGGTCCAGGCCCTCCCCCAGCAGCTCGCGTGGTCCGGCCTGCATACGGGCGTCGAGCCGCGGGGCGTGATCCTCGGCGGCGACCTCCCGTAGCTCTTCGGCCAGGTAGAGCCAGATCACGGCGTGGTGGCGGGTGAGACGGAAGGTCACCGGCGACACCATGCCCAGCCGGGCGAGGCAGGTGAAACGGCCGGGGCTCACCTCCATGACGGCCGCGCCCTCCTCGGCTCCCACGGTCCTCACCCGCGCCCGCAAGGAGCCGGGGAAGCCCTCGCTCGCCCGCAGCCGCTCGATCTCGGAGCGCGGGACGCGTCGGCCTCCGCCTCCTTCGTCGGGCAGTGTGCGGATGTGGCCGAGGTTCACTGCGAGGTCGAACTCGCTTTGCTTCAGGCCCAGTTCACGGGCCGCGCGACTGGCCGCGCAGGCAAGGTGGTATGGCCTCGTGATGGTGTCGGTCGGCATGTCCGGTCTCCCCCGTGGAGTCAGTGCTCACGCTGTGTGCGCTCGCCGTGACACAAACCGTAGCCGGTCCGGCCCGCCGCCTGGCGAGCCTGTGGATAACTCCAGTTGAGCTGCCGAAGCAGCAGGTCAGAGGTCCGATGCCGGGCTTCGCTCGGGCTGTCGGGCGTCCACGGCCAGGTGCTCGCCGACCCGGTTGACGAGCAGCGTCATCTCGTAGGCGATCTGACCGATGTCCGCCTCCGAGCCGCTGAGCACACACAGGCAACTGCCGGTGCCCGCCGCGGTGACGAACAGCACCGCGTCGTCGAACTCGACCATGGTCTGGCGCACCTGGCCCGCGCCGAAGTGCCGTCCCGAGCCCTTGGCCAGGCTGTGCAGGCCCGAGGAGACGGCGGCGAGATGCTCCGCGTCCTCGCGGCGCAGTCCCGTGCTCGCCCCCGTCACCAGCCCGTCGGTGGACAGGACCAGAGCGTGCCGTACGTGTTCCACCCGCTCGGTCAGGTCGTCCAGCAGCCAGCCAAGTCCCTGGTTGTGCAGCATCGTTCCCCGTCTCCCCGTGCGACGTCTCCTCCCTGGCCGGAGGACTCTCCTCGCCACCCTTCCCCACGACCGGCGTCCGGGCAAGGAGGATGGGTACATGGCACAGAACATGACCGACACCGAATGGCGGGAGTTCGTCTCGCACGGCACCCGCACCGCGAAGCTGTCGACCGTACGGGCCGATGGGAGCCCGCACATCGCACCGATCTGGTTCCTGCTCGACGGGAACGAGGTGGTGTTCAACACCGGCAAGACCACGGTGAAGGGGCGGAATCTGGCCCGGGACGGCCGGGTCGCGCTGTGCGTCGACGACGACCGGCCGCCCTTCCACTTCGTGGTCCTCCAGGGTCACGCCCAGGTGATCGAGGAACTCGACGAGGTCCGGCACTGGGCCGGCCGTATCGGGGCGCGGTACATGGGCGAGGAGCGGGCCGAGGAGTTCGGCGCCCGCAACGGCGTCCCCGGCGAACTGCTGGTCCGCGTCACGATCGACAAGGTCCTGGCGCAGAAGGACCTCGCCGACTGAGCACCCGCCCGTACCTGGTCACGGGCGGGTCATCCCACCGAGTCGAGCAGCCGGGCGGTGTGCATCCGCCCGGCGTACTCGACCAGACTGATCAGGACCTCCTTGCCCGAGTCGCGGTCACGGGCGTCGCAGAGGACCACCGGTGTGCCCGGGTCCAGATCCAGGGCGCGCGAGACGTCCTCGGCCCCGTAGGACCGTGCGCCCGCGAAGCAGTTCACGGCCACCACGAACGGGATGTGCCGGTGCTCGAAGTAGTCCACCGCGGGGAAGCAGTCCTCCAGGCGGCGGGTGTCGGCGAGGACCACCGCCCCGAGCGCGCCCTGCGACAGTTCGTCCCACAGGAACCAGAAACGATCCTGGCCTGGGGTGCCGAACAGGTAGAGGGACAGACCTGAGCGGATGGTGATCCGTCCGAAGTCCATGGCGACCGTCGTGGTGACCTTGTGGTCCACGCCTTCGGTGTCGTCCACCAACTGGCCCGCTTCGCTGAGCAGTTCCTCGGTGCGCAGCGGCCGGATCTCGCTGACGGCACCGACCAGGGTGGTCTTGCCCACGCCGAATCCGCCGGCGACCAGTATCTTCAACGCCAGCGCGGTCGTGTCGCCGTCCTGGGCGTCGGAGTGCTCGGAGACCATCGATCACTTCTCTCGGGAGGGCCGGGTCGAGTCGGCGTCGTACGCGTCCGGGTGGTGGTGAACCTTCATCTACAGAGCTCGCAGTCCTTCGATCACCTCACGCAGGATCCGTTCGTCAGGCAGCCGCGCGGGCGGCACCGGGCGGCTGATGGTGACCAGGCCGAGTTCCAGCAGGTCGCCGAGGAGGACCCTGACCACGCCCACCGGCAGATCGGCGCCCGCGCCGAGTTCCGCGACCGACTGGGTCTCCGTGCGGCACAGGTCGACCAGGGCGCGGTGTTCCGGCCCGAGCGCGGTGTCGTCGTCGCAACCGGGCGCGCCGGGGTCCAGCGTCACGAGGGCGATCAGGTCGAAACGCACTCCGGTGGGGCCCGGTTCGGTGCGTCCGCCCGTCATGGCGTAGGGACGCACCAGAGGCCCGGCCTCGCCGTCGTACCACTGGCTGCCCGGCTCTCGCGCGGCGTGGATCAGGTTCTCGGTCATCTGAGCGGCGTGGATCAGGTTCTCGGTCATCTGAGTGGACCGCCTCGTGGCCTCATCCGGCTGCGGGGGGCCGCGCGCCCATGCGGGGGGCCGTGTACAGGTGCTCGCCGACGCGTTTGACCAGCCGTGCCATCTCGTAGGCGACCAGGCCTATGTCCGCCGTCACCGCGGTGAGGACGGCAAGGCAGGAACCGTCGCCCGCGGCGGCCACGAACAGGAAACCGTCGTCCATCTCCACCATGGTCTGGCGCACGCCTCCAGCCCCGAAGTGCCGGCCCGCGCCCTTGGCCAGGCTGTGGAAACCGGAGGCCACGGCGGCGAGGTGTTCGGCGTCCTCGCGGTGCAGATCGCTGGAGGCGCCCACGGCGAGGCCGTCGTTGGACAGGACGACCGCGTGCCGCACCTCCCCCACCCGCACCACCAAGTCGTCCAGCAGCCAGTCCAGTTCGCCGGACCTCTGGGCGGCTCTCATGCTCGAGTCCTGGATCATGCGGGGTCTCCTTCGCTGCTGTCGCTGCCCGCTGGGAAGTCTGGAAAGGCACCGTTGCCGGGCCGCCTGCCGCCGCCGCGGGTCCATCCGTCGCGGTAGGCCGCCATGCGGTCCCGGACGAGTTCGGGGGTGCGCCCCTCGTCGTGTGGGCGGGCGGTAGTCCACGCCGGTTCCTCGGCCGCCCGTTCGCGCAGTTGCGGGGCGAGGCTGGCCTGCCGGACCCGGCGGGGCAGGTCGTCGGATTCCTCCGGGGAGGCGCCATGGGAGGCGTCGTCGGAGGCGTCGTGGGAGGCGTCGTCGGGGCTGTCCGGGGAGACGTCGTCGAGGTCGTGCGGAGGACGGTGCAGACGCAAGGTGGCGACTCCGGGAGGCGAGTTGTCGGCCGTGGCCCGCGCATCCGTGCGGGCCCGGTCACCCGCGGGAGGCGAGTCGCCGACCGGGGCACGGCGCTTCGTGGTGGCCCGGGGAGCTGCCAGTGCGGGCCGGTCGGCCGAGGCGGGGACGGACTCCTGGCGCGGGTCGGCGGCGGGCACGCGTGCGTGCTCGGGTTCAGCCCGCCGTGTCGCGTCCACCGACCGATGCGGCGCCGGTTGTGACGCTCCGGCGTGCAGCAGCGCGGTGGGCAGCAGGACGACCGCGGTGGTGCCGCCGTAGGGGGAGGTACGCAGGTGCACCTTGATGTCGTGCCGGGCGGCGAGCCTGCTCACCACGAAGAGCCCGAGCCGGTCGCTGTCGAACAGGTCGAGTGCCTCGGACTGTTCGATGCGTCGGTTCGCCTCGGCGAGGGTCTCCTTGCCCATGCCCAGGCCGCGGTCCTCGACCTCGACGGCGTAGCCGTTGCCGACGGGCTCGCCGGTGACCCGCACACGGGTGTGCGGCGGCGAGAACTGGGCGGCGTTCTCGATGACCTCGGCGAGAAGGTGGGTGAGGTCGGCGACGGCCGTGCCGGTGACGGACGCGTCCGGCAGTTGGCGCACCTCCACGCGCGCGTAGTCCTCGATCTCGGAGACGGCCGCACGGACCACGTTCGTCAGGGAGACCGGCAGGCGCCACGCGCGGCCGGGAGCGGCGCCAGAGAGGATGATCAGGCTCTCGGCGTGCCGCCGCATCCGGGTGGTGAGGTGGTCGAGCCGGAACAGGTCGCTCAGTTCGTCCGGGTCGTCGGAGCGGCGTTCCATACTGTCGAGGAGGCTGAGTTGGCGATGGACCAGGACCTGGCTGCGGCGGGCGAGGTTGACGAAGACGCCGGAGATGCCGCTGGCGAGTTCGGCGCGCTCGACGGCGGCCCGGAGCGCGGCGCGGTGCACGGTGCCGAGCGCCTCGGCGACCTGTCCGGCCTCGTCCTCCGCGGGCCGTCCGGGCGGTGCCTCGGCCCGGACGTCGATCTCCTCGCCCGCGCGAAGTTTCCGCATGGCCTCGGGGAGTTTGCGGCGGGCGATCTCCAGGGCGCTGTTGCGCAGGCTCACCAGCTCGACGACCAGGCCCCGGCCGATGCGCACGGAGATCACGAGGGAGGCGGCGACGGCGAGGAGGCCGAGGACGACGGCGGCGCCGGCCGGGGTGAGCAGACCACGGCTGAACGGGTCGGCCCGCTCGGAGACTTCGCGTCCCGCGTCCGCCTCGATCGCCCGCATGTCGTCCCGCACCCTCGCATGGGCGTCTTCCCAGGCGGCCTGCGGTGCCGCGGCGAGCGCCCGACCGCCCGGGCCCGCGGCGAGGACCCTGTCCTCGGTGGCGCCGACGGTGCCGTAGGAGCTGCCCCCGGCGACGTCGCGCCAGGCGGCGCGTTCGGAGCCTCGCAGGTCGGCCACGGCGGATTCGGTGAGGGCCCGGCGGGTGTCGACGGCGCCGGTGAACAGCCGCAGCCTCTCGCCCGACAGCCCACCGGCCAGGCGTGCGCTGCCCAGGACGGCGTCCTCCTGGGCCAGTGCCTCCTGCGCGCGGGAGAACTCGAGCAGTACGCGTGCGTCGGAGCCGAGTTCCGCGTCCTGGATGCCGGTGAGTGCGCCGCCCACGCCGAAGGCGTTGGCGATG
This sequence comes from Streptomyces sp. NPDC006332, assembly GCF_040612855.1. Taxonomy (NCBI): domain Bacteria; kingdom Bacillati; phylum Actinomycetota; class Actinomycetes; order Kitasatosporales; family Streptomycetaceae; genus Streptomyces; species Streptomyces sp. NPDC006332. Next base: position 147,324 of record NZ_JBEXRA010000021.1, read on the forward strand.
GTCTTCGTGTACCGCCCGTACGTCTGGTGCCAGTCCGCTCGATGGTCGCGTACGGCGGTGCGCAGGGCGGGCAGTTGTTCGGCGCCGGCGACGAACGTCTCGAGCCGCCGCGCCACTCCGGCGGGCAGTTCCTCGCTGTCGGCGACGGTGTTGCCGTCGCCGAGCCGGAGCTTCGCCACAGCGCGGTCCGTGCGCAGGGCGAGGTTCCTCAGGTCGCCGCTCTGCCCGGCCGCCGGGTCGGTCGCGTAGCGGACGGCGGCCGCCCGCTCGGTCTGCAGCGCGGCCACCGCCTCCGCGACCGGGGTGCGGATCGTGGTGTCCACGCGCTGCAACTGCCGGAGCCTGGAGATGTCCTGGGCGGTGGAGACGGTGGCGAACGCCCACAGGGCGAGCAGCGAGACGACCGGAACCATCAACAGGCAGACGATCTTGGCTCGCACCGTCCGCGGCCGGAGGCGCCAGCGTCCCCCGTGCGCGGGAGGCGCGTCCGGTATCGCGTCCATGGGTTCGTCCGGTTGTTCGTCGGGGTGTTCGTCGGCGGGCGGTCCGGCGTGTGCGCGGCGGCCGCGCACCGGGGCCTGGTCCGGCGTCTCGGCGTCGGCTTCGGGGGTCCTACGTGGTGTAGGCATGGCCTCCTCGCTCGGGAGTGGGTCGGGGCGCCCGTACGGGCGGGGCGGGCGGGACGTCGCGGACGCCCCCTAGGAGGCCGCGCTCTCGACCGGTCGCTGGGCCGAGGCGGAGGCCTGACGCTCCCCTGTGGTGGGCGACAGTGCGACGAAGGCAGAGGTCAGGAAGAGATAGGACCCGAGTCCGACGGCGAGGGGGAAGATGAACTGCATCGCCGTGGCTCCGGGCAGGGGCGCCCCGGACGGGGCGACGCGCACGCTCACCGCGAACATGCCGGTGTAGTGCATGCTGCTCACGGCCGCCCCCATGATCAGTGAGGCGAGGGTGACGGCGACGGGTGACTTGATGTTGAGGGCCGCCCACAGGGCCGCTGTCGCCGCGACCACCGCGATCAGGACGGAGAGCCCGACGAGCGCGGGATCGTAGGCGACGTCACCGTGCAGGCGCACCGCGGCCATGCCCAGGTAGTGCATGCTCGCCACGCCGAGCCCGGTGGTGAGCCCGCCGAGGAAGAGCGCGCGGGTGCGGTCGCGGCTGTAGCCGACGGCGAAGACGCCGGCGCAGACGACCACCACGGCGACGAGCAGGCTCGCGATCGTGAGCGGCACGTCGTAGCGGATGTCGGTGCCGTGGACGCTGAAGCCGAGCATCGCCACGAAGTGCATGGTCCAGATGCCGGTGCCGATCGCGGAGGCGGCGGTGACGAGCCAGTTCCGGCGCGAGCGTCCGGTGGCGCCGAGCGCGCGCACGGTGCAGCGCAGCCCGAGGGCGGCGCCGATGCAGGCCATCACGTACGACAGCACGGGGGTCAGCCACCCCAGGGCTGCGTGGTCCAGGTGTCCCATGGCCCCGGGACGCTAGTCGGGACAGGGGCGCACAAAGAGGGCTCATTTCGAAAGCGGTTGGAATATGGCGCAGAGGTGTAGCTGAACGATCGCGGCACGCTCGAACGTGTGCACCCGGCTGTCATCCGTGTCGGTGAGGGATCATGCGGGGCATGAGCGACGACCAGACACACGTGCGGGAGTTCTTCGCGGCCCGGGCCGCCGACTGGGACAGGCGGTTTCCCGATGACGGCCCCGCCTACGCCGCGGCGGTCACGGACCTCGGGCTGCGTGCGGGAGACCGGGTGCTCGACGCCGGCTGCGGCACCGGGCGGGCCCTGACGCCGTTGCGAGCGGCCGTGGGGCCCACGGGAGTGGTCGTCGGGGTGGACCTGACCCCGGCGATGCTGGAAGCCGCAGTACGGGCCGGGCGGGACCGCGACGGGCAGTTGGTGCGCGCCGATGTGGCAGCGCTGCCGCTGCGCTCGGAGTCGCTCGACGCCGTGTTCGGGGCAGGGCTGGTCTCCCATCTCGCCCAACCGGCCAAGGATCTGCGCGAGTTGGCGCGCGTGGTGCGTTATGGCGGCACTCTGGCCCTGTTCCACCCGATCGGCAGGGCGGCGCTGGCCGCGCGCCAGGGTCGCCGGGTCACGCCGGACGATCTGCGCGCGGAACAGAACCTGCGTCCGCTGCTGGCCGGATCCGGGTGGCGCATGACGTCGTACGTCGACGAGGACGACCGGTTCCTGGCCCTGGCCGTCCGCGAGGGCTGACGGTCTTCGTCCAGCGTCCCCCCGCGCCGGTCAGCCCGGCCCTGGAGACGACCGGCGCCTCGGTCGGGCCGTAGAACTCGGCGGCCGCGTCGGTCCGTCCGTGGAACAACGACCGCCGCGCCGGTCAGTCCGTGGAGGTGACCGCCCCCGGGGCCGGGTGGCGTACCGGGCAGCCCCGCAGGCCCGGGACGGGGCGGGTGCCGAGGTCCTCCAGCCGGTAACCGTTCGGGTAGCCCTTGATCTCCCAGTTCTGCCGCGCGTGATGTGGCGCTCGCCGGGGTGGCAGCAGCCGGACGGCTCGTCCGCGCATCCGGACCGCGCCGCGGACGAGGTCGCGGGTGAGGGGGCCCGGAGGTGTGTAGCGGAAGGCCTTCAGGAGTGGTTCGTCGAGCAGGGCGAGCGTGGAGGCGCGCAGCAGCGGGGCGAGGGGGCGTGGGTACCACGAGGCCATCAGGTCGAGCGTGGCGTCCGAGACCCGTCGGGCCTGCTCGTCCCAGGCGAAGTGTGCCTGTTCGTAGGCGTCGAGGCAGGTCTCGAACTCCTCGTAGGACTCCGGTACGTCCTTGATGCCCAGGTGCCTGCCCAGGGTGCGGTAGTGGACGGCGGAGGCGATGATCTCGTGGCGCGACAGCCTGCGCCAGGCGTAGGCGTCGATCCAGCGCCTGGGCACCACGACGAACGTGCAGAGCACGTACCGCATGTCGTCGTTGCTGATGTCGTAGCTGCGATGCATCTGGTTGACGCGGCGGATCGCGGTGCGGCCCTGCTCACTGTCGAAGCCGTGTTCGACGATGGCGTCGAGGAGCAGCGCCGTGTCGTCGTAGCGCTTCTGGGGCCGGTCCGTGAACTCCGCGGTCTCGGCGAGCAGGCGCCCGATGCGGGGCACGGCGTAGGTGCGGTACAGGGCCAGTTCGAGTGCGCGGGTGAAGTCCCAGGGGAACTCGTACGCGGAGGAGAGGCGATAGATCTCCAGAGCGTCCTTCTCCGGGTCCATGCTCCGGATGTGTTCGAGCCGCGCGAAGCGCTTCACCGCGCTGTCCCCCTTCTGCCGCCGGAGCTTCAACTCTACGTTGAGTAGCAGGAGATGCACGACCAGTCAGGGCAACCAAGGGGGCACGATGGTCAGTATGTGGGGCAGGGTCCGTGAGTCGGGTGCCGGTTTGTTCAACGCGTTACGCACCGAGGCGAAGACCGGCCGGGAGGTTCGCTCGCACAACCTGTTCGAGGCCGCGGCCGCCCATGTCGCGGCCTGCGCGGAGGACGACCAGGAACGGATCGAGGAGACCGCGGGCTGGGTGTCCCCGGAGGCCCTGTCGTTCGGGGTGAACGAGCTGGCGTGCCGGGCCGTGATCGCGCTCGCGAGGGAGCGCGACGAGTCGCCCCGAACGGTGGCGCGTGCGCTTCTGGGCCTGCCGACAGCCTGAGGCAGCGGCGGCTGATGGTCGATTCGCCCCCTCCGGCCGGAAAACTGCAGGCCGGTCGGGCAGCAGAACCGTGACAAGCGCCTTCCGGGCGCACTAGGGTGCGCGCCGTTGGACGAACCAAAGGGGAGGCTGGGATGGCCGGGACGGACGAGGACACCGTCGCCGCCGCGGACGAGGCGCTCTATGTGCTGACGGCGGTGCTGCTGACGCCGGCGAAGTTCCCGAGCGTGCTGGGCGACGACTATCCGGAGGCCTGCGCGGCGCTGGGCCTCGCGCCGATGGCCGAGGGATACGGTCTGGTGCTCGGCCAGGACGGCGACGGCTCCAGGTGGACGGTGGTCGTCGACGACGTGTCGCTGGTCGCCGTCGCCATCGCGTCCTGGGACTGCGGCATGGAGCACGATCTGTCGCCGGACGAGCGCACGGTGGTCGCCGCACTGCCCGGCTGGCCCCTCGCGGTCGCCGTGGCGGCCCCGGGCGTGCCGGCCCCGCACGATCCCGGTCCCGAGATCGCGGACCGTGCTCCGCTGACGCCACCGGACACCTCCAGGTGGGGGCCGGCGCAGCGGCGGCTGGGCGCCGACGAGATCGCGCTCCAGTGGGCGACCTGGCGGGAGCAGATCAACGACGCCGAGTTCCCGACTGCGGGCGGAGATGACTCCTCCGTCTCGGGGGACAGCGAGTCCGCCGACGCTCCCGAGGCGGGCACCTCCTCGGAGGAGACCGAAAGCGGAGTTGCGCGGCAGGAGGGGGCCCCGGGCGGCCACAGTGGCATCCGGCGTGTCCTCGCGGAGGCGCGTGCCTACGTGGACGCGCCGCCGCCGCTCGGCCGGGTCAGGTCGTCGTTCGCCCCCGGAGACGCGCGGACCCTGCGTGCCGACGGCCCCGGCTGGTCGCTCGTGGCGCGGACCGACGACATCGCGTTCGTCCTCCTCGACGACGAGCCCGGTGAGGTCCTCCCGGTGGGCCGTGGGCCGGAGCTGCCGGGTCTGCTGGAGGCACTCGACAAGATGGCCGTACGCCCGCTGTGACGCCGTGCCGACCGGTCGCGCCGCAGCGGCCGGTCGGCACGTCGACGGGCGGTACGGCACCTGCCGGGGCCGCCCGACGGTCGAGTGCTCACTGCTCGTGGAACACGCCGTCGACCGGCCCGTGGTCGGCCCGCGACGTGGTCGGCCGTCCGCACCGGCACCGCGACCTCGACCGTCTCCTCGACGTGCCGCTTCCGCA
>NZ_JBEXRA010000022.1:0-147977 GCF_040612855.1 Streptomyces sp. NPDC006332
GGGGGTGACTGTTCTCCGCCCGTCCCCCCGGCCGCCGGGCCCGCCGCCGGCCCCCCCCCCCCCCACGACCGCCCTGCGGGTGCTGCTGGTCGCCGACGTCCTCGTCCGCGCCCTGGAAATGGGCGGTACACCCGTCTGGGCGCTGCTGAGCGGTCGAGGGGAGGAGCCGGACCTCAGAGCGGGGGCCGCGGCTCTCGGCATCCGGCCCTTCGAGGACAGCCGCGGGTCCGGCACCGGTCTGGGCGAGGCGCAGGTGCTCAGTGTGGTGGGCGAGGCCACCGAGGACGCGGCGGGCAGCGCGGCCGAACCCGACCCGGCGCAGCTGCCACGCGGTGTCCGTGTCCTGGTCGCCCCCGCCGACCCGGCGGCCACCGTGATTCCCGGGGACACCGTGGTTCCTGGGGACACCGACCCCACTGTCGTCCGTCTGGTGCTGCTGTCCCGGCGCCGGACCTCGCCCGTGCGGCTCGACGCGGACGCCCTGGACGAGGCACGGGACACGCTCGTACGGTGGCGACGCGCGGTCGCCGACTGGGCACGGCAGCCGTCCCGGGCCATCCCGGAGGACGTGCGCGGACAGCTGCGTGCCGCCTGGGAGAACGACCTGGACGTGCCCGGCGTGCTCCGGGTCCTGCACCGGGTGGAGACCTCCGAGCTGCCGGAGGGTGCCCGCTTCGAGACGTTCGCCTACGCCGACCGGCTGCTCGGCCTCGAACTCACCCGCGACCTGGGATCCGCGGCGTGACCGGCCCGGCGGGTGCGGGCCCGCTGCGTCACCTGGTCGTGCTGCGGCACGCCAAGTCCGCCTGGCCCGAAGGCGTACCCGACCATGAACGGCCCCTGGCGCCGCGTGGCCGCCGGGACGCCCCGGCCGCCGGCCGTGCGCTCGCCGAAGCGGGCCTGCTGCCGGATCTCGCCCTGTGCTCCACCGCCGTACGGGCCCGCCAGACCTGGGAACTGGCCTGCGCGCAGTGGGACACACCGCCGCCGGTCCGGTTCGAGGCGGGGGTGTACGCGGCCGACGTACCCGAACTGCTCGACGCCGTGCGGTCCGCGCCCGCCGAGGTCGACACGCTGCTGCTGGTCGGGCACAACCCCGGACTGGAGGAACTGGTCCTCGATCTCGCCGGGGACGGCCTCGACGACATGCTGGAGCAGGTCGGCGTGAAATTCCCGACCTCGGCGATCGCCGTGCTGGCCTGGCGCGGCACTCACTGGCACGACCTCAGCCCGGGGACGGCCCTGCTGACGAACGTGATCGTGGCCCGGGGCAAGGGATAGCCGCCCGGCACCGCGCGACGAGCCCGGCAGAGGGTGCGCCTAGGCTGGCCGGATGCAGGACGAGTACCGCACCGTCGCCCGCGCGGGTGTGCACGAGACCGAGGTCAACCGCTCCCGCTTTCTGTGCTCCCTCGCCCCGGCGGCCACCGAGCAGGAGGCCCAGGACTTCGTCGCGGGCCTGCGCAGGGAGCACGCGGACGCCTCGCACAACTGCTTCGCGTACGTCATCGGCGCCGACGCCGCCATCCAGCGCGCGAGCGACGACGGCGAACCCGGCGGCACCGCCGGCGCCCCCATGCTCCAGATGCTGCTGCGCCGCGACATGCGGTACGTCGTCGCCGTCGTCACCCGCTACTACGGCGGCGTCAAGCTCGGTGCGGGCGGCCTCATCAGGGCGTACGGCGGAGCGGTCGGCGAGGCGCTCGACGCCCTCGGCACGATCACCCGCCGCCGGTTCCGGCTCGCCACGGTGACGGTCGACCACCAGCGGGCGGGCAAGGTGCACAACGACCTGCGCGCCACCGGGCGTGAGGTGCGGGACGTGCGCTACGGCGAGGCGGTCACGATCGAGATCGGGCTGCCGGACGCCGACGTCGCGGCCTTCCGGGCTTGGCTGGCAGATGCCACCGCCGGGACGGCCGGGTTCGAACTGGGGGGAGAGGCGTACGGGGACGCGTGAGGGTCCGCCGTGGCGGGAGGCGTGGGGTGGTCGTGGGCCGGGTCACCTCGGTAGGTGGGTGGGTGAAGGCCGTCCCGGGCAAGCGTCATGACGGGTCGATACGGGAGTAACCGCCCGCGTTGTCAGACCCGGCGGTTAGTCTCGAGGATCATGAGGCTGTTGCACACTTCCGACTGGCATCTGGGCCGGGCGTTCCACCGGGTGAACATGCTCGACGCCCAGGCCGAGTTCATCGGCCATGTCGTCACCGCCGTGCGGGAGCAGGGCGTTGACGCGGTCGTCGTGTCGGGAGACGTGTACGACCGGGCGGTGCCGCCGCTCGCCGCGGTCGAGTTGTTCGACGACGCCCTGCACCGCCTCGCCGACCTCGGCGTGCCCACGGTCATGATCTCCGGCAACCACGACTCGGCCCGGCGTCTCGGTGTGGGCGCGGGCCTCATCGACCGCGCGGGCATCCATCTGCGCACCGAGCCGTCGTCGTGCGGGGTTCCGGTGGTGCTGTCCGACGCCCACGGCGACGTGGCCTTCTACGGCCTGCCCTATCTGGAACCCGCCCTGGTGAAGGACGAGTTCGCCGTGGCCAGGGCCGGACATGAGGCGGTGCTCGCCGCCGCCATGGACCGCGTCCGCGCCGACCTCGCCACCCGCGAGCCCGGCACGCGTTCCGTCGTCCTCGCGCACGCCTTCGTCACCGGCGGCGAGGCCAGCGACAGCGAGCGGGACATCACCGTCGGAGGGGTGGCCGCCGTGCCCGCCGGTGTCTTCGACGGAGTCGACTACACGGCGCTCGGGCATCTGCACGGCAGCCAGACGATCACCGAGCGTGTGCGCTACTCCGGCTCCCCGCTGCCGTACTCCTTCTCCGAGTCCGACCACCGCAAGAGCATGTGGCTCGTCGACCTGGACGCCGAGGGCGCGGTGACCGCCGAACGTGTCGACTGCCCGGTGCCCCGCGCCCTGGCCCGCATCCGCGGCACCCTGGAGGACCTGCTCGCCGATCCGGGACTCGCCCGGCACGAGGAGGCGTGGGTCGAGGCGACACTCACCGACCCGGTCCGGCCCGCCGACCCCATGGCCCGGCTCGCCGAACGCTTCCCGCACACGCTCAGCCTCGTCTTCGACCCCGAGCGGGCGCCGGACGACCCGGCCGTGTCGTACGCCAGGCGGCTGGCCGGGCGCAGCGACCAGCAGATCGCGGAGGACTTCGTGGCCCATGTGCGCGGCGCCGGACCCGACGCGCGTGAACAGGTGGTGCTGCGGGACGCGTTCGACACGGTCCGCGCGGACGCGACGGTGCGCGAGGTGGCGCGGTGAGGCTGCACCGACTGGAGATCACCGCGTTCGGCCCCTTCGGCGGCTCCCAGACCGTCGACTTCGACGCGCTGTCGGCGGCCGGACTCTTCCTCCTGCACGGACCGACGGGGGCCGGGAAGACCTCCGTCCTCGACGCGGTGTGCTACGCGCTGTACGGATCGGTGCCGGGGGCCCGTCAGAGCGGTCAGGGCATGGCCCTGCGCAGCGACCACGCGGCGGCGGGCGTGCGGACGGAGATCAGCCTCGAACTGACCGTCGCGGGGCGCCGGTTGGAAATCACCCGGCAGCCGCCCTGGGAGCGACCGAAGAAGAAGGGCCGTCCGGGCACCACGGTCGACAAGGCCCAGAGCTGGCTGCGCGGGTACGACGCGACGGCCGGCGTCTGGAAGGACCTCAGCCGCTCCCACCAGGAGATCGGCGAGGAGATCACCCAACTGCTCGGTATGAGCCGAGAGCAGTTCTGCCAGGTGGTGCTGCTGCCGCAAGGCGACTTCGCGCGTTTCCTGCGTGCCGACGCGGAGGCCCGCGGCCGCCTGCTCGGACGGCTCTTCGACACCCAGCGCTTCGCCGAGGTCGAGAAACGGCTCGCCGAGCGCAGGCGGGCGGCCGAGGCCCAGGTGCGCGACGGGGACGCCGCGTTGCTGGCCGACGCGCACCGCATGCAGCAGGCGGCCGGCAGCGTCATGGAGCTGCCCGAACTGACGCCCGGTGAACCGGGTCTGGCCGACGCCGTGCTGAGCGCGGCGGCCGTCGCCCGCAGCACCGCCCGCGAGCAGCTCACCATCGCCCACTGCCGGCTCACGTCCGCCGAGTCCGCCCAGGCGGCGGCCGAGCGTGACCTCGCCGACGTGCGTGAACTGGCCCGACTGCAGCGCCGGGGCGCCGAGGCGCGGGAGAGGGCCGCACGCCTGGAGGAGGGCGCCGGCGCCTACCGGGAGGCGCAGGCGCGGATGGAGCGGGGCCGCAAGGCCCAGGCGGTGGCGCCGGCCCTGGAGCTGCGCGAGGCGGCCGACAGTGAACACCGGCGGGCCGCGGCGGCGGAGGCACACGCGCGTGCCCTGCTGCGTGACGCCCTCGACGGCGACCCCGGCCACGTCCTCGGCGACACCGGGACCGGCATGCGACGCGCCGGCGCCTTCGGCGAGGGAACGGTGGATGCCGGGTCGGAGGCGACCCTCGCCGACACCCATGCGCCGGCCCGGGCCGCTTTCGCCGACGCGGGTGCCGTCTCACTCGCCTCCGCCGCCCGGCGGGCCGCGGAGGAACTGGGCGGCCTGGAGTCGGCTCGCCGTGCCGAGCGACGGCTGGCCGACCTGGTGGCCGAACGTGCCGACCTGGACCGGCAGGAGCGGGCAGACGACGAGGTCCGGCAGGACGCGCAGGCCTGGCTCGCCGAATGGGAGACGACCCGGACCGCACTGCGGAGTCGTATCGAGTCCGCGCAGGAGGCGACGACACGGGCCGAACAGCTCTCCGTGCAGCGCGAGCCCGCACAGAAGCGGCTGAGTGCCGCACGGCTGCGTGACCAGTTGACAGGTGACACGGAAACGGCCGCCGAGCAGGCCCGCCGCACCCGGGAGCGGGCGCTGACGGCCAAGGCGCACTGGCTCGACGTCAAGGAGCAACGCCTCCAGGGCATCGCCGCCGAACTCGCCGCGCAACTGTCGGACGGCGACCCCTGCGCCGTCTGCGGCGCCACCGAGCACCCCGCCCCGGCGCGCAAGGACGCCGGGCACGTGGATCGGGAGGCGGAGGAGCGGGCGCTGACCGCCTACCAGCAGGCGGAGGAGCTGCACACGAAGGAGGAACGGCGCCTGGGCGACGTACGGGAGGCCCTGGCCGTCGCGACCGCCGAGGCCGGTGACATACCCACGGATCAACTCGCCGAAGAAGCGGAGGAGTTGGAGCGTCTGTACGCGCGGGCGCGCAGGGACGCCTCCGCGCTGCACCCCGCGCGCGAGGAGCTGCGGCGCGCCGAGGGCGAGCACGAACAGCGGACCGCCTCCCAGCAGCAGGCAGCCGTGCGGGCCGCCGCGCGGGTCGGACGGCGTGAGCGGCTGGACCGTGAGAAGAGCGCCCTGGAAGCCGAGTTGGCCCAGGCACGCGGAAACGCCGACAGCGTGGCCGCGCGGGCCGCGCAGTTGGAGCGCGGGGTCGCGCTGCTCGGTGACGCCGCCGAGTGCGCGCGGATCGCCGAGGACACCGCCCAGCGCCTCAAGGACGCCGACGCCCGCCTCGCCGACGCCGCTTTCCGGTACGGCTTCGACACCCCGCAGGCCGCGGCCGCGGCCCTGCTGGATGACACGGCCCACCGTGAACTCCAACGACGGCTGGACGCCTGGCAGTCGGAGGAGGCCGCCGTACGGTCCGTCCTCGCCGAGGCCGACACCGCGGCCGCCGCGCTGCGCCCGCCCGCCGACCTCACCGGGGCGGAGCGGACCGCGGCCACCGCCGCCCAGCGGCTGCGGGACGCCGCCTCCGGCCGCGACGCGGCGGCCCGGCGCTGCACCGAACTGGACCGGCTCTCCGCGCGTGCGGCCGCCGGCGTGCGACGGCTGGCGCCGCTGCGTGAGGAGTACGAGCGGGTGGCCCGCCTCGCCGGCCTCGCCGCGGGCACCTCGGCGGACAACGACCGCAAGATGCGCCTGGAGTCGTATGTGCTGGCGGCCCGGCTGGAACAGGTGGCCGCCGCCGCGACCGTACGGCTGCAGCGCATGTCCTCGGGCCGCTACACCCTGGTCCACTCCGACGACCGTACCGGCCGCGGCCGCAGCGGGCTCGGTCTGCACGTCGTCGACGCCTGGACCGGGCGGGAGCGGGACACGGCCACGCTGTCCGGCGGGGAGACCTTCTTCGCCTCGCTCGCCCTCGCCCTGGGCCTCGCGGACGTCGTCACCGACGAGGCCGGCGGGGTCCGGCTGGACACCCTCTTCATCGACGAGGGCTTCGGCAGCCTCGACGACCAGACCCTCGACGAGGTCCTCGACGTCCTCGACTCCCTGCGCGAACGTGACCGCAGCGTGGGCATCGTCAGTCACGTCCCGGATCTGCGGCGGCGCATCCACGCGCAGTTGGAGGTCGTGAAGGGGCGAGCGGGGTCGACGCTGCGGCAGCGGGGCGTCTGATCTCATCGCCCCAGGCGGCGGCGCGACAGCGGGGACGAGTGCACGACGCTCGTCGTCACCGAGCCGAGCGCGTGGAGCGCTCCTTCAGCGGCCGGCTCGGCGACCGCGGGTTCCTGCCGCACCGCCGTTCAGGTCGTCGCCGCTCAGCCACTCCTGCTGACGCAGTGCTTCAACAGGTCAGCGGTGATCGGGTCGATGATCCGGTAGCGGACCACCCGCCCCTCCTTCTCGCCCGCCACGATGTCGGCGGCGCGCAGGAGCCGCAGGGCCTGGGACACGGCGGGGTCATTCATTCCGGTCGCGATGGCGAGGTCGGAGACAGCGAGCGGACCCGTCTCGCGCAGAGCCAGCAGGAGGGCGAGGCGCCGGGGATCGGAGAGCAGGGAGAATCGCTCCGCCCAGGCGCGGACGTGGTCGGGTTCGCCGATGGCGGCGACGGCGTCGCAGACCCGGTGGCCGTCTATCGTGCGGCGGTCTGCGCGTTCGGCGGGGACGAGATGCATGGAAGCAATATCGCAGGTCGCGGTGTGATCTTGCATACCTGCGTAGCCGCGCAGGTATGCAGGAGTGAGTGGTCGCCCGTACGGTGGGCGGGCCGTGGTGTTCGGGAAGCCGGTGACAGCCCTTCGTGGTTCGAGGGGTTCAGGCCGGAGCGGCCCTCGCCACTGTGATCGGGGAGTTTCCGTCCCAGTTGTGCACGGTCACTGTTCGCCTCCGGGCGGACGGGAAGGCCGGAACGGAGACGTGTGTACCCGTAAGCCAGGAGACCGGCCACGGCACTTCACGAAGTGATCCACGAGGTGCTGGAGCGTGACCGTATGACCCTGCCCACCGGGCCCGACGTGCCCACTGTTTTTCGCTGGCGGCGCGAGGACACCGTGCGTACCGCCGGTCTCCTGGCGGTGATCGCCGCGCTGCACGTCGTGGCGTTCGGCATTCTGTTCCTGCTCGTCGTGCCGGCGCACTACGAGGTCGGTTCCAAGGCGTTCGGGATCGGCCTCGGCGTGACCGCGTACACGCTCGGTATGCGGCACGCGTTCGACGCCGATCACATCGCCGCGATCGACAACACCACCCGCAAGCTGATGGCCGACGGCAAGCGGCCGGTGTCGGTCGGGTTCTGGTTCGCGCTCGGCCATTCCAGCGTGGTGGTCGTGATGGCCGCCCTGGTGGCGGGAGGCGCACAACTCGCCGGCACGTTGATGAACGACGACTCACGTACCCACCAGACCCTCGGTGTCGTCGGCACGACTGTCTCCGGGACCTTCCTCTACCTCATCGCGGCGCTCAACCTCGTGGCACTGGTCGGCATCCTGCGGGTCTTCCGGGCCATGCGCTCCGGCACGTACGACGAGACCGCCCTCGAACAGCATCTGGACTCGCGGGGGTTCATGAACCGCGTCCTGGGCCGCTTCACCAGGTCGATCACCCGGCCCGGGCAGATGTTTCCGCTGGGCTTCCTCTTCGGCCTGGGCTTCGACACCGCGACCGAGGTCACCCTGATGGTGATGGCGGGCAGCGGCGCCGCGGCGGGGCTGCCGTGGTACGCGATCCTGTGCCTGCCACTGCTGTTCGCCGCGGGGATGAGCCTGTTCGACACCCTCGACGGGACGTTCATGAACTTCGCCTACCAGTGGGCGTTCTCCAACCCGGTGCGCAAGGTGTTCTACAACCTCGCCATCACCGGGCTGTCCATCGCGGTCGCCTTCCTGATCGGCACCATCGAACTGGTCGGGGTGCTGCACGAGAAGCTCGGTCTGCGCGACACGGTGACTGGTTGGATCGCCGACCTGGACATGGACAACGTCGGTTACATCATCGTCGGTCTGTTCGTGGTCGTGTGGGCGGCGGCGCTGGCGTACTGGCGGCTGGCCAAGGTGGAGCAGAGGTGGGCCGCCCGTCTCGCCGAGGGCGACTGACATCCGGCGCGTGATCTAGGAGGCGGGCGCGCCGGGCAGGACGCGGTGGTGGTGTTCCAGCCAGGGCGACGGAGGAGATCCGTCGGCCGCATGGCAGCATCAGGGCATGAGCGCGTCCTCGGCGGTGCGGAGCCTGCGCGCGGCGGTGTTCGCCGCGCTGTGCGTGCTGCTCGCCGTCGGGGGGCACACACTGGCGACCGGTGTGGCACCGGCCGTGTGGGTGCAGGCCGTCGGATTCGTGCCGGTCTTCGGGGCCGGCTACCTGCTGGGCGGCCGGGAGCGGTCGCTGGCGGCCATCGGCGCCGGGACGCTGGCGGCCCAGGGCGGCCTGCACCTCGCGTTCGGCGCCGCACGGTCGCACACCACCATGGTCATGCACGGTATGCGCATGTACCACACGCAGGCCGTGATCCCGCACGCCACCGCCGCTCATGTCGCGGCGGCACTGGTGCTGACCTGGTGGCTGCGGCGCGGGGAGGCCGCTCTGTGGTCGCTGCTGCGCCGGACCGCCGCGCTGGTGCCGGGCCTTGCGGCCTGGTGGCGGGTGAGCGGCGGGACACGGCTGGTGCCGGACGCGCGGGACGTCGCTCGGCCGGGTCGGCGGGCCGACTGGTCGCGCCCGCTCCCACGCCTCCTGCTGCGGCACGCGGTGCAGCGGCGCGGCCCGCCACCCGGGACTCCGTACCCGATCTGACCCCAACACACCTTCCCAGTACGGAGATCGACCCAACATGTCCCGAGTACGCATCACGCTGCGCCGCGTCGGCGCCGTCACCGCTCTCGCCGCGGCCGGAGTCCTCGCCGCCGCGGGCATCGCCTCCGCGCACGTCACCGTCCACCCCGACAGCTACGCCAAGGGCGCCACCGACGGCGTCCTGACCTTCCGCGTCCCCAACGAGGAGGACACCGCCTCCACCACCGAGGTGCAGGTGTTCCTGCCCACCGACCACCCCGTCCTCGGCGTCCTCGTCTCCCCGCGGGACGGCTGGAGTGCCAAGGTCACGAACACCAAGCTCAAGAAGCCGGTCAAGACCGACGACGGCACCATCACCGACGCGGTCTCCGAAGTCACCTGGACCGGCGGCAAGATCGGCCCCGGGCACTACGAGGACTTCGACGTCGCCTTCGGCCAGCTGCCCGAGGACAGCGACCAGCTGACCTTCAAGACGCTCCAGACCTATTCCGACGGCAAGACGGTCCGCTGGATCGAGGAGGCGGCGCAGGGCGACGAGGAGCCGGAGAACCCGGCGCCGGTCCTCAAACTCACCGCGAAGAGCGCCTCGGACGACTCCGGCGTGCCGGCCGCCTCCGCGTCCTCTGCAAAGACCCCTGCGGCCGCCGCCTCCGACAGCAGCGACTCCACCGCGCGCGGTCTCGGTGTCGCCGGGCTGGTCGTGGGCGTCCTGGGCCTGGCCGTGGCGGCCTTCGCCGTGATCCGTAGCCGCTCCGGCGGTACCCGGCCCGAGTGAGGTGGACGCCAGAACTGTGGTTGCCGAGGCCGGGGTTCGCCGGACTTTGCGGCCGTGTAGGTTCTGGCGCATGGTGCGATACGCGGAGCCGGGCGTGGCGGAGTGGGTCGAATCGGGCGGCGGCCCGCTCATAGCGGTGCCGGAGACGGTCCTGCCGTTCTGGGCGGGCGCCGACGGCGACGAGACGGCGTCCGACTACGACCGGGCGTGCGAGGTCGACGGCTTCGTCGGACTGCTTCCGGTGGGCGACTCCGCGGCGCTGGTCCTCGGGGACGAACCGGCCTCGACCGCGTTCCTGCCCGACCACGCCGTCTTCGTCCGCTGGGGCGCCGCGGACTCCGAGGACGAACTGCTCGCCGAGGTACCGGCGGCCCTCGCCACCGCGGCCTGGGAGGACGAGGTGCGCTGGACGGTGCCCGGTCCGGTCGTCCTGTTCGACGCGGCCTGGCCGGGCCACGACTGTGCCCGTACCGACAACCTGCGGGTCGTCCTGGAGCCGGGCAGCTACGCGGTCCGCGCGGCCCAGGCCAGACCCGGCCCCGAGGCCTGGCTCGGTCTCGTACAGCTACGGCGGCTGTGATCTCGTCCGTCTTGTCTGTCCGTTTCCGCGTCCTCTCCTTGCCGCTCCTCGCGCGGGCGACCGCGCGAGGAGACGGGCGAGGGACGCCGGGACCGACTACAGCTGGGACAGCTCGTCCACCAGGTCGTCCAGGCCCAGCGATCCCTGCGACAGGGCCGCCATGTGCCAGGCCTTGAGGTCGAAGGCGTCGCCGTGCCGCTCGCGCGCCTTCTCCCGGCCCAGCAGCCAGGCCCGCTCGCCGAGCTTGTAGCCGATCGCCTGCCCCGGAATCGTCAGATAGCGGGTCAGCTCGCTCTCCACGAAGTCCGCCGGGCGGCTGCTGTGAGCGCCGAAGAACTCCTGTGCCAGCTCCGGCGTCCAGCGCTCGCCGGGGTGGAAGGGCGAGTCGGCCGGGATCTCCAGCTCCAGATGCATGCCGATGTCGACGATGACCCGGGCCGCCCGCATCATCTGCGCGTCGAGGTAACCGAGCCGCTGCTCCGCGTCCGTGAGGAAGCCCAGCTCGTCCATCAGCCGCTCCGCGTACAGCGCCCAGCCCTCCGCGTTGGCGCTGACCATGCCGATCGAGGCCTGGTAGCGGGAGAGGCTCCCGGCGACGTGCGCCCACTGGGCGAGTTGCAGGTGATGGCCCGGGACACCCTCGTGGTACCAGGTCGAGACGAGGTCGTAGACCGGGAAGCGGGTCTGGCCCATCGTCGGCAGCCAGGTGCAGCCCGGACGCGAGAAGTCCTCCGACGGGGGCGTGTAGTACGGGGCCGCCGCGCCGCCGGGCGGGGCGATGCGGGACTCCACCTTCCGTACCCGCTCCGCGAGTTCGAAGTGGGTGCCGTCCAGCGCGTCGATCGCCTGGTCCATCAGGCCCTGCAGCCAGTCGCGGACCTCGTCGACGCCCTCGATGTGCCTGCCGTGCTCGTCGAGGTGGGCCAGCGCCACCCACGGCGTCTCGGCGCCGGGCAGGATCTTCTCGGCCTCCTGCTTCATCTCGGCCAGCAGACGGTGGTACTCGGCCCAGCCGTAGGCGTACGCCTCGTCGAGGTCGAGGTCGGTGCCGTTGAAGTAACGCGACCAGCGGGCGTAGCGCTCCCTGCCCACCGTGTTCGGGGCGCCCTCGATCGCCGGCGTGTACACATCGTGCATCCAGTCCCGCAGCTCGGCCACGGCCGCGGTCGCCGCGCGGGCCGCCTCGTCGAGCTCCGCGCGCAGCGCCTCGGGACCCGCCGCCGCGAAGTCCTCGAACCAGCCGGTGCCCTTGCCGTCCGTGTCCGCCCACTCGGTGAGCTGGCCGACGAAGGTGGCGGTCGGGCGCGGACCGGCGTACAGCTCGCGTTCCAGGCCCAGCGCGAGGGACTCGCGGTAACCCGCCAACGCGGTCGGCACCGCGCGCAGCCGCTCCGCGATCGCCGCCCAGTCCTCGTCGGTGGTGGCCGGTGTGACGGTGAAGATGTCGCGCACGGAGTGCGCCGGCGTTCCCAGGTTGCCGACCGCGCGCAGGCCCTCGTCGGCCTCGTGCACCCGGAGCTCGGCGGTCAGCCGCTCGCGCAGCAGACGCGCGCACCGGCGCTCGATGTCGCTGTCCGCGCCGGGTTGCCGTTCGGCCTCGTCGAGCCGCGCGAGCGTCCCGCGGGCCAGGTCCGCGAGCGCCTGCTGGCCCGCTGGTGAGAGGTCGGGCAGGCGGCGCGAACTCTCCGGTACGCCGAGGTACGTACCGGTGACCGGGTCGAGGGCGATGAGCTCGTCGACGTAGGCGTCGGCGACCTCGCGGGGAAGCGGGCTCTTGGTCTCTGACATGCGGTCCATCCTCGTACGACGGACCGTCGCGCGTCACTCCGATTGTGCCGAGGACGCGGTCCGGCCCGCTCGTCCGGCCCGCACGACCTCCTCGGAGAACTCCCGCTCCCGTTCGTGCGAAGGCCGCGCGGTGACCGGCGCCGTGTCCAGCCGGGCGGTGATCACCAGGGTGCCTTCCTCGACCTGGTAGTCGAGGGGGAGCCCCAGCCCGCGCATCGCGGCGACCATGCCGGTGTTGGACGACCGCGTCACCGCGTACACGCTCGCGCACCCGGCCTCGACGGCCATCGCCACCAGCCGGCCGAGGAGTTCGGTGCCGATGCCGCGCCGCTGCCAGGCGTCCTCGACGAGCAGCGCGACCTCCGTCTCGTCCCCGTCCCACAGCAGGTGCCCGAGTCCGACGATGCGCCCGGAGGCGGTCTGCACGGCGAGGGTCCGGCCGAAGCGCGGGCTGAGCAGGTGCCCCAGGTAACGGTCGGCGTCACCGACAGGCCCGTGATAGCGCATCCCGAGCGTCCGCGCGGAACACCGCTCGTGCATCGCGGCCGCGGCCTCCAGGTCGCCGGCGTCGGCCCGGCGCACGGTGATCGCGTTGCCGGCGGGCAGTGTCAGCACGTCCTGGCCGCGCGGCACCCGCGGACCGAGGTGCGCGTCCAGCTCCACCAGGGCGCGTGCCCGCGCGAACTCGGTCGGGGTGAACGGCAGATACGGCCGCTCCACGGTGATCACTCCGCCTTCCGGCGCCCGCAGCCGCATCACCGTGTCCTCCAGCACCCCCTCCACCGGCACGGCCGCAGGCCCTCGGCCGGTGCCGGACGCGGGCCGGGCGGGCAGTTGACGGATGGTGCAGCGCCCCAGCAACTGTCGTAGCGCCAGCGGCAGTTCAGCCGCGTCCAGGGCGGTACGGGCGGCCAGGCCGAGAACCCGGGTCGGCGGGTCCACCAGGTCGTGGGCGTCGGCCCGCTCGATCCAGGTGTCGGCACCGCCGGCCGTCGTCACCGCCTGTGTGATGTCAAGACCGTCGAGGTCGGCGGGGGCACGCAGCAGGAACTCGTCCACCGTGCCCTCGGCCAGCGGGTGCGCCTGCAGGCTCAGGATGTCGACCCGCTGCCCGGCAAGAGCAGCGCACAGGGCGGCCAGCGAGCCCGGCTCGTCCCGCACCGTCGTCCGCATCCGCCACAGCGTGTTCTCCCCGGCCCGCTGCTCTTCTGCCTGGTGCTCCTCGGGCAGCTGTTCCTCGGGTAGTGGGCGGGCGCCGGTATCACTCGTCGGCGGGGCGTGACCGTGGCGGCGTGACAACCATGTGCGGAAGGCCGCCGAGACGATCTGCCAGGGGTGTACGGGACGCGCGTCCCCGGAACGTGTCACATCAGAGAGATTTCGAGTCATGGAACCACTGTGGAGGAATGGTGTTGCGTGATCACGAACGCCTTGTGACTGCTGGGTAAAGTGTGCTTCCCCGTACCGTTCGTCGCTCTTTGTGCCGTGGTGCCGCGCACCGGGAGATGACGCCGGTGCGCGGCATGCCTTCCAGGGTACGGGAGTTGAGGTACGGGACTTACTGGCCGACCCGCCCCGGCTGCAGCACCTTGGTGAACAGCACGGTGCCGTCCTGCTCGCGCAGCCGCACGGTCAGCTCCCCGCTGTCACCGTCGATGTCGACCTCGCCGAAGAACTGGTAGCCGCCCGCGGGCGACACGTTCGACGCGGTCGGCGCCTTCACGAACACCCGCTCCGGGCCGAAGGTGTTGTCCAGCGCGCTGGCCGGGAAGGCGCCCGCGTTGAGCGGCCCGGACACGAACTCCCAGAAGGGCTCGAAGTCCGTGAAGGCCGCCCGCGAGGGCTGGTAGTGCTGTGCCGAGGTGTGGTGCACGTCGGCCGTCAGCCACACCGTGCCGGTGATCCGGCGGTGCTTGACGTACCGCAGCAGCTCGGCGATCTGCAGCTCACGCCCCAGCGGCGCGCCCGGGTCGCCCTGCGCCACCGCCTCGATGTTCTGCTTGCCCTCGGTGGTGTCCGGCACGACCAGCCCGAGCGGCATGTCGGACGCGATCACCTTCCACACCGCACGAGACCGCGACAGCTCCCGCTTGAGCCACCCGAGCTGTTCCCGGCCGAGGATGCCCTGCGGGTCCACGGTCTGGTCGTCGGGGGAGTTGGCGTTGCGGTACGTGCGCATGTCCAGCACGAACACGTCCAGCAGCGGACCCTGCCGCAGCACCCGGTACACCCGGCCGTCACGCGCGCCCGGTGTCAGCGTGGAGATCGGGAAGTACTCGCTGAACGCCCGTCGGGCCCGCGCCGCGAGTACGTCCACGTTCTTCTCGGTGTAGCGGGTGTCGGTGGCCGCGATCGTCTCGCCCGGGTACCAGTTGTTGCGGACCTCGTGGTCGTCCCACTGGATGATCGACGGCACCCGCGCGTTGAACCTCTTCAGGTTCTCGTCCAGCAGGTTGTAGCGGAAGTTGCCGCGGAACTCGGCCAGGGTCTCGGCGACCTTGGACTTCTCCTCGGTTGTGATGTTCCGCCAGGTGCTGCCGTCGGGTAGGGCCGCGGTCGCCGTGATCGGGCCGTCGGCGTAGATGTTGTCGCCGCTGCAGAGGAAGAAGTCGGGGTCGAGCCCGGCCATCGCCCGGTAGATCGTGTAGCCGCCGAAGTCGGGGTTGATGCCCCAGCCCTGCCCGGCCAGGTCGCCGGACCACAGGAAACGCACCCCGTTGCGCCTGCGCGGCGACACGGTGCGGAAGGTGCCGGTGACCGGCTCGCCGGTGCGGCGCGGATCGTCCGGGTCGGCCAGCAGGACGCGGTAGTTGATCTGCTCGCCGGACGGCAGCCCCCGCAGGCGGGTCGTGCCGGTGAAGTCGGTGTCCGCGCCGAGCAGCGGACCATGCCATCTGCGGGGATTGCGGAACGACTCGGTCGCGGACGTCTCGACGATCATCCGGGCCGGCCGGTCGGACCGCACCCACACCAGTCCGGAGTCGGCGGTCACGTCTCCCGTCTGCACGCCCCAGCCGGCCTTCGGACGTCCGGACAGGGCGAAGGCCGGTGCCGCGCCGAGGGCGGTGGGCAGGGCCAGGACCGCCGAAGCGGCCAGGGAGCCGCGCAGGACACTGCGGCGACCGGGGAGCGGACGGTGTGACATGGATACGCCTCCAGCGACGGGATCCGGCCAGTGTGCAGTGCCACAACTACTGGGGCGCCGCAGCGCGCACGGAAACCGCAGGTGAACAACTGGTCGCGGGAACAAGGGAACCTGTGTGCGATTCGCCGGGGTGGTGCGCGGTTCACCGGGGTGCGCGGTGCGCGCCGGTCAGTGAGTGACCGCCGCGGCCATCATCCGTACACCGTCACGGATCCGCGCGGGGGAGAGGTGCGCGTAACCCAGGACAAGGCGGATGTCCCCCTTTCCGCCGGACTGGCCCTCGGCCCCGGCCTCATCCGCTGCGGCTGCCGCTGCCGCTGCCGCTGCCGCTGCCTCCGACCCCGCCTCGGCGCGCGCATGCCTGCAGTCCGACAGCGGGCGTACGGCCACCCCGGCCGAGGCCACCTCCGACAGGAACCGTTCCTGCGGGCCGTAGCGCTCCGGTAGCGCGGCGATGACGTGCAGTCCGGCGGCGATCCCGGACACCTCCGTGCCGGGGAAGTGCTCCCGCAGAGCGTCGAGCAGGGCGTCCCGGCGTTCCCGGTAGGCGCGTCGGCAGCGGCGCAACTGGCGGTCGTAGTCGCCGCGCTCCACGAACCGGGCGAACAGCGCCTGATCCAGCGCGGGATGCCCCAGGTCCAGGGTCCGCTTACGGGCGACGACCTCCTCGACGAGCCGCTCCGGGACCAGCAGCCAGCCCAGCCGCAACCCCGGTGCGAGCGACTTGCTGACCGAGCCCGCGTACGCCACGTGGTCGGGGTCGAGGCCCTGCAACGCTCCCACGGGGGCACGGTCGTAACGGAAGTCGCCGTCGTAGTCGTCCTCCAGGACGAGACCGTCCACGGACCGTGCCCAGTCGAGCAGCTCCGCGCGTCGGCGCGCGGAGTAGGCGACCCCGGTGGGGAACTGGTGGGCCGGGGTCGTCACCACCGCCCGTACGCCCGAGGCCCGCAGAGCGCCCACGGCGAGCCCCTCGTCGTCCAGCGGGACGGGCACCGTGCTGACACCGGCCGCCGCGTACAGCTCGGCGTGCTGGGGGCTCCCGGGGTCCTCGACGCCGACGGCGCGGACACCGCGCGCGTGCAGGACGAAACCGAGCAGGGTGGTCGCCTGGGTCACCCCGGAGACCACCACGATCCGCTCCGGGTCCGCGACCACACCGCGGCGGCGCGCGAGCAGTTCGGCCAGCGCGGTACGCAGCCGGGGCAGTCCCCGCGGATCGGGATAGCCGAGCTCCGGGTGCGCCAGTTCGGCCAGGACACCGCGCTGGGCGGCGGACCACGCGGCCCTCGGGAACATCGACAGGTCCGGTGTCCCGGGGACGAAGTCGGCCCGCGCGCCGACGGGGCGTGGAGCGAGGTCTCGCGCCGGAGGACGCGTGGCCCGTACCGCGTCCCCCACCCAGGTCCCGGCCCCGCGGCCGCTGCGCAGATAGCCCTCCGCCGTCAACTGCTCGTAGGCCTCCGTGATCAGTCCCCTCGACACACCGAGGTCCGCCGCGAGCTCACGGCTCGACGGCAGCCGGGTGCCCACCGCGAGCCGCCCCGAGCGGACCGCCTCACGCAGGGCCGCCTGAAGGGCCCGCCCACGCGAGCGGGCCGGCGCCGACGCGGCGTGGAGCAGCAACTCGGACGTCATGCGACGGGACTCTAGGCCGAGGACGCCGGCAGTACCCGGCGCACCCCGTAACCGGCCAGTCGCGCGGAGAACGAGAGCGTGAACCAGGGCGTGCCGGCCATCGCGGCCAACCGCCGTCGCTCACCGGGCACTTGGCGGCTTCCGCGACCGGTGACGTCCAGCCAGGCGCCGAAGTGCAGCAGCCGCTCCTCGGGTCCGGCGTCGCGGGCGGGAAACGGCCGCATGTGCTCGCGGACCGCACGGGTCAGAGCCCCGCGCCGCGTCACCTCCACCCCGTGCCAGGCCAGGAAGCGGTCCAGCAACTCGGCGGAACGGGACGGGAATCCGCCGCGCGGCGCCGGTGTGCTCCCGGTCAGCCCGGTGTCGTGGAACACCGCGGCGGCCAACAGTCCGGCCCGGTCGTAGTCGATGCCACGGGTCCGGGCGCGGGCGTCGGCCAGCAGGAACGCCCGCAGAGAGTGCGCCGCGACGGAGGGCGGCACCAGACCGGGCAGCTCCGACAGGGCCGCGTCCACGAGCGGGTCGCCGCGCAGCTCGGCCAACGGCGGTTGGATGAGCAGTGGTTGCCACGGTCCAGGCGGCGATCCGGGTGGAACACCGCGTGCTGCGTCCATAGGTGCTGCCCCCTCGTGTATGCGCGCCGCACGCGGTGGTGACGTACGGCTTGACGGTCCTGTCGGAGGTGCTGCCGGAGGTGCTGACGGCCCTCAGCGGCTGCCGTCGAGGATGACGCGCGCGACCAGTGCGGGATCGTCGTTCATCGGGCAGTGGCCGCAGCCGGGCAGTCGCACCAGTCGAGCCCGGGGAATGATCCGCTTGGCCCGTACTCCCTGCCTTGGCACCAGCAGCCAGTCCCGGCTGCCCCAGGCCAGGGTGACCGGTATGCCGGGGACGTCGTCGGTGAACTGGACGGTGGCGCCGGACCGGAGGGTCTCGGCGAACCCGGTGGCCCGTGCGAGCGCCTGCGTCTCCGCCACCACGGCCTGGGGTGAACGCAGGCCCGGGCGGGCGTAGATGGTGCTGGTCAGGGCGGCGCGACCGGCGGCCGTACGGGACAGCCGTTCGACCAGGGGGAGGGGCATCCGCTCGGCTATGCGCCGCATCGTGAGGAGCACGCCGAAGGCGTAGCGCCGCTCGGCCCGCGTCCAGAACCCGGCCGGGGACAGGGCCGTGACCGACCGTACGAGCTTCTCCCGGCCGAGCTCCAGGGCGAGCAGACCACCGAGGGAGTTGCCCGCCACGTGCGGCCGGTCGAGTTCCAGAGCCTCGCAGAGGGCGCCGAACACCGCCGTCGTCGTCCGCAGGTCGTACGCCAGGCCGTCCGGCAGGCCGGGGGAGGCGCCGAACCCGGGCAGATCGACGGTGATGACGTCGCGCTCGGCCGCGAGGATGTCCACCACCGGGTCCCACGCCTGCCGGTGGTGTCCGATCCCGTGCAGCAGGAGCAGGGGGTCGCCGCTGCCCGCGCGGGTGTACGAAACGGTGACGGCCCGGGGTCCCTGCGGGGAGGGCACGTCGAAGGAAAGGGTGGAGGCGGACATGCGGATGCTCCTCGGCGGGGAGTCACTGACGACCATGGGGTAGACAGCTTGTCAGCAATCGTTACCGGCCGGTAGCCCCAGATTCCCCGAATTCCCCTGACCGCCGTGACACCCCTGGCACCCTCGATGTACCTGATGCCGACCGGTGGCGCTGATGCTCCGGAGGGGACGCGCCCGGGAACCGCCTGGACACGGCCGTGCGACTCGGCTGGGATGGAGAGGTGAGCGCCGACACCGCGACCGACGTCTTCGAAGAACACCGCCCGGTCCTCCAGGGGGTCGCCTACCGCATGCTCGGGCGGGTGGCCGACGCCGAGGACGTCGTGCAGGAGGCCTGGCTGCGCTGGTCGGCCGCCGACCGGAGCGAGGTGCGCGAACCACGCCGTTACCTGGTGCGCGTCGTCACCCGTCTGGCCATCGACCGGCTGCGCCAGGTCAAGGCGCGGGGGGAGACCTACGTCGGTCCGTGGCTGCCCGAGCCGTACGTCACCGACTTCGCGGACACCGTGCCCGACGTCGCGGAACAGACGGTTCTCGCCGACACCGTCTCCCTCGCCGTTCTCGTCGTCATGGAGTCGCTGTCACCGCTGGAACGCGCGGTGTTCGTCCTCAGGGAGGCGTTCGGCTACCCGTACGCCGAGATCGGGGCCATGCTCGACCGGGGCGAGCCCGCCGTACGTCAACTCGCCGGACGGGCCCGCCGGCACGTCGAGGAGCGGCGGCCCCGCTACGAGGTCGACCCGGCCGAACGGCGCGACCTGACCGAACGGTTCCTGGCCGCCACCGCGGAGGGCGACCTGGAGGGGCTGATGTCCCTGCTCGCCCCCGACGTCCGGCTGGTCGGCGACAGCGGCGGCAAGTCCAAGGCACCGCTGCGGGTCCTCGAGACGGCCGACCGCGTGGGCCGCTTCCTCGTCGGTGTGGCCGGGAAGGGGATCCCGGACGTGTCCGTCCGCTTCCTTGAGCTCAACGGCGGTCCCGCGGTCCTCGTGCTGTCCGGCGACGAGCCCGACTCCGTCTTCCAACTGGACGTCCTGGACGGACGTATCCAGTCCGTCTACATCATCCGCAATCCCGACAAGCTGCGAGCTCTGGCCACCGTCTGAGGTGTGGTCTTGACGTCGTGTCACGCATGCGCCGGGCTGCGAACGCCGTGTGAACGCTTCGCTGCGGTCCGTCCGGATTTCGCCCCCGGGGGGTCAAGGATTGGTCTTGACCAAGGGTGGGGGCCGACCTATGGTCGCAGAGAAGTGCAACAACCTTTAATAAACAAGGGCGCTAAAACGCCCCGGAGCACGGAGATTGCGGAGGACAGGGTGGGGACCACGCAGCTCGAAACGGTGCCGGAGCCGAAGTACTGGCATCTCAAGACGGTGCTCAGCGAAGCACTGGACTCGGAGTTCTCCGTGGGGGAGATCCTGCCCAACGAGCGCGACCTCGCCGCCCGCTTCGGTGTCGCCCGCGCCACCCTCCGCCAGGCGTTGGAGCAGCTCGAACTGGAAGGCAGGCTGCAGCGCCGCCGCGGTGTCGGTACGACCGTCGCCCCGCCCCGAGTGGGGGTGGCCGTCGGCATGGAGCAGCAGGAGTGGCCTGGCGCGGCCGGGGATGTCTGGCAGCCCGTCGACTCCACCCTGGAGGTACCGCCCGCGGCCGTCGCCGCGGCGCTGGAGACCGGCGACGGCCGGCCCGTGCACACGGTGCGCCGCTCCCGTACGACGCACGGCCAGCCCGTCGCCGCCGAACTGCTCTACGTCGCGGAGTCGGCGGTGCCGGACCTCTCCGCGATCGACGCGCCGTCCGGCGCGGCACGCGCGCGCGGCGTGCTGCGTGAGCTTCAGCGGCTGGAACTGGAGGGCCAGGAGAGCGCCGTCGAACTCGGGTCCGCGCGCGCCGACGACGCCAAGGAGCTGGACCGGCTCCCCGGGGCGCCCGTCCTCGTCGTCACCACCCGCTACTTCGCCGGCGGCCGCACCGTAGCCGTGTCCGTGGCCACCTACCGCGCGGACACCTGCCGGCTGACCTTCGGGGACTCCGGTGGGGTGGAGATCGACCAGAGCCCACAACGCCAGGCGTCCTGACCGCACAGCGCCACCACGTCAGCGCCCCGGGAACATCCCGGGGCGCTCGTGTGTGTGATGGGCGGGGGCCGCCCGCAGAACTGACTGCCCGCCCGAACGGTCCCCGTGCGTCCCGTCGGCCCGGAGGCGTCAGCGACGGGCCGTCACCGTGCCCTCCACCGCGAAGAGTTGCTCCTCCACATGGTCGAGGGCCAGCCGCAACGCACCGGTCGCCACGGCGGCCTCGCCCAGCAGGGACAGGGAGACCTTCGGGGGCCGCAGACAGTACCGGTCCAACTCCTGTCGCAGCGGCTCCAGTACGCCGTCCAGGCCGGCCGCCCAGCCGCCGACCACGACCAGTTCCGGGTCGAGGGCCAGCACCAGCGCGGCCACGTCGTGCACCAGCCGCTGGATGAAGCGGTCCACCGCCGCACGGGCCCGCCGGTCGCCCTCACGGGCCTGGGCGAAGACAGCGGCGACCGCCTGCTCGTCGAGCGGGTGCAGGGGCTCGTCCGTGGTGGACAGCAGCGTCTCCGGGGTCGCCTCCCGGCCCAGCAGGTGCAGCGCGCCGATCTCCCCGGCGGCCCCGCCATAGCCGCGGTGCAGCCGTCCGCCGATCAGCGAACCGGCGCCCGGGCTCAGCCCGGCCAGGACGAACACCACGTCGTCCGACTCGGTCGCGGCGCCCTTCCAGTGCTCGGCGACCGCGGCGGCGTTGGCGTCGTTCTCCACCAGGACCGGGCACTTGAAGGAGCGGCTGAGCCGTTCGCCCAGGTGCAGGCCCGTCCACTCGGGCAGCGCGGTGCCCAGCCGTACCGTGCCGTCCGCCTCGACGATCCCCGGCGTGCCGACCCCGACGGCGCGCAGGGAGCCGCGCGCGACCCCGGCCCGGCGCAGCAGCTCGGCCACCGCGGTCCGCAAACGTTCCAGGCGCTCGTCCGCGGACGCCGTCTCGTCGACCTCCTTGGCCTGCGCGCCGATCACCTTGCCGTCCAGGTCGGACAGGAGCACGGCGACGCGGTGCGCGCCGATCTCCAGTCCCAGCAGATGACCGGCCTCGGCCCGGAACCGGAAGCGCCGCGCCGGGCGCCCCTGCCGTCGGACCACGCTCTCGTCGGCAGCCTTCTCGACGACGTACCCGGCCTCGATGAGCCCCTCGACGACCCCCTCGACCGTCGGCCGGGACAGACCCGTCACCCGGGTGATCTCGGTCAGGGTCGCGGAGTCGGTGGCGCGCAGCGCGTGCAACACCACCGCGGAGTTGATCCTCCGCAGCAGCGAGGGATCCCCGCCGGTCAGCCGACCCAACGTCCGTCCTCCCAGCTCGTGCCCGTGTTGGCCGGATCGTACTCGGCGCGGCGGACCCCGGCGAGTCGCGGGAGGCAGGAGACGCCACCGCGCCCCCGGACCCGCCCCGGCGGAACGCCCGTCACCCGGGCGCGACGAACCCCGACTCGTACGCCGTGATCACGGCCTGCGTACGGTCCCGTGCCGCCAGCTTCGCCAGTACGGCGCTCACATGCGACTTCACCGTCTCGGTTCCGACGACCAGGCGGGCGGCGATCTCCGCGTTCGACAGTCCCCGGGTCATCAGCCGCAGCACCTCCGCCTCTCGCTCGGTCAGCCGGGCCCGCTTCAGCACGTCCCGCGCCGCACGGTTTCCGCCGCCCTCCCCGTACTCGGCGGCCAGACGCCGCACCGACGCCGGGAACAGCAGCGACTCGCCCGCGGCGACCAGCCGTACCGCGTGCACGATCTCGGCCGGACGGGCCCGCTTCAACAGGAATCCGTCCGCGCCGGCCCGCAGCGCCTCGTACACGTACTCGTCGTTCTCGAACGTCGTCACGACGACGATCTTCGGCGGGTCGTCGACCGTCCGCAGCACCGCGCGCGTGGCCTCGATGCCGTCCAGCAGCGGCATCCGGACGTCCATGGCGACCACGTCCGGCCGCAGCCGCCGCACCAGCGGGATCACCGCCGCCCCGTCCGCCGCTTCCCCGACGACCTCGATGTCGGGCTGCGCCTCCAGCACGGCCCGCAGACCGGCGCGGACCAGGGGCTCGTCGTCGACGAGGAGAACGGTGACCGGCATGCGGCCAGCCTAGATCAGCGCAACGGCAGTTCCACATGTACCTGCCAGTCGCCCTCGTCCGGGCCGGTCCGCGCGCGTCCCCCGAGCAGGGCCGCACGCTCGCGTATGCCACGCAGCCCGCTGCCCCGCCCGGGGCCCGGTATCCCGGCGCTGAGCGGGTTGCGCACCACCAGGTCGAGCCTGCCGTCGCCGACCGTGACGCGCACCCGGACGGGTACCGGCCCCGCGTGCCGCAGCACGTTCGTCAGGGACTCCTGCAGGATGCGGTAGCCCTCGCGGGAGACCGGGCCGGGCACCGTGTCCAACGGCCCGGTCAACTCGGCGTCGACCTTCGCACCGGAGACCCGGGCGGACTCCAGCAGCCGGTCGGCGTCGGTCAGCGTCGGCCGGCCGCTCACCGGGCGCTGTGACTCCCGCAGGACGCCGAGCACCCGTTCCAGGTCCTCCAGCGCGGTACGGCCGGTCTCCTCGATGGCCTCCAACGCCCGGTCGGTGAACGCCGGATCACCGGCCGCCCGCGCCGCGCCCGCCTGCACGACCGCCACCGTCAGGGCGTGCCCGATGGAGTCGTGCAGCTCACGGGCGATGCGGGTGCGTTCCATGAGTCGTTCGGTGCGTTCTTCGAGGGCGGCGAGCCGTTCCGCGGCGGACGGCCCGAGGAGCCGGTGCGCGAGCAGGGTGATCAACTCACCCAGGCCGACCACGAGTCCGTAGAACGCGACCAGCGGGACCGGCACCAGCAACGCGAACGCCCAGTGCGGAGTTGCCTCCCTCAGAACCGGGATGTCGGGCACGCTCCCGGACGCGAGCTGCGCCAGCGAGTACGACAGCGCCGGTATCCAGACAGTGGACCACGCCGTCAAGCCCCCCAGAATCATGCGCGCTTCCAGCCACAGCACGGTCCGCAGCCGGTCCCGCCAGGTCGCCGACGGTTTTACGGAGATCTCCTGGCCCTGCTCGCCCGGGGTCAGCAGTAACCGCGCCTGCACTCCCTCCCCGCGGCGCACCGCCGGGATCAGCCCGACCGGGATCAGTACCAGCGCGGGCACCCACGGCATGGACATCTCGACCCACATCCACACGCTGACGACCAGCATCGGCACCCACAGGTGCAGAAAGCGCGTGTACGTCGTCCCGCGGAAGAGCGGGCGCAGGAAGCGGGCCATGGGGTCATCGTGGCAGCCGGCACTGACAACCGGCCTCCCCCGCACGGGGGAGCGGATCTCCACCCACGGGGGAGGCCCGGACCTGGAGCCGACGGCCAGGCTTGCCGACATGACCAGCATCGACGTCCAAGCCCTCACCAAGGAGTACGGCAACCGGCGCGCCGTGGACGCCCTCACCTTCCGTGTCCTGCCCGGCCGGGTCACCGGTTTCCTCGGCCCCAACGGCGCCGGCAAGTCGACCACCATGCGGCTCGTCCTCGGCCTCGACCGGCCCACCTCGGGAACCGCCACGATCGGCGGCCGCCCTTACGCCACACTCGACGAACCCCTGCGCCACGTGGGCGCGTTGCTCGACGCCGAGGCCGCGCACGGCTCCCGCACGGGCCGCGACCACCTCCGTGCCCTGGCCGCGAGCAACCGCATCGCTCTCACCAGGGTCGACGAGGTGCTGACGGAGACCGGGCTGGCATCGGTGGCGCACCGAAGGGTTCGCACGTACTCCCTGGGGATGCGACAGCGCCTGGGCATCGCCGCCGCCCTGCTCGGCGACCCCGGGGTGGTCATGCTCGACGAGCCGTCCAACGGTCTCGACCCCGAGGGCATCATCTGGATCCGCGAGTTGCTGCGCCGGCTGGCGGCCGAGGGGCGCACGGTGCTGGTCTCCAGCCACCTGATGAACGAGACCGCCTCCTTCGCCGACCATCTCGTCGTCCTGGGCAAGGGAAAGCTGTTGGCCGACACGCCGATGCGGGAGTTCATCCACGCGCGGGTGCGGCCCCGGGTGCGGATCCGTACGACCGACGGCGCCGCGCTCACCGGTGTCCTCACCGCCCACGGTCACGAGGCGGTACGGCACGAGGACGGGCGCTGGACCGTGCCGGAGGCGCGCGTGGACGACATCGGGCGCCTCGTCTCGGCCGCCGGCGTCCCGATCCTCGAACTCGCCTCGGAGGAAGCCACGTTGGAACAGGCCTACCTCGATCTGACGGCGACGTCGACGGAGTTCACCGCATCGCACCAGGAGGTCTGACCATGGCGTTCTCTTCCGTGCTCCACTCGGAGTGGATCAAGATCCGCACCCTGCGGTCACTCGTCGCGACACTGTGCCTCCTCCTGCTCGTGACGACGTCCTTCTCCGCGCTCGGCTCGCTGGACACCGCCGACGAGGACTTCGACCCGCTGTTCTCCGCGTTCTTCGGGTTCAACTTCGGACAGATGGCGGCGATCGCGTTCGCTACGACGGCAGTCTCGTCCGACTTCCAGGGGGGCGCCCTGCGGATCGCGTTCACGGCGGTGCCCCGGCGGGGCCGGTGGTTCGCGGCCAAAGCGGTCGCGATCGCCGTCCCGACGATGGCCGTCGGTCTGCTCACCGGCGCCGCGAGCCTGGCCGTGGGCAGGGCGGTTCTCGGGGCCGACGCACGTGGGATGAGCTGGGCCGACGGCGTGCGAGGTGTGGTCGGCTGCGGGGTCTACTTCACCCTCATGGCCCTGCTCGCCGCCGGTCTCACCGCCGTGTGGCGCAGCGGGGTCGCCACACTGAGCATCCTCATCCCGTTCCTGCTGATCGTCTCCTTCGTGGTCGGGGACGTGTCGGGAGGGGTGGCCGACTACCTGCCCGACCGGGCGGGCCAAGTGGTCTTCCACCAGAGCTGGGACGGCTCCCTCGGCCCCTGGACGGGTCTCGCGGTGACCGCGCTGTGGGCGGCGGCCGCGCTGCTGGCGGGGGCGTGGAGCGTACTGCGTCGGGACACCTGAGCCGAGAAGCGCCTGGCGGGCCCTCGACTGTCAGTGCCGCCCGCTTTACTGGATCACATGGACAGCGCGAAATACCTCGCCAGGATCGACTCGCTGTGCACCGGGGACCTCACCGTGCAGCACAGCGAGTCGGACGTGCTCATGGAGGGACCCGGTTACCGCATCGTGTCGTTGGAGGCGACCCATGGGACGCGGACGGGCGACGGGGCGCGTCGGGTGCGGACCGTGGAGGACTTCCACGCCCTCAAGGAGCACATATCCCGTCTGCTGGACGACCGTTGGGGTGCGCAGCAGCCACCGTGGTGGATGGGCACGCTCGTGGTGCGCATCGACCGGGGCGAGGCGATACCGGAACCCTGGGCGACGGCCAGCACCCTGGTGGACGAGCTGAACCTGTGGCAGCCGGACGGCAGCTGCCGCTGGGTCGCCGTCGGCGTGGCGGACGCGGACCTGGGCGACGGGATCCACCTCCTCGTCCTGGTCACCGATACCGACCCGCCGTGACCGGCCGGCCGTCATCGTCTGCGCGGTCCAGTGCGCGTTCAACCCGCGGGGGTTACCAACTGCTCGCCGGGGAGTGTGCTCAAAGGCGGTTTTAGCTCGATTGGGTGATGGCCGACTTCCTGGCTTGCGGCGTCCTGGGCTGTGCGGGCTACGGTGGTCGTGCGACCTGGGACACCGGGTACGGCGCCAGCGTGCGGGGCCCCCGCTCCACCGGAGTGATGGTTCAGGGCCTCCCCGTCGCCTCTGGCCGTGCCCATCTGGCCAGGTCGCGTAGAGAACCGGCCTCCTGGGATCGGACCACGGACAGGATCCGTGTCGCCGCCCCGGGGTTGAGTACGCCGGGGATCAGTGCGCCCAAGACCGTTCGGGGCGTGCGGCTGAGCGGACTCACTCCTGCTCAGTCCACAGGAACGGTTGGGCAGCACCCACACCCGTGTGGGAGCCTCGGGGTGAACCCGGACAGCCGCAGCACCGGCCAGAACCGGTTCCCGGGACGGGCGAAGTGGTGGCCCGTCGCGGCCGTCATCAGGCCGGGGTTGATACCGCAGAACAGCACCCGCAGACCGTCCGCGACGACGTCCGGCACGAGACGGTCGCGGGCGGCCTCCAGCTCATCGGGCGTGAAGCGGGTCAGAGGATCGCTCCGGGGGTGTAGCCGGCGGCCTGAGGATGCCGCTTCGCGATCTCCTCGATGCGGCCGACGACGACGCCGACCTGGTCGGCGGCGGCGCCGGTGAAGGACAGCTTGTCGGCCATCAGCGCGTCCAGCTCGGCGCGGCCCAGCGGAATGCGCTCGTCGGCGGCCAGCTTGTCGAGGAGTTCGTTGCGCTCGGCGCCCTGCTCGCGCATCGCGAGCGCGGAGGCGACGGCGTTCTCCTTGATCGCCTCGTGGGCGACCTCACGGCCGACACCCGCGCGCACCGCGCCCATCAGCACCTTGGTGGTGGCGAGGAACGGCAGGTATCGGTCCAGCTCCCGCGCCACGACGGCGGGGAAGGCGCCGAACTCGTCGAGCACCGTCAGGAACGTCTCCAGCAGGCCGTCCAGGGCGAAGAACGCGTCCGGCAGCGCCACTCGGCGCACCACCGAGCAGGACACGTCCCCCTCGTTCCACTGGTCGCCCGCCAGTTCGCCGGTCATGGACGCGTATCCGCGCAGGATGACCATCAGGCCGTTGACGCGCTCGCAGGAGCGGGTGTTCATCTTGTGCGGCATCGCGGAGGAACCGACCTGGCCCGGCTTGAAGCCCTCGGTCACCAGCTCGTGCCCGGCCATCAGCCGGATCGTCTTCGCCAGCGACGACGGCGCCGCCGCCAGCTGCACCAGCGTGGTCACGACCTCGTAGTCCAGCGAGCGCGGATAGACCTGGCCGACGGACGTGAAGGCCTGCGAGAAGCCCAGGTGTCCGGCGATCCGCTGCTCCAGCTCCGCGAGCTTGGCCGCGTCACCGCCCAGCAGGTCCAGCATGTCCTGAGCCGTGCCGACCGGGCCCTTGATACCCCGCAGCGGGTAGCGGCCCAGCAGCTCCTCCACCCTGCCGAAGGCGACGAGCAGCTCGTCGGCCGCCGTCGCGAAACGCTTGCCGAGGGTGGTGGCCTGTGCGGCCACGTTGTGCGAGCGGCCGGCCATGACCAGCTCGCCGTACTCACCGGCCAGCTTGCCCAGCCGGGCGAGCACGGCCACCGTACGGTCGCGCGTCAGCTCAAGGGACAGCCGGATCTGCAGCTGCTCGACGTTCTCGGTGAGGTCGCGGGAGGTCATCCCCTTGTGCACGTGCTCGTGCCCGGCGAGGTCGTTGAACTCCTCGATCCGCGCCTTCACATCGTGCCGGGTGACCTTCTCGCGTTCGGCGATGGAGACCAGGTCGACCTGGTCGAGGACGCGCTCGTAGTCGGCGATCGCCGCGTCCGGCACCTCGATCCCGAGGTCCTTCTGGGCCTTCAGCACGGCGAGCCAGAGCTGACGCTCCAGCCTCACCTTCTGCTCGGGCGACCAGAGCGTGGCGAGCTCGGCGGAGGCGTAGCGTCCGGCGAGGACGTTCGGGATGCGGGGCTTGGCGGGAGCGGAAGTCACGTGTACGGATTCTACTGGCGATTCCTGCAGGCCAGCCCCGCGGGTGTCTTCGTGGGAACCTACGAGAGCGTCTCGGCGAGGCGGTACCGGGTCCAGCAGCTCCGGCCGCTCCAGCGGACAGGCCCGGTACCTTGCCATCTCCGCTGTGGACACGGCCCCGGAGGCTGATCACCCGCGTCGCTGTCACGGATCAGTCCAGGGGGCGCTCGTACGGCAGCAGGTCGGGCCGTTTCGGCATCAGGCCGTCACCCGACGAGCGGCCGGTCAGTCGGCGGCCGATCCACGGCAGCAGGTGCTGCCGGGCGAAACGGACGTCCGCGACCCGGCGCATCGCCCACCCCGGCGGGGGCGTGAGGGGCAGCGGCGTGCGCCACTCGGTGTCCTCGGGCTCGTATCCGAGCCCCTGCCACACTGCCTCCGCGACCCTGCGATGGCCCTCGGCCGTCAGATGCAGCCGGTCCACGTCCCACAGCCGCGGGTCGGAGAGCGACGGGGCCCCGTACAGGTCGACGACCAGCGCGCCGTGCTTCTCGGCGAGCTCCTCGACGCAGACGAACAGCTCCTCCATGCGCGGGCGGAAACGTTCGAGGACCGGCCCCTGGCGGCCCGGACTGCGCATCAGCACCAGCTGCTCGCAGGCCGGGGCGAGCCGTTCCACGGCCTGGGTCAGCAGGTCACGTACCCGCCCCATGTCGCACGAGGGCCGCAGGGTGTCGTTGAGGCCGCCCACCAGGGTGATCACGTCGGGCCGCATGGCCGCCGCCACATCGACCTGCTCCGCCACGATCTGCCCGATCAGCTTGCCCCGCACCGCGAGGTTCGCGTAGCGGAAGCCGGGGGAGTGGGCCGCCATCCGTCCGGCGAGCAGGTCGGCCCAGCCCCGGTAGGTGCCGTCCGGCAGCAGGTCCGACATGCCCTCGGTGAAGGAGTCGCCGACCGCGACCAGGCTGGTGTGTTCGGGGTTCTTGTGTTCGTGGGTCTTGTGTTCGGGATTCATCTGCATGGCGACAGAGATGGTAACCCGGTTCCATACCCGTCGGTCGGTCGGTCGGCCCGGGCGCCCGTTCCCGGCGGGCCGTGCGGCTGTGCTGCCGCTCAGGTCCGTTGACCGAACAGCTCCCGCAGCACGTCCTCCATGGTCACCAGCCCGGTCAGCCTCCCGTCCGTGCCCAGCACGGCCGCGAGGTGGGTACGGCTGCCCCGCATCGCCGTGAGGACGTCGTCCAGCGGTGTGCTCTCCCGCACCCGGGCGATGGCCCGCATGTCCCGCTGCTGGAACGGCAGGTCGCGCCGCGCCTTGTCCAGCGCGTCCTTGACGTGGAGATAGCCGATGATGCGGCGCGACTCGTCCACCACGGGGAAGCGGGAGTAGCCGGTCTGCGCCGACAGCGTCTCCAGCCGCTCGGGCGTGGCCCCCAGGTACACGTAGGCCACCCGGTCCAGCGGCAGCACCACGTCCCGCACCGGCCGGCGTCCCAGCTCCAGCGCGTCGCGCAGCCGCTCCTGCGCCCGGTCGTCGATCAGGCCCGCCTCGCCGGAGTCCCGCACGATCCGGACCAGTTCGGCGTCGGAGAAGGTGGCCGCGACCTCGTTCCTGGTCTCGACCCTGAGCAGCCTCAGCAGGGCGTTCGCGAAGGCGTTGATCGCGAAGATCACCGGGCGCAGCGCACGGGCCAGGGCGACCAGCGGCGGCCCCAGCAACAGCGCGCTGCGCACCGGTTCGGCGAGGGCGATGTTCTTCGGCACCATCTCGCCGAGCAGCATGTGCAGATACGTCGCCGCGGTCAGCGCGATGACGAAGGAGACCGCGTGTCCGGCGCCCTCGGGCACACCCACCGCGTGGAACACCGGCTCCAGCAGATGCGCGATCGCGGGCTCCGCGACCACACCGAGCACCAGGGTGCACAGCGTGATGCCGAGCTGCGCGGCCGCCATCAGCGCCGACACGTGCTGCAGCCCCCACAGCACGCTCTTCGCGCGCCGGTCACCCTCCGTCCCCGTTTCGACGGACTGCTCGATCTGGCTGCGGCGAACGGAGATCAGCGCGAACTCGGCGCCCACGAAGAAGGCGTTGACGACGAGGGTCGCCAGACCGATCAGCAACTGGACGGCGGTCACCTGCCCTCCACCTCCGTTCCCTCCTCGGCCGGCGGCGCGTGCAGCAGCAGCCGCGCGGCCCTGCGCCCCGACGCGTCGACCACATCCAGCCGCCAGCCCGCGGCCTCGACCCGGTCACCGACGGCGGGAATCCGGCCGAGCTGGGTCGCGACCAGGCCGGCCAGTGTCTCGTACGGCCCCTCGGGTGCCCGCAGGCCGACCCGCGTGAGCTGGTCGAGACGGGCGGAGCCGTCGGCGGAGTAGAGGGTGCGCCCCTGGTCGTCGTTGCCCGCGGGGGCCAGATCGGGCGTCTCGTGCGGGTCGTGCTCGTCCCGCACCTCGCCGACGACCTCCTCGACGATGTCCTCCAGCGTCGCCACGCCCGCGGTGCCGCCGTACTCGTCGATCACGACGGCCATGGTCCGCTTGCCGGACAGACGGTCCAGCAGCCGGTCGACGGTGAGGGACTCCGGGACCAGGAGCGGCTCGCGCGTGATCTCGCAGACCCCGACCAGGGGGCGGCGATGGGCGGGTACCGCCAGGACGTCCTTGATGTGGGCGATGCCCACGACCGAGTCCAGGCTGCCCCGGTAGACCGGGAACCGGGACAGGCCCGTCGCCCGGGTGACGTTCGCGACGTCCTCGCAGGTCGCCTGGACGTCGAGGGCGATGACCTGGACGCGCGGTGTCATCACGTTCTCCGCGGTGAGGTCGGCCAGGTTCAGGGTCCGCACGAACAGCTCGGCGGTGTCCGCCTCCAGGGCGCCCTCCCGGGCCGAGTGCCGGGCCAGCGCGGCGAGCTCCTGCGGACCGCGCGCCGAGGCCAGCTCCTCGGCGGGCTCCAGGCCGAAAACCCGCACCGCCCGGTTGGCGGTGTTGTTGAGGTGAGTGATGAAGGGACGGAAGGCGGCGCTGAACCAGCGCTGCCCGTTGCCCACCCGCCTGGCCACGGCCAGCGGCGAGGAGATCGCCCAGTTCTTGGGCACCAGCTCGCCGACGACCATCAGGAACACCGTCGACAGGGCCGTACCCAGTACCAGGGCGAGCGATTCCGCCGTGGACCGGGAGGCGCCCAGCGACTCCAGCGGGCCCGCGATCAGCGCGGCGATCGACGGTTCGGAGAGCATGCCGACCACCAGGTTGGTGACCGTGATGCCGAGCTGTGCGCCGGAGAGCTGGAAGGTCAGATTCCGTACGGCCTTCAAGGCGCCGGCCGCGCCGCGCTCGCCGCGCTCCACCGCGCGTTCCAGCTCGCTGCGTTCGACCGTGGTCAGCGAGAACTCGGCGGCGACGAAGGCACCACAGGCCAGCGACAGCAAGATCGCCACCAGGAGGAGGAGCACTTCGGTCATCGGTTCACCTCCGTCCCATGGTCGGACAGCGCGGACAGGAGCGCGATCGCGCGCTGTCGCGTACCGGGAGGCTCGCCCATGGGCGGACGATCACACCTTTCATGGAGGACCGAGTGCCCTCCAACCGTAAAGGATGGACAAAAGCGTGATCGTCGGCCGACGCGTCAGGGGCGGGCCCGTGCCGACAGCGGCTTGACCCAGCGGCGCCAGTGGTCCTCGCGATGATAGCCACCCGCCGCCCACGTGTGGTGGGCCTGTTCGTTGACTTCGAGGACCATGGCGTCGACGCGTCGCCCGCCCAAAGAGGCGAAGCGCTCTTCGGCTGCTTCCAGCAGGGCGGTGGCGATGCCTTGCCGACGGTGGTCGGGGTGGACGGCCAGTCGGTAGGCGGAGCATCGCCATCCGTCGAAGCCGGCTATCACGGTTCCGGCGAGGAGCCCTTCGCGCTCCGCGAGGAGCAGGGCTTCGGGGTCCCGGGCGATGAGCCGGGCCACTCCGTCGTGGTCGTCGCTGATGCTGGTTCCTTCCGCGGCGTCGCGCCAGAACCGCAACACGCTGTCGATGTCCGAGTGGGTGGCGCAGCGGATGTGGAGATCACTCATGGGGCGAGCCAACCAGAGCGTTCGCCGCCTTGGCGACCTATTTCCTGGCCGAGGCATGGCCGGAGGGATGCTGCCTCTTGCCTGATGCGGGATGAGCGCCCATTATCAGGAAACCTGATATTTGAACCTTGTAGTGATGGGTGACCGAGCCATGCCGTTCAGTTCCAGAGTCCAGGCCAGGGGGGTGCAGTTGCTGCTCGGACGCATGATGAGCCGCGTGCACAAGGACCTGCGCTTCACCGACATCCCGAAGCGAACCGAGGCCCTGCGGGTGGAGACCGGCGCCGGACCCGTGGCCTGTACGGTCTACCGTCCGCCGACCGCCACGGGGGCCCCTGCCCCCGTGTACGTCAACTTCCACGGTGGCGGCTTCGTGGTGGCCCGTCCCGAGCAGGACGACCACATCTGCCGCTACATAGCCGCCAAGGCCGGCTGCGTCGTGATCAACGTGGACTACGCCGTGGCTCCGCAACGGCCGTTCCCTGTACCCGTGAACCAGGCGTACGACGTCACCGCGTGGGTCGCGGAGAACGGCGCCGCCCACCACTGGGACGGCTCGCGACTCGCAGTGGGTGGACACAGTGCCGGGGCCAACCTGACCGCCGCGGTCTGCCGCGAGGCCCGGGACCGCGGCACCTTCACGCCCCGGCTCCAGATCCTCGACTCGGCACCGCTCGACCAGGTCGCCGACCCGGCCGCGAAGCAGTCACCCATCGCCAAGCCGCTGCTCACACCCCAACTCATGCGGATCTTCACCGCCGCCTACGTCCCGGACCCCGCGGAGCTCGCCCATCCTCTCGTCTCGCCCGGACTCGCCGATGATCTCGCTGGACTGCCGCCCGCGCTGGTCATCAACGCGGAGCACGACCGGCTGCGAGACGAGGGCGACGCCTACGCCAAGGGGCTGGAAGCCGCCGGCGTACCGGTCACCCACCGTGTCTTCGCAGGGGTCGACCACTACTTCACGCACACCGGGCCGGTCGCGGCAGGGAAGGAAGCGATCGATCTGATGGCCACCACTTTGCGCACGGCACTCACCGTCTGACGCGGGACGACATCAGCGGTGACTGCCATGCCAACGTGTTCGACTACTCGCGCACGTGGCGCGCCCCTCGCCGGCGGCGGGGCGGGGGCGGGCGGGAGGACGGGGACATGGACGAAGCAGCCGCCTGGGTACCGGTTGCGACTTCGTCACTCGTGGGCGATCGCCGCCAGCACGTTCATCCGCGACGCACGCAGCGCCGGCAGCAGCGCCGCCACCACCCCCACCACCGCCGAGCCGACCACCACCGCCACGACCGTGGTCCACGGAATGGCCAGCGCGTTCAGGCCCTGCAACGCCAGGACCTGCTGGATGCACACGCCCCACACCAGCCCCAACACGAGCCCCAGTACCGCGCCGAACACCGCGATCACCACCGACTCCAGCCGGATCATCCGGCGCAACTGGCGCCGGGCCAGACCGATTGCCCGCAGCAGCCCGATCTCCCGGGTGCGCTCCACGACGGACAGGGCGAGGGTGTTGACCACCCCGAGCACCGCGATGACGATCGCCAGGCCGAGCAGCGCGTACACCAGGTAGAGCAGGACCGAGATCTGATCGTGGATCAGTTTCTTGTAGTCGGCCAGGTCACGCACCTGCACCTGCGGATAGGGGTCGAGTGTGCGTTCCAGGTTCGCGCGCAACTCGTCGTCACTCGTCCCCGAGGCGGCGTTCACATACAGCGCCGAGTCCTGCCCGCCCGGCGCGAACCGTTCCAGGGTGGCCAGGCCGAAGTACAGTCCGCCCTGGGTGCCGAACCCCTCGGCGGACTCCTGGTCGGTGAGGGCGCCCACGGTCAGTTCGGTGGAGCGTCCGCCCTGGAACTCGACGGGGATCGCGCTGCCGACCCGTACGTCGTGATCGCGCGCGAAGTCCACGTCCATGGCGATGCGACCTGTCCCCAGCGCCGCCGCGGTGTCGCCCTGCGCGTAGGTGATGTGGGCGACCTTGTCGAGCTGGGGGTCGTAGGCCGCCGCGGTCGTCTCCACCCGGTCGCCGTCCGGCAGGCGCACCGCGACCGGAGTCAACCGCTGCCGTACGACCAGCCCGGCGCCCGGGGTCTCGCGCACCGCGTCGGTGAGCTCCTGCGGGAAGGGCAGGAAGTTGCCGTTCTGGATCACGTAGTCGGCGCCCAGCGTCTTGTCGATCTGCTGGTCGAAGGAC
The DNA here is from genome assembly GCF_040612855.1 of Streptomyces sp. NPDC006332. Classification (NCBI taxonomy): domain Bacteria; kingdom Bacillati; phylum Actinomycetota; class Actinomycetes; order Kitasatosporales; family Streptomycetaceae; genus Streptomyces; species Streptomyces sp. NPDC006332. The sequence goes on from NZ_JBEXRA010000022.1 coordinate 34,384, forward strand.
TTGGTCATCGACGCGCTCGCCACCGACATCCCGCCGACCAGGGCCAGACCGACCATCAGGGCGGCCGCGGTGGCCCCGGTGCGGCGGGGGTTGCGCAGCGCGTTGCGCTGACTCATCCGGCCGACGGACCCGAACAGCGCGGGGAAGGCGCCGCCGAGCACCCGGATCACCGGGCGTACCAGCAACGGGCCCGCGATGACCGTGGCCAGCAGGGTCAGGACGACGCCGAGGCCCAGCAGTGAGGCCGCCGAAGCGGTCCGCGACGCCGCGACGCAGCCCACGAGCGCGGCCACGCCCGCCGCCCCGACCGCCCCGCCCACGATCGCGCGGGTCCTCAGCGGCCTGCCGATGCCGGCGATCTCGGCGTCCGCGAGGGCCGCCATCGGCGAGATGCCCGCCGCCCGCCGGGCCGGCAGATACGCGGCGACGAAGGTGACGCCGACACCGACGACGTACGCGGCGACGGGGGTGCCCCAACCGATCACCATCTCGCTCGACTTGATGTTCATGCCGAGCGTGTTCATGAGCGCGATCAGCCCCGCCGCGAGCCCGATGCCCGTGGCCAGACCCAGCGTGGAGCCGACCAGGCCGAGCAGCAGCGCCTCGGTGAGGACCGAGCGGCGGACCTGCCGCCGGTCGGCGCCGAGCGCGCGCAGCAGGCCCAGTTCGCGGGTGCGCTGCGCGATCAGCATGGAGAAGGTGTTGACGATCAGGAACACACCGACCAGCACGGCGATCCCGGCGAAGCCGAGCATGACGTACTTGATGACGTCGAGGAAGCCGCCCAACTGCTCGACGTCGGACTTCGCCTGCTCGTCGGCGGTCCGGAACTCGTAGCGGTTCGTCCCGAGCGCGGCGGCCACCCGCTGCTTCAGCTGTGTGTCGCTCACGCCCTCGTCGGCGTCGACCGAGATGCTCGTGGCGGCCTTCGGGGCACCGAGCAGCTTGGCCTGCGCGGTCGGGGTGTCGAGGAAGACCAGCGCGGCGCCGGGGTTGGTGGTGGTGAAGGTGGCGATCCCGACGACCTGGACCTTGAACGAACCCGGTCCCGCGATCACGGTGAGCGTGTCCCCGATCCGCACGCCCTTGCGGTCGGCGGACTCCGAGTCGAGCAGTGCCTCCCCCGGCCCACGCGGCGCGTGCCCGGAGGTGAGCTCGACGGGGCTGCGCTGGTCGGGGCTCCAGTCGGTGCCGATGGTGGGGGCGCCGGTGGTCGGTCCGACGGACTCGTTCTCGCTGTCCACGACGGTGATGTTCTGCACCTCGGCGTCCGCGCGTGCAGCGGCCACCCCGTCGACCTGGGCCACCTGCCGCGCGAGCGCGGCCGGCAGGGTGGCCGTCATGCCGGACGGCACCGCCTCGTCGAGGGTCTCCTTCGGGCTGACGGTGACGTCTGGCGCGGTCGAGGCGAAGAGCCGGTCGAAGGTCCGGCTGAGCGTGTCGGAGAAAATCAGACTGCCCGCGACGAACGCCACGGACAGGACGACGGCCAGGGCCGAGAGCAGCAGGCGCCCCTTGTGGGCGAGGAAGCTGCGGAGCGTCGCCTTCAGCACGAGGTCAGCCCTCCTTGTGGGAGGACTCCCGGCCCTCGGCCCCGGGATCCGGGTCGAACGGGGCGCGGGTCACGTCGAAGCGCTTCATGCGTTCCAGGACCGCGTCCGCCGTCGGATGCTCCGTCTCGTCGACGATGCGCCCGTCCGCCAGGAAGAGCACCAGGTCGGAGTGGGCGGCGGCCCCCGGGTCGTGGGTGACCATCACCACCGTCTGCCCGAGCTGGTCCACCGCCTCGCGCAGGAACCCGAGGACCTCAAGACCGGCCCGCGAGTCCAGGTTGCCGGTCGGTTCGTCCGCGAAGATCAGCTCGGGCCGGGAGGCCAGCGCCCGCGCGCACGCGACCCGCTGCTGCTGGCCGCCGGAGAGCTGGGACGGCCGATGCCGCAGCCGGTCACGCAGCCCGAGCGTGTCGATGACCTGGTCGAGCCACTTCTCGTCGGGTTTCTTGCCCGCGATGTCCATGGGCAGGGTGATGTTCTCGGCCGCGTTCAGCGTCGGGATGAGGTTGAACGACTGGAACATGAACCCGATCCGGTCCCGGCGCAGCCGGGTCAGCTCGCGGTCCCTCAGTCCCGTGATCTCGGTGTCACCGAGCCACACCTGTCCGGCCGACACGGTGTCGAGCCCCGCCAGGCAGTGCATCAGCGTGGACTTCCCGGAGCCCGACGGCCCCATGACCGCCGTGAACCGGCCACGCGCGATGTCCACGTCCACCGAGTCCAGGGCCAGCACCGTCGTCTCGCCCGATCCGTACGCCTTGGTCAGACCGCGGGCACGGGCCGCGACTCCGTCGGCCGACGCACGGCCCGGCACATGCTGAGCAGCAGGGGTGGACAAGACTGCCTCCTCGCTTCTGGACGTGGACTGTGCGCTGTGCTTCACAGTGACTGTGATGTGGGACTTTCCCGGCGCTTTCGGGACGTACGACGTGTTCGTCCGGCCGAGCCTAATGTGATCCGGCCCACACTCGGTATCCCCCGTGGGTCCCGGGTGTTCTCCACCCCAGGTCGGGCCCCTGGTATTGATGTAAGGGGCACTCTCCACCTCCGGGGGAGCACTTGCCGGTGCTAGCGATTCGGCGCTAGCTTCTGAGTATGGCGAAGACCCAGCTGAACGTGCGCGTGGACGAGGGCACGGCCCGCGCGGCCCGTGAGCGTGCCCTGGCCCGTGGCCTGAGCGTCAACCGCTACATCGAGGAACTGGTCAAACAGGACACCGGCGAGGTGGGCCACACCTTCGTGGAAGCCGCCGCCGACTTCATGAAGCAGTACGAGTCCGTCTTCGCCGAGGAGTTCGGCTCGGAGCGCGAGGGCCGTTGAGCGATCTGAGCATCGACCTCGCCTGGCTCCTGATGCTCGCCGAGCAGAAGACGCCGGGAGACCCCCAGGTCACCGACTGGGGCGCCCTGGTCGCCGCCGTGGCGCGCCACGAGGCCGAGATTTTCGAGGTCCCGGTCTACGACAGCCCGCACGCGCGTGCTGCCGCGCTGCTCCAACTCCTCATTCACGTCCCCGCGTTGGAGCGCTCCAACGCCCTCTTCGCGGTCGCGGTCGCCTACGCCTACCTGGTGGCCGGCGGACTCAAGGTCACGATCTCACCCGAGCAGGTCCGCGACCTCGCCCGGCTGGTCAAGGGCGGTGAGGCCTCGGTCCACGAGATCGCGGACGAACTGCGCCGGTGGACCCGCTGATCACCGCCCCTCGGCGACTGTCTCGGTCGCCGGACGCCACGCGGTGCCCAGCACGCAGTACGACACGGGCAGCCTCGGGCCGTTCTCCGGCATCGACATCTGCCGGTAGGGGCCGAGTTCGAACCCGGCGTCGCGCAGCGCGGCGACCGGGTCGCGGGCCAGATGGCAGCCGCCGCTCAGCGCCGGCCACACCGTGCGGTCGAGCGCCCGCTGGGTGAACCGCATGGCCGGCCCGCCGCCCCTGCCGTGCTCGAAGAACCGCACCTCGCCTCCGGGTCGCAGCACCCGGCGCGTCTCCGCGAGGGCGCGTGGCAGATCCCGCACGCTGCACAACACCAGCGAGATCACCACCGCGTCGAAGGCCTCGCTCTTGACCGGCAGCGCCTCCGCCGTGCCCGGCACCACGTCGACGGGCGTCCCGCAGCGCCGGGCGGACTCCACCGCCAACCGTCGCAGCAGGCGCTCCGGTTCGATCGCCACGACCTGTGAGACGGCGCGCGGATAGTGCGCGAAGTTCAGGCCGTTGCCCGCGCCGATCTCGATCACCCGCCCCGACAGCCCGGCGAGCATCCGCGCCCGGATCCGGCCCATGCCCATCCTGGTCTCGGCGCTCACACTGGCCCGGGCGTAGTACCGGGCGAACAGCGGGTGGTGGACGGGATCCGGGGGCACCTTGCCGGAGCCGGTGCACCGAAGCTGTGGCGGCATGGCGACCTCCCTCGCGAGCGGGCCTCACCACGATTCTCCCGCCGGGCGGGCCCGTCGCATCCCCGCGCCATCTGGAGCAACCACTGATCGCCCGGACGGCCACCGAGGACACCTCCCCTGACGAGGTCGTAGTCCGCCTCTCACGCGGCCTCCGCAGGAGACCACCCTCGCGATGCCTGCCCCAGCTTGGGCATCAGGCCTCGAACCCGGTCCGGTTCCAGTCGGGGGAGGGCCCTACGGAGCCTCGCGCCCGACAAACGCCTCCGCGTCCCAGGTGCCGTCCAGCCGTGGCGCCAGCCAGCCCGGAGCCGACGTGCGGAAGTAGGCGGGCGGGAGGCTCCCGGCCCCGGCGGGCAGGGCTCCGAGCAGGGGTGCGCCGGACACCTCCGGCAGGTCCGCCAGGTTGCAGCGCGAGGCCAGATCGGGCACGTCGGGCCAGCTGCCGATCACGAGTCCGGCCAGATCGAGGCCACGTCCCCGGAGCTCACGTGCCGTCAGTTCCGTCGTGTTCAGCGTGCCCAGGCCCGCCGACACCACCAGCAGCACCGGCGCCGCCAGCAGCTCGGCCGCGTCGGCCAGCGTCCCGCCCGCCGCGTCGAACCGGACGAGCAGTCCGCCCGCCCCCTCGACCAGCACCAGATCGTGCTCGGTGGCCAGCTTGGCGGCGGCCTCGGCGATGTCCTGGGGGCGCACCGGAGCCCGCCCGGCCCGGCGGGCCGCCGTCGCGGGCGCCAACGGGTCGGGAAACCGGGCGAGTTCGGCCGCCGTCACGGTACCCGCGAGCCGGGTCACCTCCTCGGCGTCTCCCGGTTCGTCCGGCCCAAGGCCCGTCTGCGCGGCCTTCAGCACGGCCACCGACCGCCCGGCCGCGAGACCCACCGCGGCGACCGCGGCGGTCGTGACCGTCTTGCCGATCTCCGTACCCGTGCCCGTGATCACCAGGACCGGCATGCCATCACTCCCACTCGCCCGTGCCGTTCAACGCACCCATCCCATTTCCCCAGCTCAACGCGCCCACGCCACATGCACCACCACACCAGGCACCCGCGCCGCGCCCCCCGTTCACCCCTCTCGCGCCGCGCAACCCCGGTCACCCCGCTCGCGCCGCCGCGCACACCGCCCGCGCGATCCGAGCCAGGTCCGCGTCGTCCGTGACGTACGGCGGCATCGTGTAGACGAGGTCGCGGAACGGGCGCAGCCACACACCCTCACGCACGGCGGCCGCCGTGGCCGCCGTCATGTCGACGGCGTGGTCGAGCTGGACGACACCGATCGCGCCGAGGACCCGGACCTCCTTCACCCCCGGCAGCTCCGACGCCGCGGCCAGCTGGTCCCGCAGCCCCGCCTCGATCCGTTTGACCTCCGCCAGCCAGTCCTGGCCCAGCAGGAGCTCGATGGATGCGCAGGCGACCGAGGCCGCCAGCGGGTTGCCCATGAAGGTGGGGCCGTGGGCGAGCACCGGGACCTCGCCGCGCGAGATGCCCTCGGCCACCCGCGTGGTGCACAGCGTCGCCGCCATCGTCAGATAGCCGCCGGTCAGCGCCTTGCCCACGCACATCACATCCGGAGTGACCGCCGCGTGCTCCGCCGCGAACAGCGCGCCCGTGCGCCCGAACCCGGTCGCGATCTCGTCGAACACCAGCAGGACGTCGTGCGCGTCGCACGCCTCGCGCAGCACCCGCAGATACGCGGGGGAGTGGAACCGCATCCCCCCGGCGCCCTGCACCACCGGCTCGACGATCACCGCGGCCAGCTCGTCGGCGTGACGCGCGATCGCGGAGCGCAGCAGCTCGGCGTACGACTCCTCGTATCCGGCGGGCGGCGCGTCCACGAAGACCTGCCGGGGCAGCACGCCGCTCCACAGCTCGTGCATCCCGCCCTCGGGGTCGCACACCGACATCGGCTGCCAGGTGTCGCCGTGGTAGCCGCCGCGCCAGGTGAGCAGCCGTCGCTTCGCGGGGCGGCCGAGCGAACGCCAGTACTGCAGGCACATCTTGACCGCGACCTCGACCGACACCGAACCGGAGTCGGCGAGGAAGACATGCTCCAGACCGTCGGGCGACATGTCGACAAGGAGCTTCGCCAGTCGTACGGCGGGCTCGTGGGTGAGCCCGCCGAACATCACATGGCTCATCCGCCCGAGCTGCTCACGCGCGGCCTCGTTCAGCACCGGGTGGTTGTAGCCGTGGATCGCCGACCACCAGGACGACATCCCGTCGACGACCTCGGCATCCGCTCCGTCGGCCGACCGGACCCGCAGTCGTACCCCGCTCGCCGACTCCACGACGAGCGGTTCCTGCCGCCCGGGCATGGGGCCGTACGGGTGCCAGACGTGGCGCCGGTCCAGCTCCAGCAGCTCCGGCACGGTCAGCCCGGCCACCGGCAGGTCAGGCATTGGGCGCGAGGTCCGTTCCGGCACCACGACGGCGTACGGCGACCAGATCCGTCCGCGGCTCGCCCGAGGTGGCCGGGGTGGCCGAGGTGGCCGCGGGAGCGGAACCGCACACCCCGCTGTCCCCGTGCGACCCGCACCCGGCGCCCTCCTGGGACCCGCAGCCCGCTTCCTCGTGGGCCCCGCACCCGGCGCCGTCGCCGGCGTGCGACCCGCAGCCACCCAGCGCCGTCGCCCGGTGCGCGGGGAGGGTGACCTGGTCGGCGCCCTCCACCTCGAACCCGGCGTCCGCGATCATCTCCAGGTCGGCCTTGCCCGCCTGACCCTCGGTGGTGAGGTAGTCGCCGAGGAAGATCGAGTTGGCCAGGTTGAGGGCGAGGGGCTGCATGGTGCGCAGATGGACCTCGCGGCCGCCGGCGATGCGGACCTCGACGTCCGGGCAGACGAACCGGACCATGGCCAGGATCCTGAGGCAGCGCTGCGGGGTGAGGTTCCACTCCTTGGCCAGCGGGGTGCCCTCGACCGGGATCAGGAAGTTGACCGGAACCGAGTCCGGGTCCAGCGCGCGCAGCGAGAACACCACGTCCACCAGGTCCTCGTCCGACTCACCCATACCGGCGATCAGACCCGAGCAGGCCGACAGGCCGGCCGCGTGCGCCTTGGTGACCGTGTCCACCCGGTCGGCATAGGTATGGGTGGTCGTGATGTCCCCGTACGTCGCCTCGGAGGTGTTCAGGTTGTGGTTGTAGGCGTCGGCGCCCGCCTCGCGCAGCCGCTCCGCCTGACCGTCGGAGAGCAGCCCGAGGCAGGCGCACACCTCGACGCCCTCGTTCTGTTCCTTGATGGTCCTGATCGTGCCCGCGACCCGCTCCACGTCCCGGTCGGTGGGCCCGCGCCCGGACGCCACCAGACACACCCGTTTGGCGCCTCCCGCCAACCCGGCCGCCGCCGCCTCGGAGGCCTGATCAGGCTTGAGCCAGGTGTACTTGAGGATGCCGGCGGTGGAGCCGAGCCGCTGGGAACAGTAGGAGCAGTCCTCCGGGCACAGGCCCGACTTGAGGTTGACGAGGTAGTTCAGTTTCACCCGTCGGCCGAACCAGTGCCGGCGTACCTTGCCGGCCGCGGCCACCACATCGAGCAGGTCGTCGTCGGAAGTGGCGAGGACGGCGAGTGCCTCCTCGCGGCTCGGCACCTCGCGCCGCAGCCCCTTTTCCACCAGCGTGTTCAGCAGGTCCATGAAAGCCGATCCTGTCCTAAGGAGCCGTCCGGGGCCAAGGAGAGTTCGCACAACAGAGGCGCTTGGAGGTGTGGGTATCGCCACATACGGGGTGCCCGGTTGTCCCGCTAGTGTCTGTTCACTGCCTACAAATACTGTCTGCGCGCCGGCCTGCACCGCACTGCCCGGCACCGCACCGCGCTGCCTACACAAGCCAAAAGCCCTGGAGGACCGATGGCGTTCGGCTGGATCGACGAGGAGGCGGGCCGGCGCCGCCGCGCCGGGCTCGTACGGACGCTGCGGCCCCGCCCCGCCGACTCGCCCCTCCTGGACCTCGCGAGCAACGACTACCTGGGCCTGGCCCGTCATCCGGAGGTCACCGAGGGCGCGGCCCGGGCCGCCCGCACCTGGGGCGGCGGCGCGACCGGCTCCCGGCTGGTCACCGGGACCACCGCGCTCCACGCCGAACTGGAACGCGAGCTGGCCGACCACTGCGGCTTCGAGGCGGCCCTCGTCTTCTCCTCGGGCTACGCCGCGAACCTGGCCGCGGTCACCGCGCTGGCCCCGCACGGCTCGCTGATCGTCTCCGACGCGGGCAACCACGCCTCGCTGATCGACGGTTGCCGGCTGGCCCGGGGTGCCACCCAGGTCGTCGGGCACGCGGACCCGGACGCCGTGGCCAAGGCCCTGAGCACGCACGAGGGTCCCGCGGTGGTGGTGTCCGACACGGTCTTCTCGGTGGACGGCGACGCGGCCCCGCTGGCCGCCCTGGCCGCGGCGTGCCGGGAGCGCGGCGCGGGGCTGGTGGTCGACGACGCCCACGGACTCGGCGTCCTGGGCGACGGCGGCCGCGGCGCCCCGCAGGCGGCCGGTCTCGCGGGCGCCGACGACGTCGTCGTGACGGTCACGCTGTCCAAGTCGCTCGGCAGCCAGGGCGGCGCCGTGCTCGGCCCCGCGCGGGTGATCGACCACCTGGTCAACGCGGCCCGGACGTTCATCTTCGACACCGGCCTCGCCCCCGCGGCGACCGGCGCGGCCCTGGCGGCGCTGCGGCTGCTGCGCCGAGAGCCGCACCGGGCGGCGCGGGCACGCGAGGTCGCGGGTGAACTCCACGCACGCCTGACGGCCGCGGGGCTGCGGGCGGTACGCCCGGACGCCGCGGTGGTCTCGGTGCGCGCGCCGTCCCCGGAGACGGCGGTCGGCTGGGCGGCCGACTGCCGTACCGCCGGGCTTGCCGTGGGCTGCTTCCGACCTCCCTCCGTGCCCGACGGCATCTCACGGCTGAGACTGACCGCCCGCGCGGACCTCTCCGCGGGGCAGATCGAACGCGCTGTACGGGTGATCGGCGAGACACGACCATGAGTCGGCGTGACACGGCCGTGCGCCGCGCCCCGATGGACGGGGCGGTCTGATCAGGACTGGATCGCGGCCGTGAATCCCGCCCAGCTCTCGGGGGAGAAGAGCAGCGCGGGTCCGGCAGGGTCCTTGGAGTCGCGTACGGCGAGCAGACCGGCCCAGCGGCCGGTCTTCGGCCGGGCAGTCTCGACGCAGTTGTTCGCTCCGGTGCTGTAACTGCTGCGCAGCCACCGGACGTCGGGCAGATCGGTACTGGAAGGTACGTGCCGAGGCAGTGCGGTCATGGTGCCTCCTTACGCGCCGTCACCTATCGCGGCGATGTAATCCAACGAGTCCTCGGGCGAAAGGGCGTGGAACTGAAGGGCGTTGAAGGCCTCGGTGTAGGCCTGAAGGTCTTCTTTCCGCTCGAGATAGAGGCTACTCGTCAAGTGGTCGAGAACAACCACATCCAGATCAGATGTGCTCGAAAATGAGAAGATAACGAAAGGCCCGGTGACGCCGATGTGTGCTCCGGCCGCGAACGGAAGTACCTGCAACCGCACTTGGGGCAGTCGCGCCGCCTCAAGAAGGCGCTCCAGCTGCCGCTTCATCACCTCGGGGCCGCCGACCTCGCGCCGCAGCACCGCCTCGTCCAGTACGGCGTCCAGCGCCAGCGGCGGTTGCGATCGCAGCACGTCCTGCCTGGCCAACCGCACCTCCACCAGGGCGTCCACCCGCTCCTCGTCCAGCCCGTCGACCGCCGCCCTGGTCACCGCCCGGGCGTACTGCGCCGTCTGCAACAGACCCGGCACCACCGAGGTCTCCAGGGTGCGCATCTCGCTCGCCTGCGACTCCAGGCTGATGAAGTCCCGGTAGGTGGGTGGCAGCACTCCTCGGTACGCGTGCCACCAGTGGTGCCGCCCGGCGCTCTCGTCGGACCCGGCCAACACCAGTAGTAACTCCCGTAGTTGGGCGTCCCGCACCCCGTAGGCGTCCAGCAGTAACCGCACGTCGGCCGGTTTCACCCCACTGGCGCCGGTCTCGATGCGGCTCACCTTCGACTGGTGCCAGCCCACCAACCGGGCCGCCTCACCACTCGTGAGTCCGGTACCGCTGCGCAGGGAACGCAGTTCCGCCCCCAGTTTCCGGCGGCGCACCGCAGGACCGTGCTGCATGGGTTACTCCTTACTCCGACCGAGGCACCCAAATATGCTCTGTCGCCCTAGAGTTCACCGCTTCGAGCGACAGATATATGCATTACTTGGTCGATCGCCTCCCGTGACCGCCGCGGTAATGGCAGTCTGGCGACGAAGCACCAGTCCGGGACCGTACTCGAACCATCCGCTCCGTGTCGGACTGCGGGCCCGTGGGAAAGGGACGACGTCGCCATGGCAGACCATCTGGAAGCATCCGTCACTCTGCCGAGCGTTCCCGCCTCGGTCTCCGCGGCCCGCACCTATGTGCTCACCACCCTGGCGGAGTGGGGACTGGCGACGGACACCGACATCGCCGACACCATCCGGCTGATCGTCTCCGAACTCACCACCAACGCCGTACAGCACACCTTCGGACAGTCACCCACCTTCACGGTGGACATCGAGCTCGACCGAGACGAACACCTGCGCATCGGTGTCACCGACAGCCACCCGCGATTCCCCAAACGACTGCCGGCCGCCGTCCAGCAGGACAACGGCCGGGGCATGGTGATCATCCGGTGGCTGGCCGCCGAGTGCGGCGGCAAACTGAGAGTCAGACCCACCCGAGAGGGCGGCAAGACGGTCTCCATCGAACTGCCGTGGTCCGTTCCGGCCGCGCCGGTATCGGCGGCGGGGCAACAGGAGCCGTAGCGGACCCCTGTCGCGGGACGGACGCGCGGGGCGACGGCGGGTCAGCTCACCGTCGCCCCGCGCGGGAGGTCACTTGACCCGGCCGTACCAGACGCTCTTCGTCCAGATCTTCTGCAGCCGGACGACGTCCCCGGTCTTCGGGGAGTGCCAGAGCTTGCCCTTCCCGGCGTAGATGCCGACGTGGTACACGTTCGAGCCCGAGTGGAAGAAGACCAGGTCTCCCGCCTTGCGGCTCTTGGAGGAGATGTGGCGCGTCTTGTTGTACTGCTGGGCGGCCGTGCGGGGCAGTTTCTTGCCGGCCTTCTTGAACGAGTACATCGTCAGCCCGGAGCAGTCGAACCTCTTCGGCCCGGTCGCCCCGTACTTGTACGGGGAGCCCTTCTTGGAGGCCGCGACCTGTAGTGCCTTCGTCGCCGGGGTGGCTGCCGCGGCGTCGGAGGTGACACCCGGGACCACGATCGAACCGCCGACGGCGGCGATGGCGAAGGCCGAGGCCGTACCGGCCCGGACCATGAGCGACGGGACACGATTGAGCGCAGTCATGCGCAACCCTTCGTCAGCCGCCTGTGAAGGATGACCTGTCGGATTCGGGCTGACAAAGTTGCCCGGCCGCTGACGCGGCTTCACCCCAAGGGCTGCTCGAACCGGCGCCTCCTGTACGGAGACAACCGTTCCGGCGACCCGTCGTGCTTGGGTCCTCCACTCCTGCCGATCCACTCCTGTCGACCGGTCATCCGCGCGGCGGCAGGACTCGGCGCCCGCCCGGATCGCCCCGCCGCTGTGGCGGGGTCTTGTCGTCAGTCAGGGATCTTGACTCACGGATGTCCGAAAAACCCAATGGAACCGGGGGTTTGTGTTGTTACTCACCACTCACCCGTTCGGGTGGACACCCTCCTGTTCGATGAGGTGTCGAGGGGCCCAAGGGGCCCCGGACCAGCAGCGGAACGTCCCATTTCGTCCTCTGACTACGCGCGTTGCGCAATCTGATCGGGCCGATAAATGCAGCCGTGTCTAGTCCGAACAGCGGTACCCCGTTTGGTCCGTTTCGGCTCCGGTCCGGACGCTCGGCGGTGGGTCGGCGCGTCCGGACCGGCTGGGGGAGCGTCAACTGTCGGAGCACGGCGGCACGGTGACGCGTGCCGTGCGGCGCTCCCCGTCCAGCACGCGCAACGCACGCGCCAGCGTGTCGGCGTGCAGTTCGGTCTCGCCCCGACGGTGCATCAGCTCCAGCGCGTCCCGCAGCGCGGCCGCCTTGCCGACCAGTGCCTGCGCGGCACGCAGTCCTCGGTACGTGTCCCCGTGCTGCGCCGGATTGATCCGGCCGAGCAGGTCGACCACGTCGAGGTAACGGTCGATCACCTCACCCTCGGCGCGGGTGAGGGCGGGCAGCGGAGGCAGATCGGGCAGCATCGCGGCTCACCACGCGTCGGGTGCGGGACGCGAGGCCTTGCGGCTCGGGACGAGCCGGTCCACCAGCCCGTACTCCACGGCTTCCTGGGCGGTGAGGATCTTGTCCCGCTCGATGTCCGCGTGCACCTGCTCAGGGGTCCGCCCGGTGTGCCGGACGAGCAGCTCCTCCATGCGGCTGCGTACCCGCGTCAACTCGTCCGCCTGGATGGCCAGATCGCTGGCCTGCCCCTGGACCGGCTCGATGATCGCGGGCTGGTGGATCACCATCCGCGCGCCCGGCAGCGCGGAGCGCTTGCCCGGCGTGCCCGCGGCGAGCAGCACCGCGGCCGACGAGCCGGCCTGGCCCAGGCAGAACGTCTCCACGTCGCACGTGACGTACTGGAGCGTGTCGTAGATCGCCGACATCGCGGTGAACGAGCCGCCGGGGGAGTTGATGTACAGCGAGATGTCCCGGTCCGGGTCCTGGTGTTCGAGGTACATCAACTGGGCCATCACGTCGTTCGCCGAGATGTCGTCGATCGGCGTCCCCAGGAAGACGATCCGCCCCTCCAGGAGCTTCGAGTACGGATCCATCGTCCGGTACCCGGAGCTGGTGCGTTCGGTGAACTCGGGCAGGACATGGCGGGCGGACGGTCGGGTCATCGGAACCCCTCCTTCGGCGTCTGTAAAAAATGTACAGGATGTACGTGACGTTATGATGGGGGTATGGCCTACGAGATTCCGGTGACGCAAGCCAGGGCTGAACTCGCCGACCTGATCAACAAGGTGGTGTACGGCGGGGAGAGGGTGGTCGTGACCCGGCACGGCAAACCCCTCGTCGCCCTGGTCTCCGCCGCCGACCTCGAACGGCTGGAGAAACTCCAGGAACCGGCCGAGGAGCAGGTGATCAGCGCGGTCTCCAGCGTCCGCGAGGTCGCCTCCGCTCCGCGCGAACAGCAGCGCTTCGGGATCGCGGCGCATCACCGGGGGACCGGACCCGGCTGACGACGGGTCGCCGCGCGGGACGCCGTGCACGAGCGGACCGTATACGGCGAGGCCCTCGTCACCGCCGACGTCCCCGAACCGCTGACCACGCCCGACTCGCGACCCCGCCGCCCGCGCCGGCCTTGGGGTGGACTCCTCGGTTCCGGGCGGTCTGTGCTCGCCCCAGCTCCAGCCTGCGGTCTTGCCTTCCTCCTCCCCGCTGTCGCCACCGTCGCCCTTCGGGCGACTGGTGGCCGCCGCGCTGAGCCGGTCCCTCGCCCCGCGCGGTTAACGTGGTTGAAACCCAGTCCAACTAGCCTGCACCCCTCCACGCCACCAGGGCCTTTGCCCCGGGGCAGCGGCAACCGGACCCCGTACGGTCCGAAGCGAGGACTGTGAGGTGGGACGTGCAACTGACCCCGCACGAGCAAGAGCGACTGCTCATCCACGTGGCGGCCGACGTGGCTGAGAAGCGCCGGGCCCGCGGACTCAAGCTGAACCACCCCGAGGTCGTCGCGCTCATCACCTCGCACATCCTCGAAGGCGCCCGTGACGGTCGTACGGTGGCCGAACTCATGGCGTCCGGGCGCAAGCTGCTCACCAGGGACGACGTCATGGAGGGGATCCCCGAGATGATCCACGACGTCCAGGTCGAGGCGACCTTCCCGGACGGCACCAAACTCGTCACCGTCCACGACCCGATCGTCTGAGCGGAGCGGCCGCCATGATTCCCGGAGAGATCCTGTTCGCGGACGACCCGATCGTCTACAACGAGGGCCGTGAGGTCACCCGGCTGACCGTCCTCAACGCCGCCGACCGGCCCGTCCAGGTCGGCTCCCACTATCACTTCGCCGAGGCCAACCCCGGGCTGCAGTTCGACCGCGGTGCCGCCCGCGGCAAGCGCCTCGACATCGCCGCCGGCACCGCCGTGCGCTTCGAGCCCGGCATCCCCGTCGAGGTCGAACTCGTCCCGCTGGCCGGTGCCCGGGTGGTGCCCGGTCTGCGCGGGGAGACCGGAGGTGCCCTCGATGCCTGAGATCTCGCGTGACGCGTACGCCGACCTGTTCGGCCCGACGACCGGCGACCGGATCCGGCTCGCCGACACCGATCTGCTGATCGAGATCGAGGAGGATCGTTCCGGCGGGCCAGGGCGGGCCGGTGACGAGGCCGTCTTCGGCGGTGGCAAGGTCATCCGCGAGTCCATGGGCCAGTCGCGGGCCACCCGCGCTCAGGGCACTCCCGACACAGTCATCACCGGTGCCGTGATCGTCGACCACTGGGGCATAGTCAAGGCCGACGTCGGTGTCCGCGACGGGCGGATCACCGGGATCGGCAAGGCGGGCAACCCCGACACCATGGACGGGGTGCACCCCGACCTGGTCATCGGCCCGGAGACCGAGATCATCGCGGGCAACGGGCGGATCCTGACCGCGGGCGCGGTCGACGCGCACGTCCACTTCATCTGCCCGCAGATCGCCGACGAGGCGCTGTCCTCGGGCGTCACCACGCTGGTCGGCGGCGGTACCGGACCCGCCGAGGGTTCCAAGGCGACCACCGTCACGCCCGGTCCGTGGCATCTGGCCCGGATGCTGGAGGCGATGGAGCAGTACCCCCTGAACATCGGCTTCCTCGGCAAGGGCAACACCGTCTCCCACGAGGCGATGCTGTCCCAGATCCGCGGCGGCGCGCTCGGTCTGAAACTGCACGAGGACTGGGGCTCCACCCCGGCCGTCATCGACGCCTCGCTGACCGTCGCCGACCGGACCGGCATCCAGGTCGCGATCCACACGGACACCCTGAACGAGGCCGGGTTCGTGGGGGACACCCTCGCGGCGATCGCCGGCCGCGGGATCCACGCGTACCACACCGAGGGCGCCGGCGGCGGGCACGCGCCCGACATCATGACCGTGGTCTCCGAGCCGCACGTGCTGCCGAGCTCGACCAACCCGACCAGGCCGTTCACCGTCAACACCGCCGAGGAACACCTCGACATGCTGATGGTGTGCCACCACCTCAACCCGGCCGTCCCGGAGGATCTCGCCTTCGCCGAGTCCCGCATCCGGCCCTCCACCATCGGCGCGGAGGACATCCTCCACGACCTCGGCGCCATCTCGATCATCTCCTCCGACGCGCAGGCCATGGGGCGGGTGGGCGAGGTCGTCCTGCGGACCTGGCAGACCGCGCATGTGATGAAGCGACGACGGGGGGCGCTGCCGGGTGACGGGCGTGCGGACAACCACCGGGTACGGCGGTACGTGGCCAAGTACACGATCAACCCCGCCCTCGCCCAGGGCCTCGCCCGCGAGATCGGCTCCGTCGAGTCCGGCAAGCTCGCCGACCTGGTGCTGTGGGAGCCCGCGTTCTTCGGGGTCAAGCCGCACCTCGTGATCAAGGGCGGGCAGATCGCGTACGCGCAGATGGGCGACGCGAACGCCTCCATCCCGACTCCGCAGCCGATCCTGCCGCGTCCGATGTACGGAGCGATCGGGCGGGCGCCCGCCGCCAACTCGTTCAACTTCGTGGCACCGCTCGCGATCGAGGACGGCCTGCCGGAGCGGTTGAACCTGGGCAAGCGCTTCGTCGCCATCGAGTCGACGCGGGGCGTGACCAAGGCGGACATGCGCGAGAACGACGCCCGGCCCCTTGTCCGGGTCGATCCCGACAGCTTCGCCGTGCACATCGACGGGGAGCTCGTCGAGGCGACTCCGGCCGCCGAACTGCCCATGGCCCAGCGTTACTTCCTCTTCTGAGGCACGGATCCCATGTCACGAGCAGCGCTTCTGGTCCTGGCCGACGGCCGCTTTCCCGCCGGGGGGCACGCGCACTCCGGCGGGGCGGAGGCGGCCGTCAAGGCGGGTCGGGTCACCGGGGCGGCGAGCCTGGAGGACTTCTGCCGGGGACGGTTGCAGACGACGGGGCGGGTCGCCGCCGCGCTGGCCGCGGCCGCCGTACTGGGCGTGGATCCCGTGGAGTTGGACGCGGCGGCGGACGCGCGGACACCGTCGCCCGCGTTGCGGGGGGCCGCGCGGAAGCTGGGCCGCCAGCTGATGCGGGCCGCGCGGGCGACCTGGCCGTCCGCGGAACTCGACGCGCTGGCACGGGAGTTCCCCAAGGGGGCGCATCAGCCGGTGGTGCTCGGGCTGGCGGCTCGGGCGGCGGGGCTGGGGCCTGTCGACGCGGCGTACTGCGCGGCGTACGAGAGCGTGAGCGGGCCGGCGTCAGCGACGGTGCGGTTGCTGAGTCTGGATCCCTTCGACGCGACGGCGGTGTTGGCTCGGTTGGCACCGGAGGTGGATCGTGTCGCGGATACGGCGGTGGAGGCGGCGCGGTCGGTTCTCGACGAAGGGGTCGAGGCGTTGCCCGCGGGGTCGGCGCCGTTGCTGGAGATCTCGGCTGAGGTGCATGCGGCGTGGCCGGTACGCCTGTTCGCCTCCTAGGAGGGTTTCGCCCCCTCCGCCCCTACCCGTCCCATCCCCAGGGGCTCCGCCCCTACGACCCCGGCGGGACTGCGTCCCTGCGCCCGTTCCGGGGCTTCGCCCCTGGGCCCTGGTGGGGGCGGCGGGGTGGTGTGGGTTGGGCGGGGCTTCGCCCCTGGACCCCGGCGGGGACTGCGTCCCCTGCACCCCTGCCTGGGGCTTCGCCCTGGACCCCGTGGGGACGAGGTGCTCTGGATCGGGCGGGACCGCGTCCCGTGCGCCGCTTCCGGGGGTTCCGCCCTTGGGACCCGGGCGGGGCGTGGTGGGGCGCCGTCCGGCGGGATGGCGTCTCCGGTGCCGCGGTCCCGCGCTGACAAACACAATGCCCTGGGCCCGGGCGGGGACTACGCCCCCGCACCGCTCCCAGGGCTGGTAACACCACATCAGTTGTAGAGGAGCCGCACATGCATCTCGACCACTCCCACGACGGCCACGCCGCTGTCAGTGCTGATGCTCGTCGTCCTGATGGCAGGCGGCGGGCCCTGCGGATCGGGCTCGGGGGGCCCGTCGGGTCGGGGAAGACCGCCACCGTTGCCGCGCTCTGTCGGGTTCTGCGGGACGAGTTGTCGCTGGCCGTGGTGACCAACGACATCTACACGCGGGAGGACGCCGAGTTCCTGCTGCGGGAGGCCGTGCTGCCGCCCGAGCGGATCACCGCCGTGGAGACGGGGGCGTGTCCGCACACCGCGATCCGGGACGACATCTCCGCCAACCTGGAAGCGGTGGAGGACCTGGAGGACGAGGTCGGGCCGCTGGACCTGATCCTCGTCGAGTCGGGTGGGGACAACCTCACGGCGACCTTCTCCAAGGGGCTCGTCGACGCGCAGATCTTCGTCATCGACGTGGCCGGCGGAGACGACATCCCGCGCAAGGGCGGGCCCGGTGTCACCACCGCGGACCTGCTCGTCGTCAACAAGACCGACCTCGCCCCTTACGTCGGCTCCGACCTCGGGCGGATGGCGGCGGACGCCAAGGCGCAGCGGGCCGAACTGCCGGTCGTGTTCCAGTCGTTGAGGAGCGGCCCCGGTGTGACGGACGTCGCCGACTGGGTGCGGGAACGGCTCGCCGCGTGGACGGCATGACCGCGGGCGGGACCGGAGTGCGGGCGACCGCGCGGATGCTCGCGCGGGGCGACGGCCGGGGCGGTACGTCCCTGCCGGTACTGGAGGGCGACGGGCCGCTGGCCCTGCGGCGGACCCGGGGGAGCGGCGACGAGGCGCGGGTCATGCTCGTCGGCGCGATGAGCGGGCCGCTCGGCGGCGACCACTTCACCGTGGAGGCCGCGGTGGAGAGCGGGGCCCGGCTGCGCGTCGGATCGGCCGCCGCCACCATCGCGTTGCCGGGCCAGGCCAAGGGCGAGGCCCGCTACGACGTCCGGATCACCGTCGCCGACGGCGGTGAACTGCACTGGCTCCCCGAGCAGTTGATCTCCGCCCGGGGCAGCGACCTGTCGGTCACGACCCGTGTCGACCTCGGGGCCACGGCCCGGTTCGTGCTGCGTGAGGAGCAGGTGCTCGGGCGGGCCGGGGAGGAGCCCGGGCGGCTGGGCAGCCGGCTGATCCTGCGCGTCGCGGGACGGACCGTGCTCGACCAGGAGCTGGCCTGCGGCCCAGGCGCCCCGGGAGGCTGGGACGGGCCCGCCGTCCTCGCCGGTCATCGTGCCGCCGGGCAGATCGTCGTGGTACGGCCAAAGTTCGCGAGCGAGCCGGTCCCGGCGCGGGTACTGGGGGACGGCGCCGCGGTGCTGCCGCTCGCCGGTCCTGCCGCCCTGGTGACCGCCGTGGCGCCGGACGCGCTCCGGCTGCGGCGAGTTCTGGACGAAGCCATGACAAATCTGGGTTAGGGCACGGAGTCCGCCGAGCGAACGGCGCAGTCCGCTTATCGGATTGGCAAAGAAAGTCCGGCCACCCCTGTTCTCAGGCGCCTCACAGCCGAGAGGATCCCCGTACTCATCAACAACGTACGGGGAGGGCCCCCTTGAGGGACAAGAGAGTGGCGAGGCGCACGGCAGCGTTCGGTTCCGCCGGAGTGCTCGTCACGGCGACGCTGATAGCCGGCGCCGTGGCCGCGCCCACGGCGAGCGCCAGCGGGGACGGGCGCCACGGCGGTCAGGACCGTGCGGCCCGCGGCGCGGCGATCGCCGCCGCCAAGGCCGAGAAGGCCGGAATCGACTGGCAGGACTGTCCGGCCGACTGGGGCCTGGAGAAGCCCATCCAGTGCGGCTATGTCACCGTGCCGCTCGACTACGCCAAGCCGTACGGCAAGCAGATCAAGCTCGCCGTCGACCGCATCGGCAACACCGGTACCAAGAAGGAGCGTCAGGGCGCGCTCATCTACAACCCCGGCGGGCCGGGCGGCTCGGGCCTGAAGTTCCCGCGCCGGGTCATCACCAAGGCCCCCGTGTGGGCCAACACGGCCAAGGCGTACGACTTCGTGGGCTTCGACCCGCGCGGCGTCGGCCACTCCGCGCCCATCTCCTGCGTCGACCCGCAGGAGTTCGTGAAGGCGCCCAAGCTGGACCCGGTGCCGGACTCCGAGGCCGACAAGCGCGCTCAGCGCAAGCTCGCCCGGGAGTACGCCGAGGGCTGCTACGAGCGCAGCGGCGAGATGCTGCCGCACATGACCACGCCGAACACCGCGCGCGACCTGGACGTGATCCGCGCCGCGCTCGGCGAGAAGAAGCTCAACTACCTGGGCGTCTCCTACGGCACCTACCTCGGCGCCGTCTACGGCACGCTGTTCCCGGGCCACGTCCGCCGGATGGTCGTCGACAGCGTCGTCAACCCGTCCCAGGACAAGATCTGGTACGAGGCCAACCTCGACCAGGACGTCGCCTTCGAGGGCCGCTGGAAGGACTGGGAGGACTGGGTTGCCGCCAACGACGCCACCTTCCACCTCGGCGACACCCGCGCCGAAGTCCAGGCGCAGTGGCTCCAGTTGCGGGCCACCGCGAAGAAGAGCCCGATCGGCGGGGTCGTCGGACCGGCCGAACTGCTCAGCTTCTTCCAGGGCGCCCCGTACTACGACTCCTCGTGGGCCCCGGTCGCCACGGTCTTCAGCAAGTACGTCGCCGGGGACACCCAGGCGCTCGTCGACGCGGCCGCCCCGGACATGTCGGACACCGCGGGCAACATCGCCTCGGAGAACGGCAACGCCGTCTACACGGCCGTGGAGTGCACCGACGCGAAGTGGCCCACCAGTTGGAAGAAGTGGGACCGGGACAACACCCGGCTGCACCAGAGCCACCCCTTCCTGACCTGGTCCAACGCTTGGATGAACCTGCCCTGTGCGACCTGGCCGGTCAAGCAGCAGACCCCGGTGAACGTGAAGACCGGCAAGGGTCTGCCGGGCGTGCTGATCGTGCAGTCCGAGCGTGACGCCGCCACGCCGTACGACGGCGCCGTCGAACTGCACAAGCGGTTCAAGGGCTCCCGCCTGATCACCGAGAAGAACGCGGGCTCGCACGGCGTGACCAGCCTGGTCAACCCGTGCATCAACCCGCGGGTGGACTCCTACCTGCTCACCGGCAAGCTGGACCGCGCCGACGTCACCTGCGCGCCGCACGAGACGCCGAAGCCGTAAGTCCCATGACGGCGGGGAGGGGGCGGTCGTCGGCCGCCCCCTCCCTTCGTGTTCAGGCGCCGAGCGTGTCGAGGAACGCGTCCTCCGCCGCGTAGTCGAAGAGGTCGCCGTACGTCCGGAACATCTTCGGGTACGCCTCCCGCCAGTCCCGTCCGGCCAGTTGCCGTTCGATCCAGGCGACGGTGTCCGGCAGCGTCTCGGCGTACCGGACCACCGGACGGTAGCCCAACTCCCGTTCGGCGGCGGACATGTCGCAGACCACCGGCACCGGCACCGTCCACGGCGTGTCCCCCACGGTGGGGGCGGGTGGCGGGCCGTCCACCAGGACGTTCTCCCGTTCGACGCCCATCACCGTGTCGATCGCCCGGGCGATCTCCGCCACCGTCGGCGCGTCCGGGTCCACGGCGTTGAGGGCGCGGGTGCCCGGTCGCGCGGCGGCCAGCCGGATCAGCTCGGCGATGGTGTGGACACTCGCCGGATGGAACCGGCTCTCGCCGCGGTACGGGAGGACCCGCCGAGGCCGGCCGTCCAGGTTGCGCTTGACGAAGTAGAGCTCGCGCGGGGTCATGCAGTGCGGGCCGTGGATCGCGCCGGCCCGCAGCAGCGTGATGGGCAACTCGGCGCCCGCGGCGAGGAGTTCGCGCTCCAGCCCGGCCTTGCGGGTGCTGTACGAGGCGTCACCCGGCCGAACGGTCCCCTGGTCCTCCGTGATCGGCAGCGGGTACTCGGGAAAGCCGTCCGGCTCGCCCTGGGTGTCGAAGTTGCGGCCCTTGTCGTCCTCGTACACCGAGACGCTGGAGATCACCACGGCCGAGCCCACCCGGTCGGCCAGCGAGGTCAACTGCCGTGCGTGCCCGGGCCCGTACGCCACCATGTCGACCAGCACGTCGCAGCCGTCGCCGACCACCTCGGCCAGCGCCGCCGTGTCCTCCCGGTCGGCCCGCGCGACCCGCACGTCCCCGGGCCAGCTCTCGTCACGTCCTCCGCCCCGCGACAGGGCCGTCACCTCCCAGCCGTCCCCGGCCAGCGCGCCCACGGCCACCCGCCCGATCTGTCCCGTCGCTCCGATCACCACAGCACGTCTCATGCCATGACCGTACGGTCCGGACGGCCCCCGCCCCAGGGATGTCTGCCGACAGCAGAGATCAACTCAGCGGCAGTTTGCGGAACCTGCGCTCCTTGTCCGAGTTCGCGGCGGTGTCCTCCGCCTTCGCCACGGCCGCGTACTTGTCGACGTACTCCTGCTCGGACAGCGACAGGATCGCGTACATGATCTCGTCGGTGATCGCGCGCAGGACGGCCTTCTCGTTCTCCATCCCGGCGTAGCGGGAGAAGTCGAGGGGCTTGCCGAAACGGATCACCACCGGGTGCAGGTTCGGGACGACCTTGCCGGGTGGCTGCGCCTCGAAGGTGCCGATCATCGCGCACGGAATCACCGGCACGCCGGCCCTGAGCGCCATCACCGCGACGCCGACCTTGCCCTTGTAGAGCCGCCCGTCATGGGAGCGCGTGCCCTCGGGATAGATGCCGAGCAACTGGTCCTTGCTCAGCACACCGAGGCCCTCGCGGATCGCGGCCTGACCCGCCTCCTTGCCCGAGCGGTCCACCGGGATCTGACCGGCGCTGCGGAAGAAGGCCGCGGTCAGACGGCCCTTCAGGCCGGGGCCGGTGAAGTACTCCGCCTTGGCGAGGAAGGTGATGCGCCGCTTCAGGACGGCGGGCATCAAGAAGTGGTCGGAGAAGGACAGATGGTTGCCGGCGATGATCGCGGCACCCGTGTCCGGTACGTGTTCCAGGCCCTCTATCCGGGGCCGGAAGACAAGTCTCAGCAGGGGGCCCAGCAACACGTACTTGAGCACGTAGTAGAACAACGGGTCGCTCCTCACTCCGGCGGTGGGCCGGGCCGCCGTGTTCCAGCAGGTCAACCGGCGTGCTGTGGGGGTGTCAAGTGTAGGGGCAGGACGGGAGGGGCGAAACCGCGTCCGGTCCATCACCCCGGCCCGGACGAGGGCCCGTTGGGGATTGCCCGGACGACCCGACCCGCAGGGCTTCCCCGTCCGGCCCCGGGGTGGTGCCCTCACAGCCGCACCACGATGAGCGCCGTGTCGTCGGTGGCGCCTCCCGGGGGCAGCAGTTCCAGCAGGACGGAGTCCGCGAGGACCTCGGGGTCGGCCCCGCGATGCCGGGTGAGCGAGGCGGTGAGCCGGGCGAGGCTCGTGTCGATGTCCTCGTGGCGCCGCTCGATCAGGCCGTCCGTGTACAGCACGAGGGTGGCGCCATCGGTGAACGCCGTGTCGGCCTGGGGTCTGGGGGCCGGGTCGGGACGCGCGTCGAGCGGCGGGTCGGTGGCCCGGTCGAGGAACTCCGTCCGGCCGTCCGGATGCACCAGCACCGGCGGTGGATGTCCGGCGCTGCTGTAGGCGATGGTGTGCAGGTCGAAGTCGATGAACGTGGTGACGGCGGTGGCCGATTCGGCACCGTCGACCACGTGCGCGTAGCGCCCCAGCACGTCCAGCGCCTCGGCGGGGCCCTCGGCCACCCGGGAGGCGGCGCTGAGGGCGCTGCGCAACTGGCCCATGACGCCGGCGGCCTCCAGCCCGTGGCCGACCACGTCGCCCACGGACACCCCGAGCCGATGGCCGCCGACCAGGTCGATCAGGTCGTACCAGTCGCCGCACACGTTCAGCGCGCCGACCGCGGGCCGGTAGCGCACCGCCGCCCGGTGGTCGCTCACCTGGCGGCCGGCCGGCAGCATCGCCTCCTGGAGCGCCAGGGCCACCTCGCGCTCACGGGCGTGCAGGCGCCGCAGCCGTTCGTTGAGCTCCTGGAGCTCACGGGCGCGGGTGTACAGCTCGGCCTCCAGCACCCGGGCCTTGCCGGTGTGCGCGCCGCCGCGGGCCTGGATCAGTTCGGTGACCTCCTCGACCCGGTGCACCAGCAGCACCACCGTTCCGTCCGGGCCGAGCACCGGCGCGTTGACGGGGCTCCAGTAGCGCTCCTGCCAGTGCCCGGGCCGCTCCGGGTCCTCGATGTCATAGCGCTGGAGTGCCATCGCGTCGCGCTCACCGGTGGTCAGCACCCGCTGCAGGGAGGCCTCCAGATTGCGCCTGCCGGTCGCCGAGGGGTCGTTGGGATTGTCCGGGAAGACCTCGAACAGATGGCGGCCGATCACCTGCTCCCGCCTGCGGCCGGCGGTGCGCAGGTACTCCTCGTTGACGTCCACGAACACGAGGTCGGGCGTGAGCAGGGCGACGATTCCGGGCAGGGCCTGGAACGCCGCCGCGTAGTCGACCGCCGAATCGTTCATGGCTCCCGCTCTCGCCACCGAGATCACCCCAGTTTCGCACGATATGCGGTGTTCTACGTCATGCCGATGGCTCCGTCAGGGGCTGCTCGGCCCAGATGATCTTCCCTTCGGGGGCGAAGCGGGTTCCCCACCGCTGGGTGAACTGGGAGACCAGCAGCAGCCCGCGCCCGCCCTCGTCCGTGGTGCGCGGATGACGCAGGTGCGGTGCGGTGGCGCCGCCGTCGAGCACCTCGCAGATCAGTGCCCGCTCCTTGATCAGACGCAGCCGGATGGGCCCGGAGGCGTACCGGATGGCGTTGGTGACCAGTTCGCTGACGACCAGCTCCGTGGTGAACGCCAGCTCCTCGAGGCTCCACTCGGTGAGTTGCCGGGTGGCCGCCTTGCGCGCCTCGGCCACCACGGCCGGGTCACCGGGCAGGTCCCAGTCCGCGACCTGGTCGGCGCCGAGGAGCCGGGTCCGCGCCATCAGCAGGGCCACGTCGTCGTCCGGATGCTCCGGCGCCAGCGCGTCGACCACGCTCTGGCAGCGCACGTCCAGCGAGGTCGCCTCCCGCTCCAGGGCCCGTCGCAGCCGGTCCCGGTCCGAGTCCACGGACCGCTTCGGACCATGGGCCAGCAGACCGTCGGTGTGCAGGGCCAGCGTGCTGCCCTCCGCCAGCGCCAGCTCGACCGCCTCATAGGGCGGCCCGCCCACGCCGAGCGGCGCCCCCTGCGGAAGATCGACGAAGGTGATCGTCCCGTCGGGCAGCACCACAGCGGGCGCGGGATGGCCCGCGGCGGCCATCGAGCACCCACCGTCGGCGGGGTCGTAGACGACGTAGACACACCCGGAGCCCACCGCCTGGGTGCTGTCCGCGCCCACCGGATCCGCCTCGACGCCCTCCTCGCGGGCGGTCCGCGCCACCAGGTCGTCCAGGTGGGCGAGCACCTCCTCGGGCGGCAGCTCCAGCGCCGCGAGGGTCCGTACGGCGGTCCGCAGACGTCCCATCGCGGCCGCGGCCCCGATGCCGTGCCCGGGCACCTCGCCCACCACGAGGGCGACCCGCGCGCCCGACAGCGGGATCAGGTCGTACCAGTCGCCGCCCAGGCCGGTCAGCTCGTCGGCCGGGCGGTAGCGGACGGCGACCTCCACCGCGAACTGGTCGGGCAGCCGGTGCGGCAGCAGGTTGCGCTGCAGGACCAGGGCGGCGTCCCGTTCGCGGGTGTAGCGGCGGGCGTTGTCCACGCACACGGCCGCCCGCGAGACGAGATCCTCGGCCAGATGCAGGTCGTCCTCGTCGAAGGGCTCCTGGTGGCCCCGCCGGACGAACGTGCTGACCCCCAGGGTGACCCCCCGCGCCCGGACCGGCACCACCATGACACTCTGCGGGCCCGGCTCGGAGGCGTCGGGGCCCTCGAGGGAGTCGGTGTCCCACTCCGGGGTGAACGGGTCGAGCCGCTCCCGGAGCCAGGACCGGCCGGTGGTCAGACAGTGGACCGGTGGCGACCCGGGTGGGTGGACGACGTCCTCGCCGATGCCGACGGTCCAGGCGACCACGGCGTCCGCCGACCGACGTCCGGCCCGTCGCAGCCGCACCGGAGCGACCCCGTCCAACGGGCCGGGGGCCGGTTCCGCGCCCCGCAGCACCGACTCCAGCAGGTCCACGACGACGTGGTCGGCGAAGGCCGGGACCGCCACGTCGGCCAGCTCCTGCGCCGTTCGCACGATGTCCAGACCGCGACCGATCCGCTCACCCGCCCGGTCCAGCAGGGCCAGCCGCTGCCGGGTGCGATGGTGCGCGGTGATGTCGACGACGGTGTAGTAGACGCCCATCGGGTGACCTTGCTCGTCGTCGAGCCGGGTGAACGACAGCATCTGCGCGGTCTCCCGGTGCGGTGAGGACCGCAGATTGCCGATCTGCTCGTATCCGATGACCGACTCCCCGGTCGCCAGGACGTGGCGCATGTGCGCCTCGGCCTCGTCGGTGTCCAGGCCCGGCTGTACGTCCCGCAGCCGCAGCCCCAGCCGCTGCTCGGGCGGCCCGCCACCGAACCGGGCCATCGCGGCGTTCGACCAGACGAACCGCAGGTCCGTGTCGACGATGGCGATCCCGATCGGCGAGCGGGCCACCATCTGCTCCAGCACCGTGCGGTGCATGTCCCACCCCGAGGCCCCCGTCAGTTCCGACAGCAGCATCAGCCACCGCGAGGGCCCCCGGGCCTCCTCGGTGGAGGCGACCCGCGCCATGACCCTGACCGGCCCTCCGTCGCCGCGCCGGACCGTCAGCAGCCCCGCCCAGCCGCCGTCCCGGTGCCACCGCTCGATCAGGCCCGGCACCCGACCGGCGTCCTCGGCGGACACCAGATCGGCCAGGCTCGTGCCCACCGCCTCGGCGGCGGGGTGGTCCAGCAGCCGTTGCGCCTGGGCGCTCCAGCTCGTCACCACCCCCGCGGAGTCGAGCAGCAGGGGTGCGGCATCCGCCACGTCGAACCGCCGACGGGCAGTGTCACGCTCCTCGTCTGTGCCCACGGCCGACCTCTCTGTAGCCGAGAGTGGTCTACCACCCCGTGACTCAATCTTGCCCCTTTCGGCAGAGATCGCGCGGTCGGCCGGTGCCCGCCGGGGCGGCACCGAGGGGACGGACGGCGCCGCACCGGCCGACCGCCCGGGTCACCCCCTGCCCAGCACCCTCTCCAGCGCTCCCAGCGCCATGGCGAGCTCCTCCTCGGTGATCGTCAGCGGCGGGGCCAGCCGGATGGTCGAGCCGTGGGTGTCCTTGACCAGGACGCCCTCCCGCAGCAGCCGCTCGCCGATCTCACGACCGGTGCCCACGGCCGGGTCCACGTCGACGCCCGCCCACAGCCCACGCGCACGGAAACCGACCACGCCGCTGCCGACCAGAGCCGTGAGCCCGTCGCGGAGCACCGTGCCGAGATCGGCGGCCCGGCGCTGGAACTCGCCCGTCTCCAACAGCTCCACCACCGCCGTGCCGACCGCGGCGGACAACGGGTTGCCGCCGAACGTCGACCCGTGCTCGCCCGGCCGCAGCACGCCGAGCACGTCCCGGCGGGCCACGACCGCGGACACCGGGACGATGCCGCCGCCCAGCGCCTTGCCCAGCAGCAGCACGTCCGGCACCACACCCTCGTGCTCCACGGCGAGCGTGCGTCCCGTGCGGCCGAGCCCCGACTGGATCTCGTCGGCGACGAAGAGACAGCCCAGGCGTCGGGTCAGCTCCCGTACGCCGGTCAGATAGCCCTCGTCCGGGACGACCACGCCGGCCTCGCCCTGGACGGGCTCGATCAGCACCGCCGCGGTCGTCTCGTCGACGGCCGCCTCCAGAGCGGCCAGGTCGTTGTACGGCACCACCCGGAAGCCCGGCGTGAAGGGGCCGAAGCCCGCCCGGGCCGTCTCGTCCGTGGAGAACGACACGATCGTCGTCGTACGGCCGTGGAAGTTGTCCGCCGCCACCACGATCGTGGCCCGGTCCGCCGGGACGCCCTTCACGTCGTACGCCCACTTGCGGGCCACCTTGATCGCGCTCTCCACCGCCTCGGCGCCGGTGTTCATCGGCAGCACCATGTCGAGCCCGGTCAACTCCGCGAGCCGCTCGGCGAATTCGGCGAGCCGGTCGTTGTGGAAGGCGCGCGAGGTGAGCGTCAGCCGGTCCAGCTGGCGGTGCGCCGCCTCGATCAGCGCGGGGTGCCGGTGACCGAAGTTGAGAGCCGAGTAGCCGGCCAACAGGTCGAGGTAGCGGCGGCCCTCCACGTCCTCCACCCAGGTGCCCTCCGCTCGGGCCACGACCACGGGCAGCGGATGGTAGTTGTGCGCCAGCACCGGCCCCTCGGCGTCGATCAGGTCGGCGGACGAACGCGTGCGGACGGGAGCGGTCATGAGCGGATCTCCTGAGTGCAGCACTTGATGCCGCCGCCGGCCTTCTGGAACTCCGAGAGGTCGACGGGGACGGGGACATAACCGCGGTCGGCGAGGCGGGTGGCCAGTGCCTCCGCGCGGGGCGCGATGAAGACGTTGCGGCCGTCGGAGACGGAGTTCAGTCCGAACGTCATGGCGTCGTCGCGGGTGGCGAGCACCGCGTCCGGGTACAGCCGCGCGAGGACCTCCCGACTGCCGTGGGAGAAGGCCTGCGGGTAGTACACGATGTTGCCGTCGTGCCCGCCGTCCAGGACGAACAGGGCCGTGTCCAGGTGGTAGAAGTACGGGTCCACCAGCGTCAGGCTGATCACCGGGTGCCCGAAGAACTCCTGCACCTCACGGTGTGCCTCGCGGGTCGTGCGGAAGCCGGTGCCGGCCAGCAGGTACCGGCCCGTCCACACCAGGTCGCCCTCGCCCTCACAGACGGACGTGGGGCGGTGGACGTCGTAGCCGGCCGCCTTGAACCAGGTGTTGTAGTGCGTGGACTCGGGGCGGCGCTCCGGCGCGTGGAAGAGCGAGCCGAAGACCCGGCCGCCGACCACGACCGCCGAGTTGGCGGCGAAGACCATGTCCGGGAGGCCCGGGACCGGCTCCAGGGTGGAGACCTCGTGGCCGTGGGCCCGGTAGGCGCGGATCAGCTCCTGCCACTGCTCGTGCGCCAGATCGGTGTCGACTCGGGTGTCGGGATGCATCCAGGGGTTGATCGCGTACTGCACGGCGAAGTGTCTGGGTTCGCAGACGAGGAAGCGCCGTCGGCGCGGCACACGGGTATCGGTCACAGAGGGGTTCCTCCGCTTCCTGCGGGTGTCGACTGAGGGTTGACACCAAGGTAGGAAGAGGTGGATACACCCGACAAGAAACAAGAAGTGCGCGCTTGCGCAGGATTGCTGCGTCTTCGGCCTATTCAGCGCACGTCCGTTGCGCCGCCCGGGTTTTCCTCCGGCGCGGGCTGGCTGGCGCCCGCCTCCGGGCTCTCCGGGAGCAGGTGGGACAGCACCATCACACTGATCGTCTTCCGGATGAACGGCTCCGTCCGGATCCGCTCCAGCACCTCCTCGAAGTGGTCCACGTCCCGCGCCCGCACATGCAGCAGCGCGTCCGCCCCGCCCGTCACCGTCATCGCCGCGGTGATCTCCGGATGGTGGCGGACCATCTGAGCGAGCCGCCGGGGCGGGGCCGCGCCCTCGCAGTACACCTCGACGTAGGCCTCCGTGAGCCAGCCCAGCGCCGACGGCCGTACCGTCGCCGTGAACCCGGTGATCACACCGGTCTCGCGCAGCCGGTCCACCCGCCGCTTCACCGCCGTCGCGGACAGCCCGACCACCGCGCCGATCTCGGCGAAACTGGTCCTGGCGTTCGCCATCAGCGCGGTGAGGATCTTCCGGTCGAGGTCGTCGAACGGTGTGGGCCTGCTGTTCATGCGGGCACTGTATCCAGCACCCGCGGGGCACCCGCCACCGGCGCGCACCTCCGCACGCAGGCACATGTCCAGTCGTACGAATTGCTCCTACACTCCACCTTCATGCTGCGCGCCCTGGCTGTCGACGACGAACACCCCTCACTGGAGGAACTGCTCTACCTCCTGAACGCCGACCCCCGCATCGGCAGTGCGGAGGGCGCCGGTGACGCGACCGAGGCGCTGCGCCGGATCAACAGAGCCCTGGAGTCCGGTCCGCTCGGGCCGGAGGCGATCGACGTGGTCTTCCTCGACATCAACATGCCCGGCCTCGACGGGCTGGACCTGGCCCGCCTGCTGACCGGGTTCGCGAAGCCGCCGCTGGTGGTGTTCGTCACCGCGCACGAGGACTTCGCCGTCCAGGCCTTCGACCTCAAGGCCGTCGACTACGTCCTCAAACCCGTCCGCAAGGAACGCCTCGCGGAGGCCGTCCGCCGGGCCGCCGAGCGCAGCGACCTGAGCCCCCGCATCCCCGTGCACGAACCCGACCCGGACCACATACCCGTGGAGCTCGGCGGCGTGACCCGCTTCGTCCTGGTCGACGACATCACGCACGTCGAGGCGCACGGCGACTACGCCCGGCTGCACACCGACAAGGGCAGCCACCTCGTACGGATCCCGCTGTCCACCCTGGAGGAACGCTGGCGCTCGCGGGGCTTCGTCCGCATCCACCGCCGCCACCTGGTCGCACTGCGCCACATCGGCGAACTCCGCCTGGACGCGGGTACGGTGAGTGTCCTGGTCGGCGCCGAGGAACTCCAGGTCAGCCGCCGCCACACCCGTGAGCTGCGGGACCTGTTGATGAGGAGGCCGTGACGGTGCCCCAGCACCCCACCGAACGCCGGGTCGTCGTCACCGGCCCGCCCCGACGGGAACGCCGCGTCCTCGGCTACTACCGGCCGCGCACCGAGATCGACGAACAGACCACCCTCGGCCACACCTACGTCCGCTCCCTGATGCGCAGTCAACTACGGGCCGCCCTGACCGTGTTCGCGGTCCTCGCCCTGCTGGTGGGCCCGCTGCCGCTGCTCTTCGCGGCGATGCCGGACGCCCGCCGCCTGGAATGGGCCGTCCTCGGCTTCGGCCTCTACGCCCCCCTGGTGCTGCTCGCCCGCTGGTACGTGCGGCGCGCCGAACGCAACGAGCGGGACTTCGTGCGCCTCGTCGAAGACCGCTGAACAGATCGCGGATGAACTCGAACTACGCCGTCCCCGCCGTCGCCCTCGTGGTC
This sequence comes from Streptomyces sp. NPDC006332, assembly GCF_040612855.1. Lineage (NCBI taxonomy): Bacteria > Bacillati > Actinomycetota > Actinomycetes > Kitasatosporales > Streptomycetaceae > Streptomyces > Streptomyces sp. NPDC006332. The sequence goes on from NZ_JBEXRA010000022.1 coordinate 64,464, forward strand.
GTCGCGACCGTCCTCGTCGGCGCCTTCGGCCTGCGCATCTCCCGCACCACCTCCGACTTCTACGTGGCCTCCCGCACCGTCGGCCCCCGCCTGAACGCGACCGCCATCAGCGGCGAGTACCTGTCCGCCGCCTCCTTCCTCGGCATCGCCGGACTGGTCCTGGTCCAGGGCCCGGACATGCTCTGGTATCCCGTCGGCTACACCGCCGGCTATCTGGTCCTGCTCCTGTTCGTCGCCGCCCCGCTGCGCCGCTCCGGCGCCTACACGCTGCCCGACTTCGCCGAGGCCAGACTCGCCTCCCAGGCCGTACGGCGACTGGCGGGCGCCTTCGTCGTCGGGGTCGGCTGGCTGTACCTGCTGCCGCAACTCCAGGGCGCCGGGCTGACGTTGACGGTGCTGACGGGGGCACCCGAGTGGCTCGGGGGAGTGATCGTCGCGGTCGTGGTGGTGGCCACCGTCGCCGCCGGCGGCATGCGCAGCATCACCTTCGTGCAGGCCTTCCAGTACTGGCTCAAGCTCACCGCCCTGCTGGTCCCCGCCCTTTTCCTGTTCCTCGCCTGGCAGGGCGACGGGACACCCCGGCACGCCTTCGAGGAACCGGTGACCCTCCGCGAGCAGCGCGTCGTCCGGGTCGACGACAGCCTCGACCTCAAGCTCGACGGGCCGCTGACCGTCACGGTCACCGGCACGGTCGACGGCCGCCCGCACGAGGGGCAGCGCCTGCGCCTCCCGGCCGGCACTCACCGCATCGAGCAGGGCACCCGGCTCACCTTCGCCAAGGGCGCCACCGTCCCGGCCGCCGACCGCGGCACCAACGGCGGCATGTCGACCTCGCTGGCCGCGAGCCGTGAGGAACGCCCGCTGTACGCCACCTACGGACTGATCCTCGCCACCTTCCTCGGCACCATGGGCCTGCCGCACGTCGTCGTCCGCTTCTACACCAGCCCGCACGGTGTCGCCGCCCGGCGCACCACGGTGGCCGTGCTCGCGCTGATCGGCGTCTTCTACCTGCTGCCGCCGGTCTACGGCGCCCTCGGCAGGCTCTACACCCCCGAACTCACCCTCACCGGCAACACCGACGCCGCCGTCCTGCTGCTGCCCGACCGCATGATCGGCGGCGTCGGCGGCGACCTCCTCGGCGCGCTGGTGGCGGGCGGTGCCTTCGCCGCGTTCCTGTCCACGGCCTCCGGGCTGACCATGGCCGTCGCCGGCGTCCTCACCCAGGACGTGCTGCCCTCGCGCGGAGTACGGCACTTCCGGCTCGGCACGGCCCTTGCCATGGCGGTACCCCTCGCCGCGAGCGTCCTGGTCGGCGGACTGCCCGTCGCGGACGCGGTGGGCCTGGCCTTCGCCGTGTCGGCCTCGTCGTTCTGCCCGCTGCTCGTGCTCGGCATCTGGTGGCGCAGGCTGACCCCGCCCGGCGCGGCCACCGGGATGCTGGTCGGCGGCGGCTCCGCGTTCGTCGCCGTGGCCGCGACCATGGCGGGCTTCCCGGGCACCGGCCCGCTGCACGCCCTGCTCGCCTGGCCCGCGCTCTGGTCGGTACCGCTGGGCTTCCTGACCATGGTGCTGGTGTCCCTGGCGACGGCGGGACGGGTACCGGCGGGGACGGCGGCGATCCTGGCGCGCTTCCATCTGCCGGAGGAACTGCGGGCGGAGGTGAAGGCATGAGCGTGCCTCACCGGGGGGCGGCGTCACCATGAGCGGATTCCTCGCCGGGCTGTGCGTGGCGATCCTGCCCCTGCTGGCCGCCGGTTTCTGGCTCGGCCGACGTACGGGGCGCCCGCAGCACCTCGGCGGCCTCGGCACCCCCGTCGAGCACGCCACCTTCGAGACCCTGCACACCGCCTCCCTCGCCGCGCCTCCGCTGCGGGCCGGCCTGACGGAGGAGACCGCCCGCAAGTCGGCCCGCCGTCTGCGCACCCTGCTCGGCACGGACGCGCTGTGCCTGACCGACCAGCAGGACGTCCTGGTCTGGGACGGCGTGGGCGGCCACCACCGCTCCGAGATCATGGACCGTCTTGCGGGCCCCTTGGAGACCGGCCGCGGGGAGGCGTTCCGGCTCAGGTGCGACGCCCCCGACTGCCCGGTGCGCTGGGCGGTCGTCGCCCCACTCACCGTCGACGACCGGGTCCACGGCGCCCTGGTCGCCTGCGCGCCCCGCGAGTCCGCCGTCCTGGTCAGGGCCGCCGGAGAGGTCGCGCGCTGGGTCTCCGTACAGCTGGAACTCGCCGACCTCGACCAGTCCCGCACCCGCCTCATCGAGGCCGAGATCAAGGCCCTGCGCGCCCAGATATCCCCGCACTTCATCTTCAACTCGCTCGCGGTGATCGCCTCGTTCGTCCGCACCGACCCGGAGCGGGCCCGCGAACTCCTCCTGGAATTCGCCGACTTCACCCGCTACTCGTTCCGCAGACACGGCGACTTCACCACCCTGGCCGACGAACTGCACGCCATCGACCACTACTTGGCGCTCGTCCGGGCACGCTTCGGTGACCGCCTCTCGGTGACCCTGCAGATCGCCCCGGAGGTGCTGCCGGTCGCCCTGCCGTTCCTGTGCCTGCAGCCCCTCGTCGAGAACGCCGTCAAGCACGGCCTGGAGGGCAAGGCCGCGCCAGGCAAGAGCCACATCACCATCACCGCACAGGACTCCGGCGCCGAGGCCCTGGTCGTCATCGAGGACGACGGCGCCGGAATGGACCCCGCGCTGCTGCGCCGCATCCTCGCGGGTGAGATCAGCCCGTCCGGCGGCATCGGCCTGTCCAACGTGGACGACCGGCTCCGCCAGGTCTACGGCGACGCCTACGGCCTGGTCATCGAGACTGCCGTGGGAGCGGGCATGAAGATCACCGCCCGGCTGCCGAAATACCAGCCGGGGGTGCACTCCGCGAGCCGCCTCAGTGGCGGCTGACGGTCAGGTGCTGCGCGTGGCCACCATCCCGAGGGTGATCAGGCCCAGCACGACCCAGCCGAACCACAGCCAGCCGTTACTGCCGAGAGCAACCGTGTAGGCGGTCACCGCGACGAGTCCGCCGACGGTGAGCACCCCCATCGTTCTGATCGAGCCGTCCGGGGAACCGGGCATCGCAACACCCTCCTCATGGTTCGTCTCCCTCCATGGTGCCCCCGTTCTGCCTCAGAACGGCGCAGACGACGAAATGTGTGCCGCTGTTCCGCCTGCGGTGGCCGCCCGACGGCCCGTGCACGGGCCCGTGCGCCCCCAGCACCAGCGCGAGCGCCGGCCCCAAAGCACAGGCGACGGCGGCTCGCCGCGTGAGTCAACGCCCGCGTGAGTTCAATGAGGCCAGATAGGCGTTGTATGCCTCGAGTTCCTTGTCGCCGTCCCGGTCGGCGGCCCGGTCCTGGCGCTTTGCCTGCCGCTGCTCGGATCCGTACCACTGGAACAGCAGTGCGACCAGTACGAGCACGGACGGAATCTCACTGAACGCCCACGCGATCCCGCCGGCCGCGTTCTGGTCCGACAGCGCGTCGATACCGAGGGAGGCGGGCGGGTTCTCGAACGTCTTGACCATCGGCGTGGACGCCATCATGAGCGCGATGCCGAAGAAGGCGTGGAACGGCATGCCGGCGAACAGCTCCAGCATCCGCATGAGATAGCCGGGACGGTTCGGGCCCGGATCCACCCCCATGATCGGCCAGAAGAAGACCACGCCGACGGCGAGGAAGTGCACCATCATCGCGACGTGCCCGGTCTTGGACCCCATCAGGAAGTCGAAGATCGGGGTGAAGTACAGCGCGTAGAGGCTCGCGATGAACAGCGGGATGGTGAACGCGGGGTGCGTGATGATCCGCATGTAGCGGCTGTGCAGGAACATCAGCAGCAGTTCCCGCGGACCCTTGCGGCCGCGCCCCGCCGGTGGCAGCGCGCGCAGGGCCAGCGTGATCGGGGCGCCGAGCAGGATCAGGATCGGCGACAGCATGCTGATCACCATGTGCTGCACCATGTGCACGCTGAACATGACCATGCCGTAGTCGTTCAGCCGGGTGCACATCACCAGCGCGATGGTCAGGACCCCCACGACGTACGCGACCGTCCGTCCGACCGGCCAGGCGTCCCCACGCCGCCGCAGCCGCACGACCCCCCACCCGTACAGGCCGAGGCCCACCAGGCAGGCCACCAGGAAGAACGGGTCAGCCGACCACTGAAGACCCCGCCCCAGCGTGAACGGCGGCAGATCCATGGTCATGCCGTGCCCGCTGTGATCCATTCCGCCGGCTCCTGATTCGTGGGGGTTGTACGGTTTCGATCCGCCCCAAGACTAGAACCGCCCCCGGCCACTGATGTGACCGGGGGCGGGACAACCGGCTCGACGGCACGCGCCGAGCTGTCATCGGCACGTCACAACACGCACTCCGCTTCCGCGTACCGCTCCGCCGGCACCGTCTTCAACGTCTCCACGGCCTCCGCCAGCGGCACCATCACGATGTCCGTCCCGTGCAGGGCCGTCATCTTCCCGAACTCACCCCGGTGCACCGCCTCCACCGCGTGCCACCCGAAGCGGGTCGCCAGCACCCGGTCGTACGCGGTGGGCGTGCCACCCCGCTGCACATGCCCGAGGATCACCGGCCGCGCCTCCTTGCCCAGCCGCTGCTCCAGCTCGATCGACAGCTGCCGCGCGATCCCCGCGAACCGCTCGTGCCCGTAGATGTCCTTGCCGCCCTCGTCGAAGGTCATGGTGCCCGGCGCAGGCTTGGCGCCCTCCGCCGCGACGACGATCGCGAACCGCTTGCCCGCCTCGAACCGCTCGCCGACCCTGCGGGCCAACTCCTCGATGTCGAAGGGCCGTTCCGGTACGACGATGGCGTGGGCGCCGGCCGCCATACCGGACTGCAGCGCTATCCAGCCGGTGTGCCGGCCCATGACCTCGACGACCAGGACACGCTGGTGGGACTCGGCGGTGGTCTTGAGCCGGTCGAGGGCGTCCGTCGCGACACCCACGGCCGTGTCGAAGCCGAAGGTGACATCGGTGACCGCGATGTCGTTGTCGATCGTCTTCGGCACGCCCACGATGGGCAGACCGCCGTCCGACATCAGCCGGGCCGCCTTCAGCGTGCCCTCGCCGCCGATCGGGATGACCGCGTCGAGGCCGAGCTCCTCGAGATGGCCCCGGGCCCGCTCCACACCGTCCCGCAGATGCGAGGGCTGGACCCGGGAGGAGCCGAGGATCGTGCCGCCGCGAGCGAGGATGCCGCTCACCGCGTCGAGGTCGAGTTTGAGGTAGTCGCACTCCAGGAGGCCCTTCCAGCCGTCCCGGAAACCGATGACCTCGTCGCCGTGGTCGGCGACGGCACGGTGCACGACGGACCGGATGACCGCGTTCAGCCCGGGGCAGTCGCCGCCGGACGTCAGGACACCAATGCGCATAGCCCGAAATACCTTCTCAACGTGGGCCGGGTCCGGACCACGTCGTCCGGCTGGATTCCGGCCACCTTATCGGCGTCTGGGGGTGGCTCCGTAGCAGGCGTCCGCCTGATGGACGCAGCCGCACAAGTGAGCGGATGACGTGTCAGGCGGGCTCGACGACGACGATGCCGGACGGTACCAGCGGCCGCCTGGAGTTCCCCTGGAACGCACGACGGGCGCGCCCGAGGTCTCCCTCGTACGCGCCCGTGGCGAAACCGGCCCGAACCTCACGCCGGCCGCCGTGCGGCCGCCCTCACGCGGGCTGCTGCGCGGCTGTCCTCACGCGGGCTGCTGCGCGGCAGCGATGCGCTCGTTGCGCAGCGCCTCGTACCACCGGTCGTCGGTCGGCGGCAGCGCGTTCACGTCGAGCGCCAGCTTCAGCAGCAGGTCGGCGATGAGCGGGTTGCGCGCCAGCACCGGGCCGTGCATGTACGTGCCGAAGACCGTGTCGTTGTACGCGCCCTCGGTGCCGTCCCCGGTGCCGTTGCCGTTGCCGAAGCGGACCTGGCAGAGCGGGCGGGCGGTGGGGCCGAGGTGCGTGACGCCCTGGTGGTTCTCGAAGCCGGTCAGCGGGGGCAGCCCCAGGCGGGGGTCGATGTCCCCGAGGACGTCACCCACGCACCGGGCGCCCTCGCCGCGTACCGACACCACGTCGAGCAGGCCGAGGCCGGGCTCGCGCTGACCGAGGTCGTTGATGAACTCGTGGCCGAGGATCTGGTAGCCGGCGCAGACCGAGAACACGATGGCCCCGTTCTCCACCGCCCGCTGCAGACCGCCGTCCCGGCGCAGCCGCTCGGCCGCGAGCCGCTGCGGGCGGTCCTCGCCGCCGCCGATCAGGTAGATGTCGCCGGAGGTCGGGATCGGCTGGTCGCTGCGCACGTCCAGACGGGCCACGTCGAGGCGGCGCTGCCGGGCCCGGCGCTCCACCACGAGGACGTTGCCCTGATCGCCGTAGGTGCTGAGCAGGTCGGGATAGATCCAGACGACCCGCAGTTGGTTGTCGCTCACAAAAGTCCCCTGAAGTCCGGTGCTCAGTTGCCGACCCGGCGGCGCAGGTCCTGGAAGGCGGTGTAGTTGGCGATGACCTCGATGCGGCCCGGCGGGCTCAGCTGCACCGCCTGGTCGAGGTTCTCGCACACCTGGAAGTGCTGGTTGGCCACCTCCAGACGCACCGCGAGGTCCAGCTTCCGATCCCCGATCACGCAGATGGGGTGGCCGGTCAGACGCGTGTAGTCGACGTCCCACAGCCAGGAGGTGTCGGTGCCGTCGGCGCCGCGCGCGTTCACCGAGAGGATCACCGGGGTCGGCGGCGGGTCGATCAGGCTGAACGTCTCCAGCCAGCCGGCCGGGTTCTTCGCGAGCAGCAGTCGCAGGTCGCGCTCCATGAACTGGACCACGTCGTACCGTCCGGCCACCGCCTGCACCTGGTACATGCGCTCCAGCGCGACCTGCGGCGGCACTCCGAAGACGGCGGCGACGGCCGCCGAGGAGGCGGCGTTGGCCTTGTTGGCGCGGCCCGGCAGCTGGAGGTGGATCGGCCAGGCGGACCCGTGCGGATCGAGGACATGGTCCCCGGACAGGGCCCAGCTGGGCGTCGGCCGCCGGAATCCGCACTCGCTGCAGAACCAGTCGTCGCCCGGCCGCTGCATCACGCCGCCGCAGGACGGGCAGGACCAGGCGTCGTCCTTCCACATCTGCCCGGCGGCGACCCAGATCACATTGGGGGAGGATGACGCGGCCCACACGACCAGCGGGTCGTCCGCGTTGGCCACGATCACGGCCTTGGAACCGGCCAGGCCCTCCCGCCAGTTCTCGGCGAGCATGCGGGTCTCGGCGGCGCGGTCGAGCTGGTCGCGGGAGAGGTTGAGCAGCGCGATGCACTTCGGGTCGGTGTCCTTGGCGACACCGGCCAGGTACTTCTCGTCGACCTCGATGACGCCGTAGCGGGCGTCCGAGCTGCCCGCCAGCGCCGAGGTGATGCCGGCCGGCATGTTGGCGCCGAGCGCGTTGGAGACGACCGGGCCGGCCGCCCGCAGTGCCTCGGCGATCAGCCGGGTCGTCGTGGTCTTGCCGTTGGTCGCCGACACCAGCACGACGTCCAGGTGCTGGGCGAGCCGGGCGAGCAGGTCGGGGTCGAGTTTGAGCGCCACCCGGCCGCCGATCACGGAACCGCTGCCGCGTCCGGCGGCGCGCGACGCCGCCGCGACCGCCTTGCCCGCGGTCACGGCGATCTTGGCCCGCGGCGAGAGCGGGTCCGAGTTGCCTGCCATCAGTTCTCGATCCTCCTTGCGTACGCGCCGCGCTCCTGCCTCCGGCAACGTGGTGTGGACCTCAGCCTATCGAGATCCATTCGCACTCCCGAATCGCGGCGCCCGTACGGCCTTCGCGTGACAAAGAGGACCGTACCCTTGCCGCCATGCGAAACGGCTCCATCCCGGGCTCCCGAGGGCGCGTGAGGCCCCTCGCCCTGCTCGGCGACCCGGCACTGCACGCCCCCTGCGAGGAGGTCGCCGACTTCGGCCCCGAACTGGGGCGTATCGTCGAGGACTTGTTCGCGACGATGTACGCGGCCAAGGGCGTGGGCCTGGCCGCCAACCAGATCGGCGAGCCGCTACGGGTGTTCGTCTACGACTGCCCGGACGACGAGGAGGTCCGTCACCTGGGCCACGTGGTGAATCCGCGCCTGGTGGACGCGGACGGGGTGGTGCTGCGGGGCCCCGAGGGCTGCCTGTCCCTGCCGGGTCTGGAAGCCGGAACCGAACGCTACGACCACGCGGTGGTCGAGGGCTTCACGGTGACCGGGGAGCCGGTCACCGTGCACGGGACGGGCTTCTTCGCGAGATGCCTGCAACACGAGTGCGACCACCTGGACGGCACGGTCTACGCCGACCGCGTGAAGGGCTGGCGCCGCGCCAGACTGATGAGACAGGCAGGGCGAGCCTCTTGGCACAGGGGGACTGAAACGGCTTAGGGGCGCGGGGAACTGCGCGACCAGCCCCTACCGACCCGCAGCCGCCCACAATGCGACAGGCAGGGCGAGCCCCTTGGCGCAGGGAGCTTGATCCCACCCAGGGGCGCGGGGAACTGCGCGACCGGCCCCCATCGACCCGCAGCCGCCCGCAATGCGGCAGACAAGGCGAGCCTCTTGGCGCAGGGAGCCTGATCCCACCTAGGGGCGCGGGGAACTGCGCGGCCGGCCCCCACCGACCCGCAGCCGCCCACAACCGTCAGAACCCCGGGCTGCCGATCTTGTCCCCCGCCGCGGCCAGCCGCCCCCACAGCAGATCCGCCAGGCTCCGCACCAACTCGGCCCGCGAGCACGGCCGTTCCTGCAGCCACCAGTCGCCGGCCGCGTGCATCATCCCGACGATCCCGTGGCCCCACACCCGGGCCAACTGCTGCCCCCCGGGCCCGAGATCCAGCCGGTCCTCGATGACCTGGGCCAACTCCTCGCCCATCCGCCGCAACAGCGGAATCGAGTGCTTGCCGACATCGAACGCCGGGTCCCCGGCCTGCCCCCCGTCGGCGTGGCCGCCGTCCGCCGGGTGCATCAGGAACCGGTACACCTGGGGCCGGGCCTCGATCGCCGCGAGATACGTGTCCAACGTGGCCTCGACCCGTTCCCGCCGCTCCGCGGGAGCGTCGAGCGCCGCCCGCAGCGAATTGAGCAGGGCGTCGGTGTGCCGCTTGGCCAACGCGGCGTAAAGTCCGCCCTTGTCGCCGAAGTGGCGGTAGAGAATCGGCTTCGTGATGCCGGCTTCCGCGGCGATCGCGTTCATCGAGGCCTGAGGTCCGTCGCGCAGCACCACTCGGTCCGCGGCCTCCAGTAGCTCGCGTCGGCGGCGGTCGGCGGACCGTTGCTGATCGGTCCGCTGCGTGGTGTCCATGTGCTCTCCCCACCCGTTGGTTCAGGTAACGCCTGCGCAAACTAACACCAAGGATGCACCGCACATCGAACGGGCGGTCGGGCAGTCACCAGGAGTTGACTTTGCCGATCAAGAGTTGACTTTTCCTACCCGCGAGTAACACACTCGGTGTTACCGTAAGTAACACGCACGTGCTTCGCCGCTGGAGGGGACATGGCCGAGTTCACCATGGAGCTCAATGACGAGCAGAAGGAGGTCAGGGACTGGCTGCACGGCTTCGCGGCCGACGTCATCCGCCCCGCGGCAGCCGAATGGGACGAGCGGGAGGAGACTCCCTGGCCGGTGATCCAGGAGGCCGCCAAGGTCGGGATCTACTCCCTCGACTTCTACGCCCAGCAGTACTTCGACCCCACCGGCCTCGGCATCCCGATGGCCATGGAGGAACTGTTCTGGGGCGACGCGGGCATCGCCCTGTCCATCGTCGGCACCGGCCTCGCCGCCGTCGGCGTCCTCGCCAACGGCACCGAGGAGCAGATCGGCACCTGGATCCCGCAGATGTACGGCGATGCCAACGATGTCAAGGTCGCCGCGTTCTGCTCCTCGGAGCCAGACGCCGGCTCGGACGTCTCCTCGATGCGTACCCGCGCCGTGTACGACGAGGCCACGGACGAGTGGGTGCTCAACGGCACGAAGACCTGGGCGACCAACGGCGGCATCGCCAACGTCCATGTCGTGGTCGCGGTCGTCGACGCGGAGCTGGGCTCCAAGGGCCACGCCTCCTTCATCGTCCCGCCGGGCACGCCGGGTCTCGCGCAGGGCCAGAAGTTCAAGAAGCACGGGATCCGTGCCTCGCACACCGCCGAGGTCGTCCTCGACAACGTGCGCGTCCCCGGCTCCTGCCTGCTCGGCGGCAAGGAGAAGCTCGATGAGCGGCTGGCGCGGGCCCGGGAGCGGGCCAAGGCCGGTGGTGAGAGGGTCAAGAACGCGGCGATGGCCACGTTCGAGGCCTCACGTCCGGCCGTCGGCGCGATGGCGGTCGGTACGGCCCGTGCCGCGTACGAGGAGGCCCTCGACTACGCCAGGACGCGCGAGCAGTTCGGCCGGCCCATCATCGACAACCAGGGGGTGGCCTTCCAGCTCGCGGACATGCGCACCTCCATCGACGCGGCCCGCCTGCTGGTCTGGCGGGCGTCCTGGATGGCGGTCAACGGCAAGCAGTTCACGGCCGCCGAGGGATCGATGTCGAAGCTGTTCGCGAGCGAGACGGCGAAGAAGGTGACGGCACAGGCGGTCCAGATCCTGGGCGGGAACGGCTACACGCGGGAGTACCCGGTGGAGCGGATGCACCGGGACGCGGCGATCTACACGATCTTCGAGGGAACGAGCGAGATCCAGCGGCTGGTGATCGCCCGGACCCTGTCGGGGATGCCGATCCGGTAGCGCCCGTCAGGGGTGTGGGTCCGTAGCGCCGACGGCCGTCCGCGGCCGGTGCGCCCACGCGCGCGGCTCAGCCGCGATGCGACACGGCCCCACACCCGCGGGCCCTCACCAGGAATCCAACCGATGCGAGGGGTGCCGCCTACGGCGTGGTCCCGCTGCTGTGCGCGATGCACGCCACGTCGATCCGGTCGGCGAGCTTCGCGAGCTCGATGGTCAGGGCCGCCACCGTGTCCTCGTCGAGCCCGTCCTCCCCGGCCTCGACGAGGTGCAGCCAGCGACCACCCACCGTCCGCAACAACTTGCTGACTTCGGCGGCAGCCACCTGCAAGGTCCCGCGGTCGTCGACGATCAGAGGCAGAGTCACTTCGCGGTTCACAAAGGGGATCGTAGTCGCGGAAGCGTCACGCTCCGTGCCATACCGTGGTGATGTTGCAGAACTCCCGGATTCCGTGCCCGGACAGCTCACGTCCGTACCCGGACCTCTTGACTCCGCCGAACGGGAACGCCGGGTGGGACGCGGTCATCCCGTTCACGTACACCCCGCCTGCCTCCAGGTCCCGTACGAACCGGTCGACGTCCGTCTCGTCCCGCGTCCACACATTCGAACTCAGGCCGAACGGTGAGTCGTTGGCGATGAGCACCGCCTCGTCCAGGTCGGCCGCGCGATACAGCGTGGCGACCGGGCCGAAGGCCTCCTCCCGGTGGATGCGCATCTCGCGGGTGATGCCGGCCAGCACGGTCGGCGGGTAGTACCAGCCGTCCCCGTCGGGCCGTTCGCCCCCGCACAGCACACTCGCGCCACCGCGCCTCGCGTCGTCGACGAGTTCCTCCAGGTCGGCCCGCCCCCGCTCGCTGGACAAGGGCCCGACCTCGGTGTCCTCCTCCAGCGGATCGCCGACCTTGAGCGCCTTCATGCCCTCGACGAACCGCTCGGCGAACGCGTCGTAGACGTCCGTGTGGACGATGAACCGCTTGGCGGCGATACAGGACTGCCCGTTGTTCTGCACCCGCGCGGTCACCGCCACCTGGGCGGCCCGGTCGACGTCGGCGGAGGGCATCACGATGTAAGGGTCGCTGCCGCCCAGCTCCAGCACCGTCTTCTTGATCATCTCGCCGGCGGTGGACGCGACCGCCCGGCCCGCGGGCTCGCTGCCGGTGAGGGTGGCCGCCTTGACCCGGTCGTCCCGCAGGATCTCGTCGACCGCGCTGGATCCGATCAGCAGGGTCTGGAAGGTGCCCTCGGTGAAACCCGCGCGGTGGAAGAGGTCCTCCAGGTACAGCGCGGTCTGCGGGACGTTGGAGGCGTGCTTGAGCAGGCCCACGTTGCCCGCCATCAGGGTCGGCGCCGCGAAGCGGACCACCTGCCACAGTGGGAAGTTCCACGGCATCACCGCGAGCACCGGGCCCATCGGCCGGTAGCGGACCAGGGCGCGGGAGGCGCCGGAGTCCTTCACGTCGTCGGAAGCGGGTTCCTCGTCGGCGAGCAGTTCCTCGGCGTGGTCGGCGTACCAGCGCATCGCCCTGGCGCACTTCGCGGCCTCGGCGCGGGCCTGCTTGACCGGCTTGCCCATCTCCGTCGTCATCACGCGGGCGATGTCCTTCTGGTCCTCGTCGAGGAGGTCGGCGGCCCGGTGCAGCAGGCGGGCGCGCTCGGCGAAGGACGTGGTCCGGTACGTACGGAACGTGGCCTCCGCGAGCTGGAGCCTGCGCTCGATCTCCTCCTCGCCCATGGCTTCATAGGTCTTGAACGTCTCGCCGTTCGCCGGGTTGACGGTTGCGATGGGCATGGCTGGCCTCCCTGGGACGGCTGTGTTTCCGACCTTCCCGCGCGGCGGTGCGGGCCGCAACGCGGGTGCGTCTGCCTAGAGCCTCGCGTTTGGATCACGCCCGGCTCGCGGGCCTGATCCAGACGAAGGACCCTAGACCGAGTGCTCCGTCAGCCGGTCGAGAAACGCGGCCTGCGCCTGCACGATCACCGCGCGGGCGGCGTCGAGGCCGAACCACGCCACCCGGTCCAGCTCGGGGAACTCCTGGGTCTGTCCGGACTTCGGCGGCCACTCCATGCGGAACGTGCCCGGCGTGATCGTCGCCGGGTCGAGGTCCGCCGCCACCGCCCACGCCGTGACGATCTTGCCGTTGGTCTGCCGGACCTCGCCCAGCGGCACGGCCTCGCCGTCGGGCGGCGGCAGCCCCAGCTCCTCCTGGAACTCGCGCCTGGCCGCGTCCCAGGCGGGCTCGTCGGGTTCGTACTCGCCCTTGGGCACCGTCCAGGCCCCGGTGTCGCGCCGCGCGAAGAAGGGGCCGCCCATATGCCCGAGCAACACCTCCAGCCCCTGATCGGTGTGCCGGAACAGCAGCAGGCCCGCGCTGCGTTTCATGGCCTCACCTCGGGGTGGGCGGCCAGCAGCGTCTCGATGGTGTCGGCGTCCTCGGGGCGTTTGTCCTCGCGGTAGCGGACCACGCGGGCGAAGCGGAGGGTGACGCCGGCCGGGTAGCGGGTGGACCTCTGCAGACCGTCGTAGGCGATCTCGACGACGAGCTCGGGACGTACGGTCACCACGTACCCGTCGGCGTCCAGGGCCAGTTCCTGGAGCCGCTCGGTCTGCCAGGCCAGCATCGCGTCGGTCATGCCCTTGAAGGTCTTGCCGAGCATCGCGAACGAACCGTCCGCGGTCCGAGCCCCCAGGTGCAGGTTGGACAGCTTCCCGGTGCGGCGGCCGTGGCCCCACTCGGCGGCCAGGACCACCAGGTCGAGCGTGTGCACGGGCTTGACCTTCAGCCAGGAGGCACCCCGCCGACCCGCGCTGTAGGGAGCGTCGAGGGATTTGGCGACGACGCCCTCGTGGCCGCGCTTCAGGGTCTCGGCGAGGAACTCCTCGGCCGCCCCCACCTCCTGCGGGCCGGGCACCAGGGTCCGCCGTACCCTCATCGGTTCCGGCACCAGCCGGGCCAGCTCCGCGTGCCGCTCGGCGAACGGCAGGTCCAGCAGGTCACGGTCGTCGACGGACAGCACGTCGAAGAAGACGGGGGAGACGGGGACCGCCCGGGCTGCCGTGGTCACGTCCACCCGGGAGCCCACCCGCCCGGCGGTCTCCTGGAAGGAGCGGGGGCGTCCGGCGGCGTCGAAGGCGATCACCTCGCCGTCCAGGATGAACCTCTCGCCCCTCAACTCCAGTGCCGCCGAGGTCAGTTCGGGCAGCCGGTCGGTGATGTCGTCGAGGGTGCGGGTGTACAGCCGTACGGAGTCGCCGTCCCGGTGCACCTGGACGCGGATGCCGTCCAGCTTCTCCTCCACCGCGCACGCGCCGAGCTTGTCGACCGCCTCCGACACCGAGGAAGCGCTGTGCGCCAGCATCGGCAGGACCGGGCGGCCGACGGTGAGCCGGAAGCGGTCGAGGGCGCCCGGGCCGTCCGAGAGCAGGGCCTCGGCCACCGTCTGCAGGGAGCCCGCGAGCATCACGGCCCGCCGTACGTCCGCCGCCGGCGCCCGGGTGGCCTGGGCGAGGCCCTCGATCGCGACGGCGTCCAGCGCGCCCTGCCGTACCTCGCCGCTGATCAGTCCGAGCAGGAACCGCTGCTCGTGCTCGGTGGCCGCGCCCATCAGCTCGCCGACCAGGCGGGTCCGCTCGGCCTGCGATCCGGCGCCCGAGACCTCGCCGAGCGCGCTCAGCAGGTCGTTCGTGTCGCGCACGGTCAGGCTCGGCTCGGCGGCCGGGGGGACGGGCCGGCTCAGCACCTTCCAGCCGACGCCGAGCCGCCCCTGGGGCAGCCGCCCGGCGAGGTACGGGATGACGATCGGCACGTCCTCCGCTTCGGCGTCCCGGAACAGCTCGGCGAGAAGCGCGATCTTCCGGGAGCGCGCCGAGGTGGCGGCCACCTCCTGGGACACCTGGGCCAGCCGGGTCAGCAGCATGCAGCCATGGTGCACCGCGGACGCGCGCTCTACACCCCGACGACCGCGTCGAGGTCCGCCATCAGCAGGTCCCCGTTGATGGTCGCGCCCGCCCGGTAACCGCCGGCCGCCGCGTTGACGACCTGTTCCCCGAAGCCCATCGCGTTGCCCGCCGACCAGACGCCCGGCACGGTCGTCAGACCCGTCTCGTCGACCACCGGATACGCGCCGAACGGGGTCTCCCGCAACTCGGCCCCCAGCTGCCGCAGCAGACCGGTCCGCGGGACGGCACGGGGCGCCACGAACAGCACCTCGCGCTGGTGGACCGCACCGTCCGCGAGACGGATTCCGGTGAGCCGATCGTCCGCCACGACCAGTCCGGAGACCTCGCCCGGCACCACCGCGACCCCGGCCGCGGCCAGCCTGCGCAGGTCCTCGTCGGACAGCTCCTCCTCGGCGAGCCGGTGGAGGAAGAACGTCACGTCCTTGGACCACTGGGAGACCATCAGCGCCTGGTGCACACTCATCGGGGTCGTCGCGAGCACGCCGAAGGCCTGGTCCCGCACCTCCCAGCCGTGGCAGTACGGGCAGTGCAGCACATCCCGCCCGAAGCGTGCGGCGAGGTCGGTGACGTCCGGCAGTTCGTCCCTGAGGCCGGTGGCGATCACCAGGCGCCGGGCGCGCACCGTCCGGCCGCCCGCCAGACCCAGGGCGAAGTCCCCGTCCCGGGTCACGTCGATCGCCCGGTCCCGGACGAGTTCCACCCCGTAGCGCGCGATCTCCTCGCGGCCCTTCGCCAGGAAGTCGGCGGGCACCATGCCGTCCCGGGTCAGATAGCCGTGCATGTGCGCGGCGGGCGCGTTGCGCGGCTCGCCCGCGTCGACGACCAGCGTCCGGCGCCGGGCGCGGCCCAGGATCAGCGCGGCGGACAGTCCGGCCGCGCCGCCTCCGACGACGACCGCCTCGTAGGTGTCGTGGTCCTTCTCGGTCATGGTGACCACCTCCACTCAGACAGTCGCTCGTCCCTGCAACATTGACAAACTGGTTTGCCGAAACTGCAATGGACGGCATGAATGACGACGGTATGGACGAGGTCCTCGCGGAGGTCGGCCCGCGACTGCGCCGGATCCGCAAGGAGCGCGGTGCGACACTGGCCGGACTGTCCGGGGCGACCGGTATCTCGGTGAGCACGCTCTCCCGGCTGGAATCGGGTCTGCGCAGGCCCAGCCTGGAGTTGCTGCTGCCGATCGCGCGGGCGCACGAGGTGGCGCTCGACGAACTGGTGGGCACCCCTTCGGTGCGCGACCCGCGGGTGCGGACCGCGCCGATCTCCCGGCACGGGCGCACCTACTGGCCGCTCACCCGCCAGCCCGGCGGACTCCAGGCCTTCAAGGTGCTGGTTCCGCAGGGGACCGAGGAACCGGAGCCGCGGACCCACGAGGGCTACGAGTGGCTGTATGTGCTGTCCGGGCGGCTCCGGCTGGTGCTGGGCGGCCATGATGCCGTCCTGACGGCCGGGGAGGTCGTCGAGTTCGACACGCGGGTGCCGCACTGGTTCGGATCGACCGGGGAGGGGCCGGCGGAATTCCTCAGCCTCTTCGGGCCGCAGGGGGAGCGGATCCACGTACGGGCCCGGCCGAAGCGGTCGAAACGGTCTGCACGCGAGGGTGACGAGGAGGACTGACGTCCCACCGAAGACGACGGCCGACACCTGTTCCCTGATCAGCAAGCGACCGCTTAGTATGCGAGGGACCCCGGTCAGACGAAGCAGTCCTGTGGAGGCCCCGCATGCAGGCATGGCAAGTGCACGAGAACGGCGAGCCGGGCGAGGTGATGCGCCTGGCGGACGTGGCGCGGCCCACGCCCGGTGACGGCCAGGTCCTGCTGAAGGTGCGCGCCGCGAACATCAACTTCCCGGACGTGCTGATGGCCCGGGGCCACTACCAGGTCAGGCCGCCACTGCCGTTCACACCCGGCGTGGAGATCTGCGGCGAGACTCAGGACGGGCGCCGGGTCGTCGCCAACCCCGCTCTGCCGTACGGCGGTTTCGCGGAGTACGCCGTCGCGGACGCCGCCGCTGTCCTGCCCGCCCCCGAAGCGCTGGACGACGCCGAGGCGGCCGCCCTGCACATCGGGTACCAGACCGGCTGGTTCGGCCTGCACCGCAGGGCCGGGCTGGAAGCCGACGAGACGCTGCTCGTCCACGCTGCCGCAGGAGGGGTCGGCAGTGCGGCCGTGCAGCTCGGCAAGGCTGCCGGAGCGACGGTGATCGGTGTCGTCGGCGGCGCCGACAAGGTCACCGTCGCCCGGCAGCTGGGTTGCGACGTGGTGATCGACCGGCGCCGCGAGGACGTCATCGCCGCCGTGAAGGAGGCCACCGGCGGCCGGGGCGCCGACGTGATCTACGACCCCGTCGGCGGCGAGGCCTTCACCCAGTCGACCAAGGTCGTCGCCTTCGAGGGCCGGATCGTCGTCGTCGGCTTCACGAGCGGCACCATCCCCAGCCCGTCGCTCAACCACGCCCTGGTGAAGAACTACACGATCCTCGGCCTGCACTGGGGCCTGTACGGCACCAAGAACCCGAAGCTGGTCCAGCACTGCCACGAGCAGCTCACCGAGCTGGCCGCCCGGGGCGCGATCAAGCCGCTGGTCAGCGAGCGGGTGCCGCTCAGCGGTGCCGCGGCCGCCGTGCAGCGGGTAGGGGACGGGGTGACGACCGGACGGGTCGTGGTCGTCCCCGCCCTGACGGTAGGAGCGACGGCATGACCGACGCAGCCGAACTGAGGCGCCGCACAGCGGAGTTGCTGGCCGCCTGCCCGCCCGCCGACACCGACCGACTCGACTTCCTCAAGGCCCGGTTCGACGCCGGACTCGCCTGGGTGCACTACCCCGAGGGACTCGGCGGCCTCGGAGCCCCGCGTTCCCTCCAGGCCGTCGTGGACGCGGAACTGGAGGCCGCCGGAGCCCCCGACAACGACCCGCGGCGCATCGGCATCGGCCTCGGGATGGCCGCGCCGACGATCCTGAAGTACGGCACGGACGAGCAGAAGCAGCTGCTGCGGCCGCTGTGGGTGGGCGAGGAGGTCTGGTGCCAGCTCTTCAGTGAGCCCGGCGCCGGATCCGACCTCGCGGCGCTCGGGACGCGGGCGGTCCGGCAGGGCGACGACTGGGTCGTCAACGGGCAGAAGGTGTGGACGTCCAGCGCGCACCTCGCCCGCTGGGCCATCCTCATCGCCCGCACCGACCCGGACGTTCCCAAGCACCGGGGCATCACGTACTTCATCTGCGACATGACCGACCCCGGGGTCGAGGTCCGGCCGCTGCGCCAGATCACCGGCGAGGCCGAGTTCAACGAGGTCTTCCTCACCGACGTCCGCATCCCCGACTCCCGGCGCCTCGGCGAGGTCGGCGACGGCTGGCGGGTCGCCCAGACCACGCTGAACAACGAACGCGTCGCCATCGGCGGCATGCGGCTGCCCCGCGAGGGCGGCATGATCGGCCCGGTCTCCCGGACCTGGCGGGAACGCCCCGAACTGCGCACTCACGACCTCCACCAGCGCCTGCTGAAGCTGTGGGTCGAGGCCGAGGTCGCCCGCCTCACCGGCGAACGCCTGCGCCAGCAGATGGCCGTCGGCCAGCCCGGCCCGGAGGGCGCCGGCATGAAGCTGGCGTTCGCCCGCCTCAACCAGGAGATCAGCGGCCTCGAGGTCGAACTCCGCGGCGAGGAGGGACTGTTGTACGACGACTGGACCATGCGCCGACCGGAGCTGGTCGACTTCACCGGCCGCGACGCCGGCTACCGCTACCTCCGCTCCAAGGGCAACAGCATCGAGGGCGGGACCAGCGAGGTCCTGCTGAACATCGTCGCCGAGCGTGTCCTGGGCCTGCCCAGCGAACCGCGCACCGACAAGGACGTCGCCTGGAAGGACCTCGCCCGATGAGCACCGAGCCGGACCTGCTGTACTCGGAGGAGGAAGAGGCGCTGCGCGCCGCCGTCCGCGACCTGCTCACCGACCACTGCGACCCGGCGGGCGTGATCGCGCGGACCGAGTCGGCCACGCCTCACGACCGCGAGACATGGAAGGCCCTCACCGAGGGCATGGGCCTCGCCGGGCTGCTGGTGCCCGAGGCGCACGGCGGCCAGGGCGCGACCCACCGCGAAGTCGCCGTCGTCCTGGAGGAGTTGGGGCGGGCCGTGGCGCCCGTGCCCTACCTGACCAGTGCCGTCGTCGCCACCGAGGCGCTGCTGGAATGCGCGGCCGACGACCTGCTCGCCCCGCTGGCGTCCGGCCGGACGATCGCCGCCCTCGCCGTCGCGCTGCACACGGCACCGGGCGCGGCCTTCACGTCCGTACGGCTGGAGAACGGCACCCTGTACGGGGAGCTGACCGGGATCGCGGACGCGGTCGTCGCCGATGTGCTGCTCGTCCCGGCCGAGGACGGCGGGTTGTACGCCGTCGACGCGGACGCCGTGACCGTCACCCCGCAGGTGCCGCTGGACCTGACCCGGCCGCTCGCCACCGTCACCCTTCACGGTGCGTCCGCCCGCCGGATCGGTGACGCCCGCCCCGCCGTACGCCGCGCGCTGCGCACCGCGGCCGGGTTGCTGGCCTCCGAACAACTCGGCCTGGCGGAGTGGTCGTTGACCGAGACGGTCCGCTACCTCAAGGAACGCAAGCAGTTCAACCGGCCCGTCGGCGGATTCCAGGCGCTCAAGCACCGGCTCGCCCAGCTCTGGCTGGAGGTCGTCAACCTGCGGGCGGCGGCCCGGGGCGCGGCGGACGCCCTCGCGACCGGCGAGGACGTCGACGTGGCGGTCGCCGTCGCCCAGGCCTACGCGGCCCCCGTCGCGGTCCGCGCCGCCGAGGAGGCCCTGCAACTGCACGCCGGCATCGGTATGACCTGGGAACACCCCATCCACCTGAATCTGAAGCGGGCCAAGGCCGACTCGATCGCCTACGGCACCGCGGGCGCCCACCGCGCGACCCTGGCCGGACTGGTCGACCTCCAGGCACCCTGACGTCCACGAGGCGAAGCCCGCCCGCCCGGCGCATGTCCAGCGGGCGGGCTTTTCCGTGTGCCCCGCACGGATGAAATGAACGGACAGCGGCAGTCCAGCCAACTCCTGTGCGGGCACTGCCCCTTGGGGCCGTACGGATCGCATACTCACCCCCAACCCCGAATTCGCTCGACCCGGGGGACCGGGGACCCCCGTCGATCCCGTACGGCCCACCAGGGAGGCAGAGAATGGCCCTCACCACCCGACGCAGAGCCCTCACCACCCTCGGCGCCGCCCTCACGGGCGCGGTCGCCCTGCCCGCTGCGGACGCGTTCGCAGCCGAACTCCGGCACCGGCCGCGCCCGTTGTGGCACGCCCACGCGCACAACGACTACGAGCATCCGCGGCCCCTTCTCGACGCCCTCGACCACCGCTTCGGCAGCGTCGAGGCCGACATCTACCTCGTCGGCGACCAGCTGCTCGTCGCCCATGACCCCGTCGACCTCGACCCGGCCCGCACCCTCGAATCCCTCTACCTCGACCCGCTGGCCGCCCGTGTCCGGGCCAACCACGGCTCCGTGTACCGGGGTTGCCCCAAGCCGCTGCAACTGCTGATCGACATCAAGACGGAGGGTTCGTCGACCTACCTCGAACTCGACCGTCATCTGCGGCGCTACAAGCACCTCTTCACGACCTACGCCCACGGCCGGGTGCACCCGGGCGCGGTCACCGCTGTCATCTCCGGCGACCGTGCGGCCCGTCCCCCGTTGGAGGCCCAGATCGTCCGCCGGGCCTTCTACGACGGCAGGCTCGCCGACCTCGGCGGTGCGGCGCCCGCCTCCTTCATCCCGCTGATCAGCGACAACTGGACGCTCAACTTCAGCTGGACGGGTGTCGGCGCCTTCCCCGACGCCGAACGGCAGAAGCTGCGCGGCATCGTCCGGGCGGCTCACCAGCGCGGTCAGCGGGTGCGGCTGTGGGCCACCCCCGACCTGGCCGGCCCGGCACGGGACGCCGTGTGGGCCGAACTGCTCGCCGCCGGCGTCGACCACATCAACACCGACGACCTGGCGGGACTGGAGGGGTTCCTCGACGCCCACCAGGCGACGTAGCCGCCGGCCGACGTAACCACCACCCGCCGGACACCACACGTTCGGCGGACAGGTCAGCCGCCCGGACGAACCCTCCGCTACGCCACACTTGCGGCCGAACGCCGCGAACCAGACATGTCGGCGTGGCGGAGGAGGTTGATGATGGCGATTTCCATCTCTGTGGTGCTGCTGCTGGTGATCCTGGCGACGGTCTTCTTGCGCAGTGGCGGACTGAAGGTCTCCCACGCGCTGGTGTGCCTGCTGCTCGGCTTCTACCTGGCCGGCACGGACATCGCACCCAGCATCAACAGCGGTCTGATGGCGACGGCGGACATCGTCAGCGGCCTCAGACCGTGAGCGTCAGCGGGTCGTGAAGACCCCGATGCCGTTCGGGACGGGCCGTTCCGCGCCCCCGGAGGGATGGTTGCGTACGGTGACGGTGCTCGCGCCGGGCACCCGGGCGGCCAGGGTCGTGGAACCGCCGCCGTCCAGACTGAAGGCCTCGACCGACCCCAACTCCCGCATGACTGCGGCGACTTCGGCGATGGTGAGCCCGCCGCGGTACTGGGTTGCGCCGTCCAGCGCGAGCAGCAGCAGGCGCCGCCCGCCGTCCGCGGCACCCACGGCGGTACGCACCGCCGCGGTGGTGTCGTCGAGGCCGGGCAGCGGCAGCCCGTCCCGCAGGACGGGGTAGCCGCCGAGCGCGAAGCGGTACGGGGCCCGGGTCGAGGACGACACCAGGCGGTGCCGCACCGTCACCCGCTCGCCCCGGGAAAGCGTCCGCAGCTGCCGCGCGCCCGCCTCCCGGCCCACCAGCACGGTGGTCCCCGCGGCGATGGGGCCACTGCCGGGAGTGTCGGACACCGACACGACCCGATGGTGACGGACGGTCACCTCGTAGGTGTCCGTGCTGCACCCAGCGGCCCGGTCCACGTCGGTGCCGCAGGTGGCGCGCACCCGGGAGGCGCTGCCCCAGTCGGAGGTGAACGCGCCGACTGAGCCCTCCGGCAACGCGTACTGGTTCAGCCCGCCGAGCGGCAGTCGCCTCACCGACGTACGGATCGAACCGTCCAGGGCCAGGGCGTCCAGCCGGGCCCGTCGGTCCACCCCCACGCCGAACACCTCCTCGGTGCCGGTGCCGGGCGGCAGCGCCGGGCCGAAGCGCTGCCCGTCGGGCACCGCCGCCTTGAGGACGTGGCCCCGGGTGATCGCCGGGCCCACGGTCGCGCCGGTCGCCTCGACACCCGGGTGCTGGGTCTCGGTGATGTTGAAGAAGTCGCCGTTGACGCCCGCCACGGCCCCGGCCGCGTCGGCCATCCCGGAGACGGGGGTACGCGCGGCCACCGCCCCCGGATACAGCAGGTCCAAGCGGACCCGAGGATCGCGCAGGTCGACGGTCAGCACATGGGCGTGGGCCAACCCCTTTGCCGCCGGGACGTCGAACTCCCGGTAGGCGACACCGGGCGCGAGCGTTCTCCCGTCCGCTACGGCACCGGCCGGTGCCGCCCCCACCAGGGCCGCACCGGCCAGGGTGCCGAGCGCCGCGAGCAACGCCAGCACGTTTCTGCCCGCACCGAACCGTCTTTGACGACGCGTCACAGTCCCCCCTGATGATGTCTCGTCCCGTTCTGATGTCCCGTCAACTGTTCCAGGACCCAGGGGAAGTGCACCAGACGGCCGGGAGCGGCACGGCGTCTAGGCGTCGACGACCCGCGAACGGGTGAGGAAACGCACTCCCTCGGGTGCCTCCAGCGAGAAGCCGCTGCCGCGGCCCTCGACCACGTCGACGATCAGCCGGGTGTGGCTCCACACCTCGTACTGGCTGCGGGACATCCAGAACGTCACCGGCTCCTCGATCCCCTCCACGACCAGCTCGGCGAGCAGCACGTCCGATCCGCCGGTACGGAACTCGCCCGCCGCGAAGCACATCGGCGCGCTGCCGTCGCAACAGCCGCCGGACTGGTGGAACATCAGCGGGCCGTGCGTCTCACGCAGCCGGCGCAGCAGGTCGGCTGCCGCGTCGGTCAGCTCGACGCGCGGGGTCTCGTCGTACACGGCGCGTGCGGATTCCTCGTCCATGGTCCCCGAGTGCAGCACGGCCAAGGTTGCGAAAGGGTTGCACGCGCCCGTGCGGTCATGGGGCGTACGGGGTGAAGTGGGCGGGGGTGTGGTCAACCGGCAGGTCGGGGCGCCACGCGGTGAGTCCCTGGGCGCTGCACACGAACAGGTTCTCCGGCAGCCGGTCCAGGGCGAACCAGCGCCAGTCGCCGACGCGTTCGCCGGGCTGGTCGGCCGGCTCACCACGCCAGGCCGTGACCCGGGCGGGCACCGTCACCCGTACGACGTCGCCGACATGGTCGAGGAGGGTGCCCAGGAGGTGTACATCGGCGGGGCTCGCCTCGATCCCCGTCTCCTCGGCGAGTTCGCGCACCACCGTCTCCTGGAGCGACTCACCGGGTTCCACCGTGCCGCCGGGCAGCTCCCAGGTGCCCCGGCGGTGCCGCCCCAGCAGCAGGCCCCGGGGGCCGTGCAGGATGGCGCCGACACCGAGCGCGCCGTGCGGGACCGGCGGCCCGGCGCCGCGGGGACGGGAGGAGACCCGCAGCGGACGGGTGACGCGGAGGATCCGGTGGGAGCTGCGGTCCGTCTCGTCCGGCGCGTCGAGGACCTCGACGTGTTCGACGCGCAGCCCGTTCTCGGCGAGCAGGTCGATCCAGAGGTCCGGCGTGAGCACCCACCGTCGGGCGCCGTCCGCGCCGCGCGGCTCGACCGACGATGAGGGGCCGTCGCCGCGGGAGTCCGTGTGCGGTACGCCGAAGCACAGCGTCCCGCCGGGTCGGAGCGCCGAGGCGAGGGCGGGCAGCAGGCGGCGGGGATCGACGGACGCGACGGTGTCGACGGAGTAGATGACGTCGTACGGTTCCGCGCTGCTCAGGTACTCCACCGCGTCGGCCCGCACCAGACGCAGTCCCGGCAGCGAGCCGTGCTCGGCGTGCGCCCGCTCGCAGGGTCCCGAGTCGACCGCGTCCACCGAGGCGCCGTACGCGCGGACGAGGTGGGCGGCGTGCCGGGCGGCGCCGCAACCGAGGTCGAGCACCCGCCGCCCCGAGATGTCGCCGAGGATCCCGGCCCCCGGGCCGGCGCCCGGGAAGCCCCAGTCGAACGGCGCCGCGGCGTCGTCGGGACGGAAGGTCTGCGACGGCAAGCTGCCTCCTGTGGACGAGGGGTCAATGGGATCCGGTCACCACTCATGATGACCGAGCGGCCGCCGGTGTCCTCAGCTCGTCCGGGGACGCGGAAAGGTCTCCAGCGCCTCGGCCAGGCCCGCCGGATCGGTGCCGACCTTGCGGTACACGGAAGACAGCAGCTGTCGCACACCCTGTTCCTTGAGGCGGAGATCCTTCGCGACCACGGCTGCCGGGTGGCCCTGAGCCGTCATCTCGGCCGCTTTGCGTTCGTGGGCCGTGAGCGTGTCCGTCTGCGGGTAACGCAGCGGCAGCGGGCGCAGGCCGGCCGCGGAGAGTTCGGCCCTGGCCCGGGCTGCCAGCGCGTCGGCACCGCAGTGCACGGCCCCTTCCAGGCCCTGGTAGAGCCGGTCCGCGGCGTCGTGGAGCTGACCGTACCGGGCCAGCGAGGCACCGTGGCCGACCAGCGCGCGGGCCAACTCGTAGGCGGCGGGCGACCGTTCCAGATGCTCCACGGCGGCGGCGTGCAGATCGAGCGCCGCCCGCCCGCCGGTCACCTCCGCCAAGGTGTGCATCGCCTGTCCGATCGCGGACGCCGCGCCGAAGTCCCGGGCACGTTCGAGGGCCTCCTGGGCGTGCCGCACGGCCCGGTCGGGGGCGGAGCGCGCCACGGCGGACGCGAGACGCAGCTGCCAGGGACACCAGGCGGGGTTGCGCCAGTCCCGTCCGTCCAGCCAGTTCCCGACCTCGGTCAACAGGCATTCGGCCTCGGCGAGGCGTCCCTCCGCCAGGAGCAGCTCGGCATACACCGTGCGGGGATCGGGGTAGATGACGGCATTCGGGATGTCCCCGCCGTAGTCATGACGGTCGGCGATCCGGCGGGCGTCACGGGTTCGCCCGCGAGCCAGCAGCGTCTGGATGAGGATGCCGACGGCGAACCACTGCGCGGGCACCGCCCCTTCGACCCGCTGCGCCGTGCGCAGACCCTCACGCACCCAGTGCTCCGCCTCCGCCAGACAGCCCCGGCGGTGACGGATGTAGGCGAACAGGGCCTGGCCGACGGCCAGATGAGAGCCCCGCCACCCCTTGGTCTCGCACTCCGCCATCCCCTTGGTGAACAGTTCCTCGGCCCGTCGCGGCCGGTCGCAGTACATGTAGGCGAGGGCCACGGAGACGGGGACCTCGAAGCCCCGGTTCTCGTCGGTCCAGCTCATTCCGCCGCGCAGGGCGTCCTCGGCGTGTTCGAGGACGGTCCGTCGGGGCTCGCCACGCAGCAGCGCGTCCCACGAGCGCAGGCCCAGGATGCAGCGTTCCTCGAGGCCGCGGTCGGCCGGCCGCCCCCGGTCCGCCAGCCGTGCGGCCAGCCGGGTCAGGGTGCGGGAGCGGGCGGACGAGTCGGGTTCGTCGGTGCGGTTCATGCTCCAGACGAAGTGGTCGGCCTGCATCCGCAACCGGACCCGGGCGTTACTGGTCAGCCGTGCCTCCTCGGCGGCCACCTGCGCGGCCTCGGCCAACCGGTCCGTGTGGGCGAGTGCCTGGGTGAGCCGGTAGACGATGGAGGCGCGCAGTTCGGGGTCGATCCCGGGCTCCGTCAGGGCCGCCCTCAGATGTTCCACGGTGGCCGTGGGTTCGATGAGGAAGGTCGAGCCCGCGAGTTCGTGCAGGAGGGCGGCGCGCTCCTCCGGCAGGCAGGGCTCCTGCAACGCCCGGGTCAGCAGGCGGCGGGCCGCTTCCGGAGAGCCCGCCCGCAGGGATTCACGGGCGGCTTCCCGGAGGCAGTCCACCGCTTCGGGTTTGCCGTCGCAGGGGACCTCGAGCAGGTGCCGGGCGGACGCGGTCGGGCCGAACCCGGCCGCGCGCAGGGCCTCCGCGGCCGCGTTGTGCATGCCGACCCGCAGACCCGACGGGATCGACTGGTAGATCGTGGTGGCGATCAGCGGATGGACGAAACCCAGGTCGCCGCCGGGCCCGTCGGTGTCGGCCAGGATGCGGGCGGCGCGCAGCTTCTCGGTCGCCTCGGCGGCGGCCTCGCGGCCGATCGCCGCGATGGTGGCGGCGAGGTCGGGGGAGAACGGCGCACCCAGGACCGCTCCCGCGTACGTGAAGCGGACGGTGTTCGTGCCGAGCCGCCGCAGCCGCTCGATCAGCCCGGGTCCCTTCACCGCCAAGGCCAGGGCCCGCATCGTCGGCAGCTCGTCCTGGCTGCCCCTGAGGCCGCGCTGGCCCATCCGGATGGCGAGTTCCACGGTCTCGAACGGGTTGCCGCCGGTGACCGTGTGGCACTCCGCGCAGAACTCGTCCTCCGCGCGTGTGCCCACCTGTTCCCGCACGATCCGCGCCACGCCCGCGGCGGTGAGCGGTGCGAGTGGGTGGGGGCGGCTGCCGTGACCGTCGACCAGGGCGCGGAACGCGGTGGCCTCGTGCGGCAGTTCGTCGGGCCGGTAGGCGACCACGATCAGCAGCGGCAGGTCTGCGGCCCGGGGAGCGAAGGAGGCGAGCCAGCCGAGGGACTCGATGTCGGCCCAGTGCAGGTCGTCCAGGAGCAGCACGACGGGCGCCTTCTTCGTCACCGTCAGACGGGTCATGACCCAGTCGAGTCCGTCGCGTACGCCCGTCGGGTCCGGTACGTGCGAGGTGTTCGCCGCCTCCAGGCCGAGCGTGGCGGCGATGATGGCGTGCCAACTGCCCAGGAACGCTTCCCGTTCCGCCTCGTCCATGGTGGCCAGCGCGGGTTGGACGAGCTGGCGGACCACGTGGAACGCCAGCTCCTGGTCCGCCTCGCCGCCCCTGCCCGAGAGCACCCTGAAGCCCGCGGCCGTGGCGCGGGCGCGGGCTTCGGTCATGAGGGCCGTCTTGCCCAGCCCCGCCGGGCCGGTGAAGGCGAGCAGCCCGTTGTGCCGGGTGCACGGACTGCCGTGGGCGACGGCTCGCAGATCCGACAGCGCCGCGTCGAGCGCGTCGAGCTCCTGTGTGCGTTCGAGCAACTGCCGGGACGATGTGCTCGGTTGCCGTGACCCATGCGCCATGTGCCTTACCGCTTCCTGTCGTTCGACCACCGGGAGGCAGGCAGGAGCGTACGCCCCACGACATGCGGTATGGGCGAATTCGCGAACGAATGTGCCAAGTATGGATGAATCACCCGCTCTCGTGGCTTGACAGGTTCCTCTCGTGGGTACGGTCGACCGAATGTGCCGCCTCCGGAAGTACCGTGACGGAAGGTCTCACGACGCGGGCTCGGTCGCCGTGTCCGCGTAGCGCGGCACCGTACGGGACCAGTGGTAGCACCCGCCGATCCAGCCGGCCATGCCCTCCACGCAGTCGAGTCCCGCGGGACTCAGGACCGGTTCGATCTGCGCGCGGAGCCTCTCGAACTCGTCGATGGCGCTGTTGATCTGCCGGATGGCCAGGGTGATGGCGACCGGCAGGGAGCACCCCCGGGCGCGCTGGTGGGCCAGGGCCAGATTGATCAGACCTCCCGCTCGTTGTTCCTTCACCGCGGAGAACAGGTCCGCGGTCCACACGGCCGCGTCGACCGACAGGCGCCGCATGCGCCGCATGACCGGATGGTGCAGCTCCTCGGGGGCGGACTCGCCGCGCCGTGCGGCCTCGTACAACGGGTAGAAGGGCTCGACGCCCGCGGTCAGCGAACGTACGGAGGTGCACAGGCCGGTCCGCAGCGGGAAGGCACCGTTCTGGGCCACGGATTCGTACAGCAGCCCATGGACGTACTCCCGGCTCGTCCAGGCCCAGCGCGCCGCCTGCGCCGGGGTGCAGCGCTCCTGGACCTGGCGGTACAGGTCGGCCAGAGCCGCCCCGAGGGCCGTGGTGGGCGGCTGGCCGTCGCGCAGGATCGCCACGCTCTCGCAGAGCATCGGCAGCAACCGGTCGGGCCACCGACGGCCGACCTCCTCCGCCCGGTCGTCGAAGACGAACTGATAGGCGATCTGGTTCGCCACGATCTGGAGGACGTCCGCGTCCACACCCGGGCTGGTGCGGGACGCCAGCTCGGCGGGGCGGGTGCGGCGGAGCATCTCCGGTACGCCCGGTTCGCGGTCCAGTCCCTGCGCGCGGAGCCACTCCTCGACGCCCGCCGCAGCCAGCGACTCGTGGGGGTTCCTGCGGAGCGCGAAGGGCATGTGGAGGTGAGTGTCGACCAGTTCCTTGAGGGTGGGGGCGTGCGGTGGGCCGTGCGGTGAGCCATGCGGGGTGATCATGCTCTCCTCATGCGTCGTCGGCACCGGTGTCACCTGCCGTTCGGGTGTCCGTGGCTCGAGGGACGACATCGGCCCTGAGCGCGGGCGTGTCCTCCCGGGCCGATATGTCCGTCGTACGGTGGACACGGGGTTCACAGGTCATCACCAGCGACCTCGGCCCCAGCGTCACCACCGGGCGCTGCGGCCCGACCGGGCCGGGCAGGTGTCGCAGCCGCCAGCGGCCCGCGACGACCGCGACCACCGCGATCGCCTCCGTCATGGCGAACGTGTCGCCCAGGCACTTGCGGGTCCCCGCGGCGAACGGGAGCAGCGCGGTCTGCGATCGGGGTGCCGCCTGGGGCGACGGCGCGGGTTGCGGTCCGGGCACGGCCCGGGGCCCGTGCGTGAGGGCTGGTTCCGGCGCGGTCCGTGACCCCGCCGGTGCTGGTGCCGGTGCCGGTGCCGGCAGCCAGCGACCGGGCAGGAAGCGGTCGGGATCGGGGAACGACGCGGGGTCGTGATGCAGGAGGTAGGGGCTGTACAGAACGGTTGACCCCTTGGTGAGACGGCGCCCGGCGAGTGTCGTGTCCCGCGTCGTGACGCGGGTGAAGAGCCAGCCCGGCGGGGAGTGGCGCAGTGTCTCGGTGATGACGGCGCGGGTCTGCGCGAGGCGCGGGAGATCCTCGGGGGTCAGGCGGGGGCGCCCGGCGAGCACGGTGTCGATCTCGGCGTGCAGACGTTCCTCCGCCTCCGGATTCCGAGCCAGCAGGGCGAAGGCCGAGGCCAGGCACAGCGCGGTGGTCTCCACTCCGGTCAGCAGCAGGGTGATGAGCTGGTCGTGGATCTCCTGCTCACTGACCGCCGGTCCTCCGTCGCCGCCGCCCCGCGCGGCTTCCAGCAGTGTCCCCAGTAGATCGTCGCGGGGGGCACCCGCGGTGCGTCGGCGACGCTCGGCGATCACACCGTCGATGATCGTGTGCAGCCGGGCGACCGCGTGCCGATAGCGCCGGTTCGCGGGCGTGGGGAGACGGAAGACGGCGTCGACGGGGACGACCGTGCGCAGGAACAGGCCCCGCACGAATTCTTCGAGACAGTGCCGCACCTCGGCGGTCGTCGCCGCGTCGAGGGAGTCGGAGAAGAGGATGCGGCTGATCACCCGGGTGGTCATGGCCATCATGGCCGCGCTCACGTCGACCTGCCGGCCGGGGCGCCACTCACGGCACACCAACTCGGCCTCGTCCAGCATCAGTCGGGTGTGCTCGGCGACCCGTGACGGGCGGAACGCGGGCTGGACCAGTCTGCGTTGCCTGCGGTGTTCCGCGTGCGGGCAGGTGACGACGCCGTCGCCCATCAGCAGCCGTAGCCGGTCGTACTGCGTGCCTCCCCGGTCGTACGTACGGGTCTCTCGGAGCATCTCGTGGACCAGGTCCGGGTGGCACACCACCCAGGCGCGCAGGGGACCCAGCCGTATCTGCACCAGATCACCGTGTGCGGGCAAAGAATTCAGAAACTCCAGCGGGCGTCGGAACAAGGCGATACCGTGAGCGATGGAGGGGAATATGCTGGGAGCAGTACCCACTCTCCACTTTCGCTCCGGCTCGGGGGCAAAGGTGTTCATCGAATACCACCGTCTCGGCCAGAATGTGGAATGCGAAATTCAGTGATGTTTCGCCGACGTGGTGCTTGAACCGTTTCCTGCCCAGTCCACCTGCCGCCCGACGTGCCGACACCTTGCCTCAAGGGGGCGCACGGGAGCGCGCTGGAGCATTTCGGGCCGCAACCCTTTTCCGTGCGCAACGATCTGGTTCGGATTCCTGCGCGTGTGGAATTCAGTCGGAATGGGATCGTCCGCAGGTGCGGTATCCGATCAGGGGAATCACAGACGGATGACGATCAGCGCCGTGTCGTCGGCGCTGCCGCCGGCGGGGAGGAGGTCGGTCAGAAGGGCGTCGGACAGAGGCTCGACGTCGGCATGCCGATGGCGGCTCAGGGAGTCGGCGAGGCGGGCCAGGCCGGTGTCGATGTCCTCGTCGCGGCGTTCGACGAGGCCGTCCGTGTACAGGACCAGGGTGGAACCCTCGGTGAAGGAGGCACGGGCCTGCGGGCGAGGAAGGTGCTCCGGGCGGGCGGCGAGCGGGGGATCGGTGGCCTCGTCCAGGAAGGTCACGTTGCCCTCCGGGTCCACCAGGGCGGGCGGCGGGTGGCCGGCGCAGCTGTAGGTGACGGTGTGGCTGTCCCAGTCGATGAAGGTCGTCACCACGGTGGTCGCCTCGGCGCCCTCGACAAAACGGGCGTACAGGCCGAGCGCCTCCAGGGCCCGGGCCGGGCCGTCGGCGACCCGGCAGGCCGCGCTCAGTGCGCTGCGCAGCTGTCCCATGGTGCAGGCGGCCCCGAGGCCGTGGCCGACGACGTCGCCGACCGCGACCGCCAGGTTGTCGCCGGGCAGGTCCACC
The DNA here is from genome assembly GCF_040612855.1 of Streptomyces sp. NPDC006332. Classification (NCBI taxonomy): domain Bacteria; kingdom Bacillati; phylum Actinomycetota; class Actinomycetes; order Kitasatosporales; family Streptomycetaceae; genus Streptomyces; species Streptomyces sp. NPDC006332. The sequence continues at coordinate 95,008 of NZ_JBEXRA010000022.1, forward strand.
AGGTCGTACCAGTCGCCGCACACGTTCAGGGCGCCGACGGCGGGCCGGTAACGCACGGCCGCCTCGTGCGGACCGATCGGGCCGGGCGCGGGCAGCATCGCCGCCTGCAGCGCCAGGGCGACCTCGCGCTCCCGGGCGTGCGCCTGGCGCAGCCGGTCGTTGATGTCCTGCAGCTCCCGGGCCCGGGTGTACAGCTCCGCCTCGAGTACGCGGGCCCGGTCCTCGTCACCGACCGGTCCGCCACGGGCACGGATGAGTTCCGTGACCTCTTCGACCCGGTGTACGACGAGCGCGACCTTTCCGTCGGGGCCGAGGACGGGCGCGTTGACCGGGCTCCAGTAGTGCTCCCGCCAGTACCCCGGGCGCGCGGGATCCTCGATGTCGTAGCGGATCAGTGCCATCGTGTCGCGCTCACCGGTCTCCACCACCCGCAGCATCGACGCCTGCGTCTCCTGCATGCCCGCCGCGGCCGGGTCGTTCGGGTTCTCGGGGAAGACATCGAAGATGTAGCGGCCCAGCAGTTGCTCGCGGGTGCGGCGGGCCAGCCGCAGGAAGTCGTCGTTGGCGTCGGCGTACACCAGCTCAGGGGTGAGCAGTGCCACCATGCCGGGCAGGGCCCGGAAGACCGCCGCGTAGTCGATCTGCGGTTTCCTCATGTGCTGTCTGCCTCGACACGGGTCGTCATTACCTGATTTTCCACGATAGACGGAACGCGCCACCGACGAGGGGCGGACCGGATGGGGCTTGGGCTGCTCGGCGGTGCGCCGTGGCCGGACGGAGCCGGTGAAGGCCGCCGCGACCCGGGCCGTCGGGCCCGCGTGGATCAGCAGCGCGGTCGGGGGCGAGTCCGTCGGTCCCGGGAGTGCGCTCGCGGTAGGTGTCGGTGACGAAGCCGAGGAAGGTGTCGACGTCGGCCTGGTTGGAGGACAGGCCGAGGGACACCCGGACGGCGCCGCCGGAGGGAAGGCCGAGGCCGGCGAGGTAGTCGTCGACGGTGCCGTCGGGACTGGGGCTCAGGCCGCGCAGGGCCGACGGGTCGACGCCGAAGGCGGCCTCGCCGGCGCCCGGGTTGCAGAAGCAGCCGGTGCGCAGGGAGATCCCGCGGGCGGTACTGTCGCGGCTGACCGGGCGTTCGTCGATGACCTGCCCCCGGGTCAAGGAGGTTCAGGCTGACGGTCGCGTCGCGCCTGTCCGTGACGAGGGGGCCGTAGAGGCGGAAATGGGCTCGCCGTTCCCGTGTCGCAGGGTGCGCAGGCCGTCGAGGAGGGAGTGGTTCAGGCCGGTGACGTGGTCTTGGACGGGCCGGTGCCTCCGTCCCGCCCGCGGTCAGCGGCCGGGCCCGCCGAACGCCTTCAGGATGCGCTCCGCCGCCAGCGTCGCCGTCAACGCGCCGTCGCGCACCTGCTGTTCGAGACCGGGCGCGATCTCCCGCACGGCCGGGTCGGCGTGCAGTCGGCCGAGCAACTCGTCGCGGACCATGGACCACGCCCAGTCGACCTGCTGTTCGCTGCGTTTGGCGGTGAGCCGCCCGGTGGAGTCCAGCAGGGCGCGGTGCTGCTCCAGACGCTCCCAGACGGTGTCCAGGCCGGTCGACTCCCGGGCGCTGCAACTGAGCACCGGCGGGGTCCAGGCGGCGTCCTTGCCATGCATGAGGCGCAGCGCGCCCGTCAACTCCCGTGCCGCCGCGCGGGCGTCGCGCTCGTGCGGGCCGTCCGCCTTGTTGACGGCGATGACGTCGGCCAGCTCCAGGACGCCCTTCTTGATGCCCTGCAGCTGGTCCCCGGTGCGGGCCAGGGTGAGCAGGAGGAACGAGTCGACCATGTCGGCGACGGCCGTCTCCGACTGGCCGACGCCGACCGTCTCGACCAGGATCACGTCGTACCCCGCCGCCTCCATCACCACCATCGACTCGCGGGTGGCCTTGGCGACCCCGCCGAGGGTGCCCGCGCTGGGGGAGGGACGGACGAAGGCCGCCGGGTCGACGGCCAGCCGCTCCATACGGGTCTTGTCGCCCAGGATCGAGCCGCCGGTCCGGGTGGAGGACGGGTCCACCGCCAGCACGGCCACCCGGTGGCCCAGCGAGGTCAGCATGGTGCCGAACGCGTCGATGAAGGTCGACTTGCCCACCCCGGGCACCCCGCTGATCCCGATCCGCCGGGCCCGGCCGCTGTGCGGGAGCAGCTCGGTCAGCAACTGCTGTGCCAGCTCCCGGTGCTGAGGGCGGGTGGACTCGACGAGCGTGATGGCACGCGCAACGATCGCCCGCTTCCCGTCGAGCACGCCCTTCACATACGTGTCGAGATCGATCACCGCGGATGCCCGAGGCCGGCCGACAGCCGCGTCACCAGGTCGTGGGCCGCGTCCGGGATCACCGTCCCGGGCGGGAACACCGCCGCGGCGCCCATCTCCAGCAGGGTCGGCACGTCCTGCGGCGGGATGACACCCCCGACGACGATCATGATGTCCTCGCGGCCCTCCTCGGCGAGCTGCTCGCGCAGCGCCGGTACGAGGGTCAGATGGCCCGCGGCCAGCGAGGAGACCCCGATGATGTGCACGTCCGCCTCGACGGCCTGACGGGCCACCTCGGCCGGGGTCTGGAACAGCGGGCCGACGTCCACGTCGAAACCGAGGTCGGCGAAGGCGGTGGCGATCACCTTCTGCCCGCGGTCGTGACCGTCCTGGCCCATCTTGGCGACCAGGATGCGCGGCCGCCGCCCCTCGTCCTCGGCGAAGGCGTCCACCAGGGCCCGGGTGCGGTCCACGGACGGGGACTCGCCTGCTTCGTTTCGGTACACGCCGGAGATGGTACGGATCTGGCTCGCGTGCCGGCCGTACACCTTCTCCAGGGCGTCGGAGATCTCCCCGACGGTGGCCTTCGCGCGGGCCGCGCGCACCGCCAGCTCCAGCAGGTTGCCGTCGCCCCCGGCCGCCCGGGTCAGCGCGTCCAGCGCGTCCTGGCAGGCCCGTTCGTCGCGCTCCGCCCGCAGCCGCCGCAGCTTCTCGATCTGCTGGGTACGCACCGAGGAGTTGTCGACCTTCAGTACGTCGATCTTCTCGTCGGTCTCGACCCGGTACTTGTTGACGCCGATGACCGGCTGGCGCCCGGAGTCGATGCGCGCCTGGGTGCGGGCCGCGGCCTCCTCGATGCGCAGCTTGGGAATGCCGGCGTCGATGGCCTTGGCCATGCCGCCCGCCGCCTCGACCTCCTCGATGTGCTGCCAGGCCCGGCGGGCGAGGTCGTAGGTCAGCTTCTCCACGTACGCGCTGCCGCCCCACGGGTCGATGACCCGGCCCGTGCCCGACTCCTGCTGGAGCAGCAGCTGCGTGTTGCGGGCGATGCGCGCCGAGAAGTCGGTGGGCAGCGCGAGGGCCTCGTCGAGGGCGTTGGTGTGCAGCGACTGGGTGTGGCCCTGGGTCGCGGCCATCGCCTCCACACACGTACGGGTCACGTTGTTGAACACGTCCTGTGCGGTCAGCGACCAGCCCGAGGTCTGCGAATGGGTGCGCAGGGAAAGGGACTTGGCGTTCTGCGGGTCGAACTGCCGGACCAGCTTGGCCCACAGCAGTCGTGCCGCCCGCAGCTTGGCGATCTCCATGAAGAAGTTCATGCCGATCGCCCAGAAGAAGGACAGCCGGGGCGCGAACGCGTCCACGTCCAGCCCGGCCTCCCGCCCGGCCCGGATGTACTCCACGCCGTCCGCCAGCGTGTACGCCAGCTCCAGGTCGGCCGTCGCACCCGCTTCCTGGATGTGGTAGCCCGAGATGGAGATGGAGTTGTAGCGCGGCATCCGCTGCGAGGTGAACGCGAAGATGTCGGAGATGATCCGCATCGACGGCTTCGGCGGATAGATGTACGTGTTGCGGACCATGAACTCCTTGAGGATGTCGTTCTGGATGGTCCCGGCCAGCTTCTCGGGCGGTACGCCCTGTTCCTCCGCCGCCACGATGTAGAGGGCGAGCACGGGCAGCACCGCGCCGTTCATCGTCATCGACACGGTCATCTTGTCCAGCGGGATGCCGTCGAAGAGCTGCCGCATGTCGTAGATCGAGTCGATCGCCACGCCCGCCATGCCGACGTCGCCGGTCACCCGCGGGTGGTCGCTGTCGTAGCCGCGGTGGGTGGGCAGGTCGAAGGCGACCGACAGGCCCTTCTGGCCGGCCGCGAGATTGCGGCGGTAGAAGGCGTTGGACTCCTCGGCGGTGGAGAAACCCGCGTACTGGCGGATCGTCCACGGCTGGTTGACGTACATCGTCGGATAGGGGCCGCGCAGGTACGGGGCGACTCCCGGGTAGGTGCCCAGGAAGTCCAGGCCCTCCAGGTCACGGCCGGTGTACAGCGGCTTGACCGCGATGCCTTCCGGGGTCTCCCAGAACGCCTCGTCCCCGCCGGTCGCCTTCTCGACGGCCTTGCGCCACTCGTCGGCGCTGCCGTCGGTGGTGGGCGTCCCCAGCTCGATCCCGGTGAAGTCGGGGATTCCCATCAGGACACTCCCATGCGGTCGAGGGTGGCGGAGAGTACGGCGACGGCGTCACAGCCCGCGAAGACATAGGCGTCGACATCGGTGTACTGCCCGGGACGGCCGGCCAGGAACACCTGGCGGGCACCGGCCGCCCTGAGGGCTCGGGCGGTGCTGTCGGCCTGCGCCTCGTACAGCGTGTCGCTGGAGCACAGGCAGACCTCGGTGGCGCCGCTGTCCTCGAAGGCTCCGTCCGTGACGGGCTCGATGCCGCCGGCCTGGAACAGGTTGGCGGCGAAGGTCGTGCGCGCGGTGTGCGCGGACGCCGGGCCGATCGCGGCCAGATAGACGCGCGGCCTGGATCCGGTGGCGGCGAGATGGGCGTCGGAGCGCGCCCGCAGGGCCTCGTACGCCTCGTCGCGCCGCACCCGCGGCAGCCCGCCGGACGGCGGCTCGGGAGCCGGTTCACGCTCCACGGGACGTTCGGCGAGGTGCGGGAACTCGCTGACCCCGGTGATGGGTTCGCGCCGCTTGGCCAGCTTCGCGCTGCGCGCCTCCCAGGTGTCCGCCAGGCCCTGACCGAGACGGCCCGAGCGCAGGGCGGCGGCTTGACCGCCGACACCCTCGATCCGCTGGAAGAACTCCCAGCCCGCGTGGGCGAGTTCGTCCGTCAGTCGCTCCACGTACCAGGAGCCGCCCGCCGGGTCGATCACCCGGGACAGATGGGACTCCTCGACCAGGATCGTCGAGGTGTTACGGGCGATACGACGTGCGAACGCGTCCGGCAGGCCCACGGCGTGGTCGAAGGGCAGCCCGGTGACGGCGTCGGCGCCGCCGACCCCGGCGGCGAGCGTGGCGATGGTCGTGCGCAGCATGTTCACCCACGGGTCACGGCGCGTCATCATCACCGGCGACGTCACGGCGTGCTGCGTCTGCGCCCCCGCGCCCGGAGCCCCGCACACCTCGGCGACCCGCGCCCACAGCCGTCGGGCCGCGCGCAGCTTGGCGATGGTGAGGAACTGGTCGGCGGTGGCCGCATACCGGAACTCCAGCTGCGCACAGGCCTGTTCGACACTGAGCCCCGCCCCGGTCAGCTCACGCAGGTAGGCGACGCCGGTCGCCAGAGAGGCGCCCAGTTCCTGCGCGGCCGAACCGCCGGCCTCGTGGTACGGCAGCGCGTCCACGGTCAGGGCCCGCAGCCCCGGGTACGCGTCGGCGCACAGCCGCGCGAGAGCGGCCACCGGCGCGAAGTCCGAGGCGTCGCCCGTACGGGCCTCGTGGGCCAGCGGGTCGGCGCCCAGGTTGCCGATCGCCGCCTGCTTGGCGACGCCCCGCTCCTCGTACAGGCCCAGCAACTCCCGTGCGGCGGCGTCGAATTCGCCCCCCGCGTCCAGCACGACGGGCGCGAGGTCGAGATGGACGCCGTCGAGGACCCGGCCGAGGGAGCCGAGCGGCAGGCCGCCCGTCCCGACGACCAGCCACAGCGAGGTGGCGCCGTTCTCCAGATCCCCGAGCACCGCGTCGCCGCCGGTCGCGGCGTGCCGTTGCCGTACGTCCCAGCCGCCGGTGACGCTTCCCTCGGCCCGGCCGCCCCGTACGAACGGGGGGAACCCGGGGAAGCCGGGCTCGGGCGTCACATCGTTCGCGGTGTACAGGGGGCGGGTGCGCAACCCGTCCTCCAACGCGGTGGACAGGGCGTCTTCCGCTGCTTCCCCCGAGACTTCCTTTCCCGACTTGCGCAGGACGCCCGCCACCAGGCGTTGCCACTGCTCGTGCGTCGCGTCAGGGAACTCGGCGGCCAGCGAGAGCCCGTCGTCAGGCAGGACCGTCATGCTCGGATGCTAGGCCAGACCGTCAAAGGAGCGTCAGAGGACACCGCTGTGACCTTGCACTCCCTGCCACTGTGACCTGCGTTGCCCTGCCGGGCCCGGCCACGTGCCGACGGGACGACGGCCCCGCCCCGCGCTGCCCCTCGGGCCGGTGCGACAACGTGATAATTTGCCCAAGCCAGTCAAGGGAATCCGGTGCGAATCCGGAACTGACGCGCAGCGGTGAGGGTGACGGGCGGGGCAAGGCGAGCCACTGGACGACGGTCACATGTGACCAGGGTCCGGGAAGGCGCTCCGGCCGGGTGATCCCGAGTCCGAAGACCTGCTGGCGACCCGTACGAACGGGCCCCGCGACCGGGCCCTCGACGCCAGAGGATGTTGTGTGCCCGTCACCCGTGCAGTCCGCCGCTCCGCCCTGTTCCTTTCCGGGACGTTCCTCCTGACGGCCTGCGGCGGCTCGTCCACCGGACCCCCCGGCTCACCCACCACCGCGACGGGCCGCACCCTGGACAACTGCGGGCAGCGGATCCGGATCCCGTCGCCGCCGAAGCGAGCGGTGTCCCTGAACCAGGGCACCACCGAGATCATGCTCTCCCTCGGCCTCGCCGACCGGATGGCGGGCACCGCCACCTGGACCGACCCCGTCCTGAAGGGCCTCGCGAAGGACAACGCCCGGGTGCCCAGGCTCTCCGACGACCAGCCCTCCTTCGAGAAGGTCCTGGACACCGAACCCGACTTCGTCGCCGCCTCCTTCGCCTCCACCCTGAGGCAGGGCGGCGTGGCCCCGCGCGAGAAGTTCGAGGAGCTGGGCGTGCCGACCTATCTCTCACCGGCCGACTGCGAGGGCAAGGACAACAGCGGTGACGGCGACGGTGCCCGCACCGAGCCGCTGACCATGGAATCGGTCTACGGCGAGATACGGGACCTGGCGAAGATCTTCGGCGTCGAAGCACGGGGCGCGAAGCTCGTCGCGGCACTGAAGACCCGCGTCGCCAAGGCCACCTTGGGGATCGACGCCTCCGACACCTCGGTCCTGTACTGGTTCGCCAACCAGGAGTCCCCCTACATGGCGGGCTGCTGCGGAGCCCCCGGCATCATCACCGAAGCGCTCGGCGCGAAGAACGTCTTCGACGACACCAAGCAGGAATGGCCGCAGATCAACTGGGAGACCGTCGCGGACCGCAACCCCGACGTCCTGGTCATAGGTGATCTCACCCGCGACTCGCAGACCGCCGAGACGGCCGCGCGGAAGATCGCCTTCCTGGAGTCCGATCCGGCGACCAGGAACATGGACGCGGTGAAGAACAAGAGGTACGTCACGCTCAGCGGCCAGGCCATGAACCCCACGATCCGCACCGTCGACGGCGTCGAGAAGGTGGCCGCGGCCCTGCGCGCCGACGGGCCCGCCGGGTGACGACCTCGTCCGTCACGGCCACGGCGTTGCGGACGGTGGCCGGCCTCGTGACCCTGGCCGGGTCCCTCGCCGTGGCCGTCACCATCGGCCCGGCGGACATCGGCGTCGGCGACGTCTGGTCGGCGGTGGCCGCTCATCTCGGCGGGGGACCCTCGCGGCTGACCCCGATCCGGGACGGCATCGTGTGGAACCTGCGCCTGCCCCGCACCCTGCTCGCCGCCGTCTGCGGCGCCGGGCTCGCCGTGTGCGGAGCGGTCATGCAGTCCCTGCTGCGCAACCCGCTCGCCGACCCCTTCGTCCTCGGCGTCTCCTCCGGAGCCTCCACCGGCGCGGTCGTGGTGGTCGTCCTCGGCGCGGGTGGCGGCGCGCTGTCCGTCTCCGGCGGCGCCTTCGTCGGAGCCGTCTGCTCCTTCGCCCTGGTGCTGCTGCTCAGCCACACCCTCGGCGCCACGACCGACCGGGTCGTACTGGCCGGAGTCGCCGCCATGCAGCTGTTCTCGGCGCTCACCTCCTTCGTCGTCCTGACGGCCGCCGACGCCCAGACCACCCAGGGAGTCCTGTTCTGGCTGCTCGGCTCGCTCGGCGGCGCCGACTGGAACGACGTGTGGCTGTGCCTGACCGCGCTGGCGGCCGCCCTCGTCGTGTGCCTCGGATCCGCGCGGACGCTGGACGCCTTCGCCTTCGGTCAGGACGCGGCGGCCTCGCTCGGGATCTCCGTCGCCCGGACCCGGCTGGTGCTGCTCTGCGTCACGGCCCTGCTGACCGCCGCTCTGGTCAGCTCGGCGGGCGCCATCGGTTTCGTCGGGCTGGTCCTGCCGCACGCCGCCCGTGCCCTCACCGGCCCCGGGCACGCGCGGCTGCTGCCGGTGACCGCACTCACCGGGGCGGTGTTCCTGGTGTGGGTCGACACCCTGGCCCGTACCGTCCTCGACCCGCAGGAGATACCGGTCGGCGTCGTCACCTCCCTGATCGGCGTACCGGCGTTCGTCCTCGTCCTGTACCGCACCCGGAGGGCGCTCCGATGACGCTCATCGCCGACCGCCTCTCGCGTACCGCCGCCGGGCAGCTGATCCTGGACGGGGTCAGCCTCACCGCGGCCCCCGGATCCGTCACCGGCCTGCTCGGCCCCAACGGCTCCGGCAAGTCCACACTCCTGCGCCTGCTCGCCGGCGTTCTCACCCCCACCTCCGGCGTCGTCACCCTCGACGGCCACCCGTTGCGTGAGTACAGCCGCCGAGCCATCGCCCGCCGGCTGGCGGTCGTCGAACAACAGGCGGACACCCAGACCGAGTTGACCGTCCTGGACGTCGTACGGCTCGGTCGTGTCCCACACCGTCGCGCCTGGACCCCCACCACCCCGGCCGACGAGCGGGCCGTACGCGCCGCCCTGGACCGCACCGGCCTCACCGAGCGGGCCGGCCGCCTCTGGCACACCCTGTCCGGCGGCGAACGCCAACGGGTCCAGATCGCCCGCGCCCTCGCCCAGGAACCACGCGAACTCCTCCTGGACGAGCCCACCAACCACCTCGACATCCAGCATCAGCTCGACCTCCTGACGCTTGTCACGCGACTCCCCGTCACCACCGTCATCGCCCTGCACGACCTGAACCTGGCGGCGATGTACTGCGACCACCTCGTCGTGCTGAACCAGGGCCGGGTAGCTGCCGCGGGCGGCCCGGCAGAGGTGCTCTCCGAGGACCTCATCGCCCAGGTGTACGGCGTGCGCGCCACCGTCACCCCCGACGCTCCGGGAGACCGGCCCCATGTACGGTTCCTCGGCACGCTCCCTCAAGACACCGTCAGGTCGCCCTGACCGTACGGCCGCCCCGGTGACGTCCCACCCCCGGCGCTAGTGTCGGCACATGACCCAGGACTCCCCGCGCTCCGTCACCGTCGAGCGCATCAGCACCGGCCACTTCGTCGCGACGAACGCCCGCGGCGCCACGATCACCTTCGGTACGAGTTCCGGTGCTCACGGGGACAGTGCGTTCACCCCGGTCGAGTTGTTGCTCGCCGCGATCGGAGGGTGTTCGGCGGCGGACGTCGACGTCGCCACCAGTCGCCACGCGGAACCCGCCACGTTCTCCGTCGCGGTGACCGGTGACAAGGTCAGCGACGAGCTCGGCAACCGGATGACCGGCCTCAGGGTCGCCTTCTCCGTCACCTTCCCGGACGGCGAGGGCGACGGCGCGGACCGGGCCAGGACGATCCTTCCGCGAGCGGTCAGGACCTCCCACGACCGACTGTGCACGGTCAGCCGCACGGTCGAGATCGGCACGCCCGTCACCGTGACGATCGAGGATTCCTAATGGAGTTGTCAAGTGGCCGGAGTGACGGGCGGTATGGGGTTGTAGCACCGTCTGTCACGAAGGAGGGCCCACAGGACGTTGACTCGACGCCGGGCGAGCGCCATGACGGCCTGGCAGTGTCGTTTACCTTCGGCGCGCTTGCGGTCGTAGAAGCGGCGGGATTCGTCGCAGCAGCGGATGCTGATCAGCGCGGAGGTGTAGAAGACGCGTTGGAGGCGTCGGCTGTAGCGCGTGGGGCGGTGCAGGTTGCCGCTGATCTTCCCGGAGTCACGAGGCGTCGGGGAAACTCCGGCGAAGGCAGCCAGCCGGTCCGCGCTGCCAGGGGGCCGACGTTGCCCAGGTCGAGTTCGCGTTCCAGGCCGGGAAAGATCTCGGTGAGGTGGCCGCGGAGCCGGTTGATGGTCCGGGTGCGGTCGTCGCTGAGGTCCCGGCGGTGGCGGGTGAGGATCTTCAGCTCGGACACCAGCTCGTCGCCGGGCGGCAACGGGGTGAGATCCCGTCGGATACGCGCCTGGTCGGCGATGACCGCCGCGTCCTTGGCATCGGTCTTGCCGTCGCCCCGGTAGCCCTCGGAAGCCCTGCTGACCGTCCGCCCCGGGATGTAGAGGAGCTGCTGGCCGTGGTTGAGCAGGACCGCAATGACCAGGGCGGCCCCGCCGTCCGCCAGGTCAATGCCCCACAGGGTGTCATTGCCCAGGCCGAGCACGTCGCCCAGGAGCTTGAGCAAATCGGTCTCGTCATTGGCGACGCGTCGGGACAGCAGCCGCTTGCCGGTGTCGTCGATCACCACGCAGTGGTGATGTGTCTTGCCGGCGTCGATACCGGCCCAGATCGCTGTCACGTGCTTCTCCGCGGGTCGTGTTCGTACAGGTACCACGGACGACCTCGCTGTCGAGTCCCTACTGAGCGATCAGTGCCGCAATTCCTAATGAGCAGCCGAGTCGTCGTAGGGCGCCGGGCGGCCAATCCTCTAAAGCCACAGACACGGCAGACGACTGAAAGCCACACCCAGCGCCCCTGGGTGAGCCAACCCTACGAATGGCTCGCTCATCCCGATCAACAAGGTAGGGACGACTGACCCTCAGCCGCTCGTCCCCCCTGACGCCGTCGGCATGGACACCGCACGCACGTACCCCGACGGCAACCGTGGCAGAGGTCCTCAGAGCCGCGCCCAGCCGGGCTCTGAGGACGTGCTCGCGTTTCTGTCACAGCCCACCGAGGTTCTCCGCGGGCTCCAGCTTCCTCCGCGTGAGCCCCGGGACGGACTCCTCCCCGGTGCCACGGTCCGGAACGAGGACGCGGCCCACGATCACGGCGTAGAACAGTCCGGAGGCCAGCACCAGCGCGAAATCGGGCGCGTACAGGGTGAGCATGCGCCAGACCGCGATGCCCACCCACAGCAGGGCCGTACCGCCGCTCCAGAGCCGGACGCCGATCAGGAAGCGCCGGTGGGTGTTCCGGCCGGCGGACGCCGAGCCGGTGGGACGCCACGCCTGTCGCCTGCCGCGTGCGATGTCCCAGATGGCGAACAGATGCGCCCAGCCGTACAACAGGCGCACGGCCCATGCTTCGATCCGGTAGGGGCACTTGTGCCACAAGGGGAAGATCAACACCGTGTAGACGACGCTGGGAAGGACCAGCAGCATGTACTCGACCTTGAGTTTTTCGGGCATGGCCACCAGCAGGACGATCGGGAGCAGTGGCGCCACGAAGGTGAAGAGCGCGGTGTGGAGGTAGTAGAAGAAGCCGGAGAAGTAGCAGAGCCGGGTGGTGAGTCTGAGCTTCGTGCTCCAGAACTTCTTGCTTCCCAGCAGGCTCATGGAACCCGAGCACCAACGGTATTGCTGGTGGTAGAACGCGCTCACGTTGTCGGGACAGTTGCCGGTGGCGAGGGGAATCGGCACATAGCGCAGACTCCAGCCCAGACGACCCAGGTCGAAGCCCGTGTGCACGTCCTCCGAATGCTCGATCAGAGTGGTACCGCCGTTGGCTTCCAAGGCTGCCCGCCGATAGACGGCGCAACTGCCCACACAGATGGCGCCGCCATGGCGCTGACGAGAAACCTGGATCGCCCGGTAGAACAGTTCCTGGACGGAACCCGCGCCGCGCTCGATCCACGTCTGCCGGTCGTTCACCCGGAAATACTGCGGTGACTGGACGATGCCGGTTTTCGGGTCCCTCTCCATGTACGGCAGCAGTTCCTCCAGCAGATCCGCCCGCGGGGCGAAGTCGGCGTCGAGGATGAGGATGTACTCCTCGTCGGAGATGCTCAGCCCGTAGTGCAGGTTGCCGGCTTTCTTGAACCAGCCGGGGCGGGGCCGGGTCCCGTAGACGAAACCGAGGTCCTTGGCCATGGTGGCGAGTTCCGGATTGGCGGAGTCGTCGAGTACGTATGCGGTGGCCTGGCCGGGATAACGGTCGGCGAGTCGGCGAACATGCCTCCAGGTGTTCTCCAGAATGTCGACGGGTTCGCCGCACACCGGCAGGAAGACGGCGACCGTCGGGTACTCCTCGGGGTGCCAGTTCTGAACCAGTCGGCGATGGCCCTGGAGATCGAAATCGGTTGTGAATGCGTTCACACGCAGTGAGGCGATGTAATACAGGACGCTGAAGCCCAGGCACGGCAGCAGGACGAACAGCCACGGTGACGACTGGATCAGCCGGAACTGGCTGAAGACGAGACAGCCCATGCTGATGAGCGAGGCCACCGTGAGTACCCAGAGATGACGTCTCGCGTAGGAGTACTTCTCCTTGTCATCCGGTGGCTTGGGGAGTACGCACGTGGCCGCCTGCTCGGACCGAGGGGGCTCCTTGAATGTAGTGGTCACCTCCAAACCACTAGCCAGACCGCGTGTGCCGTGTGCGTCCGGCTGGGCTGATTGCTGTACGGGTCGCTCGAAGGAAGGATTCTTCGGAGTGGCACCACCGCAGAGTCGAGAGATGGTCGCCGTCGGTTCCTGAAATCCGGTTGACGTGACTCGTCGTGAGATGTTCCGGCGACTCTCTGCCCGCCGCGATACCTCCAAATGGCTGACCGTGCCCCCACAGAGGTGAACATTCTTGCTGCTCGGACGAATCGCGGTGGTGCCGCGCCACAGGTGACGGGTCAGTTCGTCATATTTGCCCATCGGTACCCTCTCCAAGGAACTGGAGGCAGAAATGCATTCACTGAATTCCCGCAGCCGTCGCGCGGCCTGGACCTCACTGGCCCTCGCGGGGACGCTGGGTCTCATTCCCGTGACCCAGGCGCACGCGGCGGAAAGCGCGCCGGCGCCCAAGGCCAAGACGCCGGTGCAGACATACGGCCAGCTCCACGTCTGCGGCACGAAGTTGTGCTCGCAGTCCAACAAGCCGGTCCAGCTGCGGGGCATGAGTACGCACGGCACGCAGTGGTATCCGCAATGCCTGACCGCCGCGGCACTGGACGCCCAGGCCTACGACTGGAAGGCGAGCGTTCTGCGCGTCTCGACGTACGCACGGGAGGGCGCGTACCTCAAGGATCCGAAGAAGTACACCGAACTGGCGAGCCGGCTCGTCGACATGGCGAGCGCCCGCGGAATGTACGTCATCGTCGACTGGCACACGATCCACCCGGGCGACCCGCACCAGGACCTCGACAACGCGCGCGCCTTCTTCAAGCAGATCGCCGAGCGCCACAAGCACAAGAAAAACGTGATCTACGAGATCGCCAACGAGCCCAACGGCGTGAGCTGGGCGACGATCAAGGACTACTCGGAGAAGATCATTCCGGTGATCCGCTCCCGTGCTCCGGAAAGCGTGGTCCTGGTCCCGACAAGGGGGTGGGCCACGCTCGGCCTGGCCGAAGCGTCCAAGGAGCAGGAGATCGTCGACGCTCCGGTACGCGCCAAGAACGTCATGTACACGTACCACTTCTACGCGACCGCGGGGAAGGAGCAGTTCCTGAAGCGTCTGGACCGCGCCTCGGACAAGCTCCCGATCTTTGTCTCGGAGTGGGCCGTCGCCTCCTGGAACGGCTGGGGCCAGGACTTCGCCATGGCGCAGAAGTACACCGACCTCATGGCCAAGAAGAAGATCGGCTGGACGAACTGGAGCCTCTCCGACAACCACAAGGACATCTCGGTCTTCAAGAAGGGCGCCTGCAGCGTCGGCAAGTTCACCGGCACCGCGCCCCTCACGGCCAACGGTGTCTGGGTCAGGGAGAAGACGCGGGGCTGAGCGTCTGACCGTTCCGCACGCCGGACGGCGTCACCAACTTCCGTTCCCCACGCCGACGTCTCCCTCGGGCCCGACACCGTTCCTGCGGGTCGGCCCCGAGGGGCGTGAGCCGGATTTCAGGAACCGGCGTCGACGCGTGTGACGAATTAGGTGAGGCGGCCCCAGATCCGTGTTCGCGGTGCCATCCGGTGTCAGTGGTGAATGAGCAGCATGATGGCCGTGCCCATGGCCGTCGATCCATGCCAGAATCGGTCGCAAGGGCCGCCGATGCCGGTGGAGACGTCCACGTCGCCCGAGGGTCCGCGCAGTCTGGGCATGCCCCGGGTCAGCGACCGGAGAGCGTAGGCCAGGAGACAGAGCGTCAGCACGCCGGTGATCACGTCGCCGGTTCCCGCGTCCGTGACGCCGCCGTGCCTCACCGGCATCCAAGCCATGGCGACCATACCGACCGCATAGGGCGTCCTCCGCACGAGGCCGACCAGCCTTCGGCCACGGCGGCTCAGGACCGAGGTCAACGGGAACCACAGTGCCACGGCGGCGAAGAAGACCGTCTGCCCCTGCGGCGGCACTTCGCTGCCCCGGTGCCACGGCATCACCGCCATGGCCGACGCCATGACGGCGTGCAGGAGGTGGTCGCCTCGTGCGCGCCGCCCGAAGCTTCGTGGCCGCACGACCTGCCACAGCGCGTAGACGGACGAGGCCACGAACAGCCCTGTCAGCATGGCGTACACGACATCAGTGGCGCTCATGCCTCACCGGCTTCTCCCTGGCAGCGGACAGCCACCGTTCGCAACCGACTACGGATCGGGCCGTGGACAGTCAGTCAGTGGGGCGTGGGGCGCGGAGATGGGCCCGTTGGGCCAATTCCTCCTCCGCGACCAGTTCGAGCATGGGCTTGCCCGGCGCACACAGCATCGTCACGACGAACCGGGTCCGCGCGTCGGGCAGCGCGTTGCCGTCCTGGTAGTGGATCGCGTCACCGCCGGGCTCCCAGAACGTCCCGCCCGCCTCGATCACGCGCTCGGGCTCGCCCTCGAGCTCGAAACGGACGGCGCCCTCGACGACGTAACCGAACGCAGGCCCCGAGTGGCGGTGGGGCGGAGTTCCCGGGTCTCCGGGCTCCCACTCGACGAAAATGGTCATCGCCGACGCGCCCTCGGGAACGATGAGCGGTGCGGTGTCCTGCAGCATCTTCGCAGCCGTCTTCCATCCCTCCGAGTGGGTCTGCTGCCCGTTCCCCTGCGTTGCCTCCGTGTCCGACATGCGTCGTCCTCCCTTTGACTCACCCGGCCATGGCCGTCATGGCCGTCATGGTGATGACCGGGCTCCGCACGGATCTGTGACACCCGCGGCCACATCAGTGTCACAACATTGGGGTGAGTCCTGTCCTAGATGGTGTGAGCAACTGACGTCGCCGCCGGCTTACGAAGCCATCCGATGGGTCACCGCCCCTTTGACAGGAAGGGGATCCCGGAATGCGAGTCGTTGTATCAGGAGCCCCACACCCCACACACCACACCTCACGCCCGACGCCCGACGCCCGACGCCCTGACAGGAAACGGCCATGAGTGAGCTCGACCAACTACCCGACCAGGACACCGAGGAGACCGCCGAATGGCAGGCGTCACTCGACGCCGTCGTGCGGAACGCGGGCCCGGACAGAGCCGTGTACCTGCTGCGGCGGGTGCACGAGTTCGCGGCCCGGTCCGGCGTGTCCGTGCCCGGGCTCCTGTCCTCCGACTACATCAACACCGTCCCCGTGTCGGCCCAGCCGGCCTATCCCGGTGACCTCGCCATGGAGTCCAGGATCACCGCCCTGGACCGGTGGAACGCGGCGGCGATGGTGACCCGCGGTGCCCGGTTCGGGCTCGGCGGCCACATATCCACCTATGCCTCGGCGGCCTGGCTGTACGAGATCGGGTACCACCACTTCTTCCAGGGCAAGGACGGCAAGGGAGGCTCGGGCGACCAGCTGTACTTCCAGGGGCATGCCTCGCCGGGCATCTACGCCCGTGTGTTCCTCGAAGGGCGCCTGAGCGAGGCGCAGTTGGACGGTTTCCGGCGGGAGGCCGACGGTCATGGACTGCCGTCCTACCCGCACCCCCGACGGCTGCCATGGTTGTGGGAGTTCCCGACCGTGTCCATGGGGCTCGGCCCGCTCGCCGCCATCCACCAGGCCCGGTTCAACCGGTATCTGCACGCCCGTGGCATCAAGGACACCTCCGCGTCGCGCGTGTGGGCCTTCCTCGGGGACGGTGAGACGGACGAGCCGGAATCGACGGCCGCGCTGGCGCTCGCCGCCCGGGAGCAGCTCGACAACCTCACCTTCGTCGTCAACTGCAACCTGCAGCGCCTGGACGGGCCCGTGCGACCGAACTCCAAGATCGTGCAGGAGCTGGAGGCCAGGTTCCGCGGAGCGGGTTGGAACGTGGTGAAGTCACTCTGGGGCGAGGCCTGGGACTCCGCCCTGTCGCAGGACACTACCGGCGCCCTGGTCCACCGCCTGGGCGAGGTGCCCGACGCCCAGATGCAGACGTACGCCGCCCGGGATGCCACGTACATCCGCACACACTTCTTCACGGGCGACGCGCTCTCCCGGCTCGCCGCGGGGCTGAGCGACAGCCGGCTGACCGAACTGTTCGGCAGCTCACGGGGCGGGCACGAACCCCTCAAGGTCTACGCCGCCTACCGGGCAGCCGTCGAGCACCGGGGCGCGCCGACGGTCGTCCTCGCCCAGACGGTGAAGGGGCACACGCTCGGCTCCGGCTTCGAGTCACGCAACGCCAACCACCAGATGAAGAAGCTGACCATGGCGCAGTTCCGCGAAATGCGTGACCTGCTCGAACTCCCCATCCCCGACAGCGCGTTCAGCGGCGACCTGGTGCCGTACTGGCATCCGGGGGAGAACTCGGAGGAGGTCCGGTACCTGCGCGAGCGGCGGGCGGCGCTGGGGGGCCCAGTCCCGGTGCGCAGGGTGGTCGCGAAACCGCTGAGGCAGCCGCCGGCCCGCCCGTTCGAAGCCCTAGAGAAGGGCTTCGGGCATCAGGAGGTGGCCACCACCATGGCCCTGGTCCGCCTGATCAAGGACCTGATGCGGGATGAGGAGACGGGACGGCGCTGGGTGCCGATCATCCCGGACGAGGCCCGCACGTTCGGCATGGAGTCCCTGTTCCCGACGGCCGGGATCTATTCGCCGGAGGGCCAGACCTACGAACCTGTCGACGCTGAGCAGCTGCTGTACTACAGGGAAGCAAAGAACGGCCAGTTGATCGACGAAGGCATCACCGAAGCCGGTTCCATGGCCGAGTTCACCGCCGCGGCGACCTCGTACGCCACCCACGGTGAACCCATGATCCCGTTCTACATCTTCTATGCCATGTTTGGTTTCCAGCGCACCGGCGACCAGTTCTGGGCGCTCGCCGACCAGATGGGACGCGGGTTCGTCATCGGGGCGACGGCGGGCCGTACCACGATGACGGGCGAGGGGCTGCAGCACGCCGACGGGCATTCCCATCTGCTGGCGTCCACGAATCCGGCCGCCGTGTCCTACGACCCGGCCTTCGCGTACGAGATCGCGGTGATCGTGCGGGATGGGTTGCGGCGTATGTACGGTGACCGGCCCGAGGACGTCTTCTACTACCTCACGGTCTACAACGAACCCAAGGAGCAGCCGGCGATGCCCGCCGGGCCCGGGGTCGAGGAAGGCATAGTGCGGGGCATCTACCTGTTCCGGCACGCCGAGCCCGCCGGAGCAGAACCACGGATCCAGCTGCTGGCCTCCGGTACGGCCATCCACTG
Source organism: Streptomyces sp. NPDC006332 (assembly GCF_040612855.1). Taxonomy (NCBI): domain Bacteria; kingdom Bacillati; phylum Actinomycetota; class Actinomycetes; order Kitasatosporales; family Streptomycetaceae; genus Streptomyces; species Streptomyces sp. NPDC006332. The sequence goes on from NZ_JBEXRA010000022.1 coordinate 113,012, forward strand.
GGCGCTGGATGCCCAGGAGTTGCTGCGGTCCCAGTGGGGCGTCCATGCCGACGTCTGGTCGGTGACGTCCTGGACGGAGCTGCGCCGCGACGCGCTGGACGCCGACCGAGCACGGCTACGGGGCGAGGAGCGCGTCCCCTATGTGACGGCGGCGCTGGCGGACGCGCCCGGGCCTGTGCTGGCGGTCAGCGACTGGATGCGGCAGGTGCCCGACCAGATCAGCCAGTGGGTCGGCCACGACTACTCGTCGCTGGGTACGGACGGCTTCGGGCTGTCGGACACCCGGGACGCCGTACGGCGCTACTTCCGGGTGGACGCCGAGTCGATCGTCGTCGCGGCCCTCGACAGTCTGGCACGTGCCGGCGCGATCCGTCCTGAGATGGTCGTGCGGGCGCGCGACCGGTATGGCCGGCGCGGGTGACCACTGTGAACTCACCGTCGGTCAACACCCGTGAGCGATGACGGGCACGTGTGGTTTCGTCAGTGGAAGCGGGCAACGTTGTCGACGGTTTCGGGTAGCAGTTGGCGATCAGACAGCTCGAAAATGTCGATGAGAACTGACAACGCTGCGAGCTCTTCCCGGTGTCAGCGGGAAGCGCATACTGTGCGGTGTGGCGACTTACAACCGCATCGGTGCGACCTACGCTGACACCCGGCGACCGGACCCCCGAATCGCCGCCAGGATCCATCAAGCCCTCGATGGTGCCACCACTGTGATCAACGTAGGAGCCGGCACCGGCTCCTACGAACCGTCACACACGGTGCTGGCTGTTGAACCCAGCTCAGTGATGATCGCCCAGCGCCCAGCCGGATCCGCACCGGCCCTGGAAGCATCCGCAGAGTCGATCCCTCTCGCCGACGACTCGGCCGATGCGGCGATGGCCCTCCTGACCGTGCACCACTGGAGCGACCTGGAAGCGGGCATCGGCGAGCTCCTCCGCATCGCCCGGCAGCGGATCGTCGTCCTCACCTTCGACCCCGACATCAACCACAGGTTCTGGCTGCTGGAGGAGTACTTGCCCGAAGCAGCCGCGTTCGACGACACACGAGCCGTCGCGATCGACCGTTTGTCCAGGTTGCTGGGAGGCGCGCGCATCGAAACCGTCCCCGTCCCGCACGACTGCACCGACGGATTCCTCGCCGCCTTCTGGCGCCGACCCGAGGCATACCTCGACCCGGAAGTGCGGGCCGGTATCTCGCTGTTAGCTCAGACCAGCGACGAAGTTCTCCAGCCGGGCTTGGCCCGGCTGTCAGACGACCTTTCCTCCGGCCGGTGGCACGAACGCCATGCCGACCTGCTCGATCGCGAAGCCCTCGATGCCGGCTACCGGCTTCTCGTGGCCGACCTGTAGAACCAGGCGAGCTGTCTGACTGCACACTCAGACCTGCGAGAAAGGGCCGGTCACGGCGGTGCGCCAGAAGTGATCAGTTCGCGGCGACGTCCTGCCCTCGGGCCGCCCTGGTGCTGGCGAGCCGGTAGGATTCGGTGCCGGTCTCGATGATGTTCCCGCCGAAGGTGAGACGGTCGACAATGGCCGCGCAGAGCCGCGGATCCGTGAACGTCCTGGTCCAGCCATCTGGGGCTGGCACATGTTCCTTTTCGAGGATCGCCGCTGCCACCGGCCCGTATCCATCTCCTGCAGTCCTCGTTGGTCTTCATGGTGGTGTTCGGATTCTCCAGGTGCTGCCTTGATCGGCGAGGTGCGAGGAAGGTGTGCCGGTGACATCCCAGTTGCGGGTGATCGAGGGTGGGGCCGTCCTGCTGGAGCCGGTGACCGCCGATCCGTGGGAGTTCCAGGCCGAGTGCGTCGAGGCGTTCGTCGCCTCGTGGCGGGCCCGCGGGTTCAGCCCGGTGACAGTCGAGAACGACATTGGCCTGCTGGAACGGACGCTGAACGCGCTGGGTCGGCCCGCGTGGGACGTCACCCCGGAGGACATCGACCGGGTCGTCGGCGACCTGGCCCTCGCTGGACGGGCGGCATCGACACGACGCGAGTACGTGCAGATCTTCAAGGGCTTCCACCGGTTCCTGCAGGTCCGCAAGGCCGTTGAAATTGAAGCGGGGTTCGGCGTCCGTCTGGTCTGCCCGGTGGACGAGTTCAACGCCTCACGGCATGTCGGGGACGACTCCCCGGCTCAACTGCCGCCGCCGACCCCTGAACGGGTGGCGGAGTTCTTCGACTTCCTCAAGGCCCGGATCGCCACCGCCCGCAAGTACGGGCCCGCAGCCCGGGACTATGCGATGTTCCGGACCCTGTATCACGCCGGCCTGCGCTCGGAAGAAGCCTCCCTGCTGGAGCGTCCCGACGCCCACTTCTCGCGAGGCCCGTTCGGGAAACTCCACGTCCGTTTCGGCAAAGGCGCCCGCACTTCCGGCCCCAGGCCGCGCTGGGTGCCCATGCTGGACGGCCTCGACCTCGTCCTGCACTGGTTCCTCGACGACGTGCGGGGCAAGTTCCCCAACTCGCCGGTGCTGTTCGCGGACGAGTCCGGCGGCAGCCTGCACCGTGGGACGATCCGCAACCGCCTGCGCTATCTGATGGAACTCGAAGGACGCCCGGCCACCGACCGGTTCAGCCCGCATGCCCTGCGGCGGGCCTGCGCGACCCACAACTACGAACGCGGCGTGGACCTCGTGGCGATCCAGCAACTCCTCGGTCACTGGACGGTCAGCTCGACCATGCGATACGTCCGGCCCTCCGCGACGTTCATCGAGGACGCCTATCGCCGCGCGGTGACCACCACGCTGGGCGAACTCACCGCCGAGGAGGGCAGCCCCGCATGAAGATCCGATGGCGCCTGCGGATGGCCGCCGCCCAGCGTGAGGTCTGGACCGGCACCCAACTGCAGCGGCTCCTGGCCGAACGTGCCGGCCTGCAGATGTCCTCCGCGTCGGTGTCCGCGCTGTTCACCAAGGAGCCCTCCCAGGTGAAGATGTCCACCCTGATCGCGTTGTGCACCGCACTGGAATGCACTCCCAACGACCTGTTCGAGGTCGACACCACCCCCGTCGAGCGTCCAGCCTCCCCACCCCGGCCAGTCGCTGATCTGCCCAAGGCGGTCTCCGCCCGCGGCCGTTCGATGCCGCCGCTCTGACCCGGGTGGCATCGTGGGCGTCAAACAGAGCGACTGCGTCGGCTGCGGAGCCCCGGTCGGCTTCATCGACCGGCAGTACTGCTGTCGCTGCACGGCCCGGCAAAAGGAGGCGGCGGCCAGGGCGGCTTGCCCCCGCTGCGGTCAGCAGCGCGTCCTCCAGGAGGACACCGGCCGGTGCATCACCTGCTCGCGCGTGTGCATCACCTGCGGCCATCCGGTCAGAGACATGACAGCGACGTTGTGCCGGGACTGCTCGCGCAAGACGGAACGCGACGCCGCCAAGACGCTCTGCCCTCGCTGCGGTCGGCCCGGCTATCTGCGTGAAGACACCGGCTGGTGCGGGCATTGCTCGCGTCCCCGCCAGACCAAGCAGCCGCCCCGGCCCTGCCGCGAATGCGGCCGCGTTCGACGGCACGCAGGGCTGGGACTGTGCTCAGCCTGCTGGCAGCGTCACCCCGACCGGCCCTTCGTCCGAACCGAGAACCTGATCGCCGAACTCGCCGAACCCCCGGACTGGCTGCGGGACTTCACCGCCGAACTCGCCGCCAAGTACTGCGTCAGCCGCGCATGCACGATGATCACCTCCCTGGGACGACTTCTCCTGGACGAGTGACCCAACCATCCGCAGGCTCTGCTCGAACGCTCCCGTTGTTCGGGACGCTCGATGGGCTCCCTCGCCCGCGCACTGGAAACCTTCTTCACCGCTCACGGCATGGCCATGGCCACCGGTCAGGCCGAACGGCTCGCGGCCGGCCGCCGACAGCGCCGCATCGATGCCGTCCCCGAGACCCTGCGGCCAACGGTGGACGCGTTCGCCGAGTTCATGATGCGCTCACGAGAGAGAGCCCGCCGTGCCGGAACACGACCTCGCAGCGATGGAACCATCGAAGCGGCACTGGCCATCCTGCGTGACCTCGCCGGCTTCCTCGCCGGTGAACGCGGCAAGCAGGACTGGGCGCTGACCGATGTCCACGACGTCGAAGCCTTCCTCGCCGGCTCGCCCAGGGCCCGGAAACGTCGGCTGGTCGTACTCGGGCAGTTCTTCCGCTTCGCGCGTTCCCGGAAGATCGTGCTCGTCGATCCCTCCCACGGCCTGACCTCCCGAGGACCGAGCGGCTTCACCGGGGCGACGCTGACACTTGATCAGCAACGCGTTCTGTTCCGTCGCTGGACCACCGGCCCGGCCGTCCACCCGCACGAGGCCCTGCTGGGCATGCTTGCCCTGTTGCACGGCGCATCAAGCCGCGAGGTCAAGATGCTGCAGACCGCTGACCTCGACCCTCACGCCCGGACTACCCGGCTCGGCGACCGTCCGCATCCGGTTCCCCTGGACCCGGCGTCATGGGCAGTGCTGGAACGCTGCCTCGCTCACCGCGAAGCCCAGCGGACCGACAACCCCCACGTCATGGTCACCCGCCAGACGAAGTCCGGCCGGGGCCCGGCGTCCACCGCCTATGTCAGTCACGTCCTGGACGCCTGCGGCTTCCCGCCCCGCATGATCCGCTGCACTCGACTACTCGACCTGGTCAACACTATGGACCCCAAACTCGTCGCCGCCGCGTTCGGCATGGATCCCGAGGCCACCATGATCTACCTTGCCGACCACGTCGATCCCGGCCGCCTGCCCGGCCCAGAATCACGGCGACGGCAGACGACAGGCTGACCTACTGTTCGGCGAATGAGCACTCACGAGGTTGGCCTCACCGAATTGACCGAGGTGGTCGTCCGCTCCCAGGACAACCCGGCGGTCAGGGTGAGGTTCTGTGACCGTTTCCGTCCGGACGACGACCGCGTGCACTACGCCATTGAGGCATGCGCGCCCGGGCTGAATGCCCGCGTCGATGAAGTGGTCGCATGGATCTGGGACGCGGACCTGGTGCCCTTCCTGGAGGAGCTGGCTCGGGACTTTCGAGGGTGGGACGGCGAGCGCGTCTGGCAGAACAACGATCACGACCTCACCGTCACAGCGGTCTTCCGGGCTGGCGGGCATGTCGGGTTGACCTGGACTCTTCAGCCCTGGCCGACGGCCGCGGGCGGCTGGGCAGGATCCGTCACCACATGGCTGGAGGCCGGCGAGCAGATGTCCATCCTCGCCGCCGATCTCCGCCACTTCCTCCACGAGAATGGGAGCCATCGTGGCTGACCTGTCGCTGAATGAGCGTCTCTATATCTGGGGGCGGAACTTGTTCCAGCAACAGCAGGAACCAGTTGCTTGGGCAGGCAGCGTTCTTGCTGCTGCAGCCCGGAGGAGGGGACAGTCACCAGAGATCGACGAGGCACTGAACCTGGCAGAACGTGAAGACCACTGGCCGCGGGGCCGCGAAGTCTTCGACCGAATCCGGCAACGGAGTCTGAGCAAAGAGGCCCCGCTGGCTGAGGAAGACGCTCTGCGCTTTGCACTCGCGGAACTGGTGGCCAAGCTCGCGCACAATGCAGCGGGACAGCGACCGCCTTTCGATCATGATTCGGGTTGGCGTGTCGGTCCTACCGCCTATCGCCTCGCGGCGGCGACGGATGATCCGGAACTGCGCGAGCATCTGACGCGGGCCCTGGGTGGATGGCCACAGGACGTCTGACTACGAGAGTGCCCGCTATGCCTCGTCGAACCTGTCGCAGTTCGGCAACACCTCGCACTGGTTCCCCGGAACATGTGCGCTTTGCCGAATGACTCGTTGGAGGCGATGGCGACGCTGTTCTTCTCCTCGCGTTCGGTGAGCACCTGGAACAGCAGCTCAGCGCCCCTGCGGTCCAGCTCCATATAGCCGAGTTCGTCTATGCAGAGGAGATCCACGCGTCCGTAGCGGGCGATGGTCTTGGTCAGGACCTTCTCGTCCGCCGCCTCGACCAACTCGTTGACCAGCTTGGTGGCAAGTGTGTAGCGGACCCGGAAGCCGGCCAGGGCGGCCTCGGTCCCGAGCGCGATCAACAGGTGGGACTTGCCGGTGCCGGAGTCGCCGATCAGGCAGAGCGGCAGGCCCTTCTTGACCTACTCGCAGGTCGCCAGAGTGTGAATGACGGCTGCGTCGACGTTCCCGTTGGCCTCGAAGCCGAAGGCCCTCAGCGACTTCTCCCGCGGGAACTGCGCCGCCTTGATGCGCCGTTCGGAGCGTCGCGTGGCCCGGTCGTCGCACTCGGCCATCAGCAGTTCGGCGAGGAAGCCGCGATAGGATATCTGGTCGCGGGCGGCGGCTTCGGCCAGGTCGGGGAACTGGGCCCGGATAGTGGGCAGCCGGAGCATGCGGCATGCCTGGTCGACGGCGGCGGTCGCGGCCTGTTCGGTCAGCCCGCGGTGGTGTTTGAGTGTCACGGCATCTCTCCCTGGATGGCGGGGCGGTCGGCCGGCTGCCGGGCTCGCAGCAGCTGGTCGTAGGCCGCGACCGAAGGCAGCGGCCGGGTGTCGGGCGGAAGCTGGGCCAGCCGCCGCTCGGTCAGCGAAGTCACGTTCGTCCGTTCCGGCTCCGCCGGGACAACCGGAGCCGCGACCTCGTAGGCTTCGGCAGCCTTCCGGGCCTCCAGGGCGACGGCGTCCGCGGTCAGGGCGCCGGCCCTGAGCGCGAAGGCAAGCCCAGCGACCAGGTGCTCGTGGGGGACGTGGCGGCCCATCAGCAGGACCTCGATCAGGGCCCGGGTGCCGTCCTGCTCGCCGTGGGAAGCCTTCGCCGCCTCCCACCAGGCGTCATGGACCGGGCGTGAACTTCCCTGCGGAACGCGCCTGTTCGAGGGCGGTGGCCCCGGGAAACGCTCCGGGCTTGCGGACCAGGGCTTCCAGATAGTGGTCCAGATCCAACCGGGCCTTCCCCTTGGCGATCAGCCGTTCATGACGGGCGACCTCCTGCTGGCCGTCGTAGACCACCAGCTCGGACGCGTGCGGTATCGCTCTCACCGTCCGCCCGATCAGCCGCACCGGCACCGAGTAGCGATTGGTGCGGACACTGACCTGGCTGAAGCGGTCCACCCGCAGGCTGAACAGCCGTCCCGTCTCAAAGGGTTCGTCCGGTAACGGCTGCAGCAGCGGCCGTTCGACAGCGAAGTACTCGCTCACCGGCCGTGGCCGGGAGCCGATCCGGCGCCGTTCGTCGTCCTCGTCCCACTGCTCGATCATTGCGTTGAGCTCGGCGAGGGAGGCGACCTCGGGGGACGGGGACCATGTGATTGCGGCGGATCCAGCCGATCTGCCCCTCCACCCCACCCTTCTCATGAGCGCCCTCGATGCCGGGCAGGCAATACGCAGCATCGATGCCGAAGTGCGACCGGAACGCGGTCCATCGCTCGTTCTCCACGCGGGAGCGTGAGCTCAGCACCCGGGAGACCGCAGAGCGGAGGTTGTCGTAGCGGACCTTGCCGGTCGGGACGCCCTGGCCGCAGGAGGCGAAGACGCGGTGGCCGGCCTTGCCCGAATACGACAAGCGCATCGCGAACACGAAGCAGGTGACCTGCTCACCGGCGAGGCGTACCTTCACGTCGCCGAAGTCCACCTCCGCCCTGGCCCCCGGCCGGTGGGACTGCGGAATGAACGCGTGTACCACCCCGCGGCCGGCCTCAACAGCGATCTGGGGCCGCCGATCGGCGACATAGGCCCGCACCATCGGATAGGTCACCGCCTCCGCCCCGTGCTCGTCCAGGAGCCGGTCGAAGATCCGCTTGACCGTGTGACGCTGCTTGCGCGGAGCATCCAGATCCGCTCGAAGCATCGCGTCGATCAACGGCTTGTAGGCATGCAGGCGGGTCCCGCGCGGCCGCGGCTTCTTCCGGGGCTCCGGCCAGACCGACTCCAACGCGGCCTTCACCGTGCGAAATCCGACTCCGTACTTACGCATCAAGGCCCGGTACGACATCCCTGCCCGAGCGTCACGGCGGATCGCCGCGTACAAGTCGACCTTGGATTTCGGTGGCGGCATCGCAGCCTCATCCCGCAGAGCACGTCAATGCTCCCACCGCAACCCCTCAAGCGTTGCCAGAACTCACAAACGTCGCCCTCCGGCGAAACACGGCGTTCTCGACCCTGAGCGACAAGTGGTGTCGGATTCCGTCAACAGAACCACACGTGCTGCGTCGGCACGACGAGGCGTTCCGGTTGTGGCCGGCCTCCCGTGCGATGATGATGCGGAACTGGAGAAGAAGCGTTTCATCGCACTGACCGGACGGCCGGATCCTTCCGCCCTGGCTGTGCGGCTCGTACGGCCATGACATGTTCTGCCAGGTCGTGCCCCGCCTGCCGTACCGTGGGCAAGCGCTTGCGAGAACGGGATGGGAAGTGAAGGCGGCACGCATGGGTCTCGGGGACGACACGGACTCCCTCGACGAGGCGACGAACGTGTTCATGGCGGCGCGTCCCCATCTCTTCGGCATCGCCTACCGAGTCCTCGGCAGCACCACGGAGGCCGAGGACGTGCTACAGGACGCGTGGCTGCGGTGGCAGGGCACCGACCGTGACGTCGTCCGCGAGCCGAAGGCATTCCTCGCCACCGTCACCGCCCGTCTGGCGCTCAACGTCGCCCAGTCCGCCAGGGTGCGACGCGAGTCGTACATCGGCCCCTGGTTGCCGGAACCGGTCGACACGCGCGCGGATCCGCAGTTGGGTGCCGAGCGGGCCGAAGCGCTCGACACGGCGGTGCTCTTCCTGCTGGAGCGGCTCAACCCCGTGGAAAGGGCCGCCTATGTGTTGCGGGAGGCTTTCGACTACCCCTACCAGCAGATCGCGGACATGCTGGAGACCAGCGAGACCAATACCCGCCAGCTGGTCAGCCGCGCGCGCAGGCACATCGCGTCGGAGCGCCGCAAGCCCGTCGAGCCCAGCGAGCACCGACGGCTGATGGAGGTGTTCCTCACCGCGGCACAGACCGGTGATCTGGCCGTGCTCGAAGGCATTCTCGCCGACGACGTGGTCAGCTACACCGACGGGAACGGGCTGCGCGGGGCGTCCAAGTTTCCGGTCGTCGGTCTGGTGCGCGTCTCCAGGTACCTTGCCGCCTTCGCCCCGCGCTTCTGGCCGCAGAAGGAGATCCACTGGGTCGAGGCCAACGGCGGGCCGGCCGCCCTCGTCTCGGCCGGGGGGACGGCCGTGGTTCTGCTGACCCTCGACATCTCGGAACGCGGCATCGAGCGGGCCATGTGGGTCATGAATCCAGAAAAACTGGCACCCTACGTGGCATCCCTGGACGGTGACACCACTTTCTCCTCCTGAACGCCCCCCGTGCGCTTCACAAGAGCGGGTACAGGTCGGTCTTCACCGCCGGGTTCGCGATCTGCTTCCACGGGCAGCCGGCCGCATTGCACGACAGGCCGCGCTCGTCCGGACGTCGCTGCCTCACTCCTGCATCGGGCCGAGGCGTCGTGCCCGTACCCGAGGACGGCCTGGCATGGCGCTCCGATCACCGTCAGGCCGGCCTCCTGGGGCCATGACGCCCTGGGTCGTCACAGATCGCGGGACTGTCCGGTCGTACTGGGTGACGACCCCTGTGATCGGAGTGGACCGTGGCTGTCACCGAACAACGTCTTGCCACCATGGTGCTGGTGATCGGCACTGGAGGTGCCGGCCTGCGAGCGGCCATCGAACTGGCCGAGGCCGGCATCGACGTCCTCGCCGTCGGCAAGCGCCCCAAGGAGGACGCCCATACGGCCCTGGCGGCCGGCGGCATCAACGCGGCACTGGCGACCATGGACCCTGAGGACAGCTGGCAGCAGCACGCCGCCGACACCCTCAAGGAGAGCTACCTACTCGCCGATCCCCGCACCGTGGAGATCGTCACCCAGGGCGCCGCCCGAGGCATCGACGATCTCGAGCGCTACGGCATGGCCTTCGCCAGGGAGGAGGACGGCCGACTCTCACAGCGCTTCTTCGGCGCGCACAAGTTCCGCAGGACCGCCTTCGCCGGCGACTACACCGGCTTGGAGATCCAGCGCACCCTCATCCGGCGCGCGGAGCAACTGGACATTCCTGTCCTGGAAGGCGTGTACATCACCCGGCTGCTGGTGCACGAGGGCGCCGTGTTCGGCGCGTACGGCTTCGACCTCACGAGCGGACGGCGCTACCTGATCCAGGCCGACGCGGTCGTCCTGGCCGCCGGCGGCCACACGCGCATCTGGCGGCGTACCTCCTCGCGGCGCGACGAGAACACGGGGGACTCCTTTCGCCTGGCCGTGGAGGCCGGGGCCCGACTGCGTGACGCCGAGCTGGTGCAGTTCCATCCGTCCGGCATCATCGAGCCGGAGAACGCAGCCGGCACGCTGGTCAGCGAGGCCGCCCGCGGCGAGGGCGGCATCCTGCGCAACGCGCTCGGGGAACGCTTCATGGCCCGCTACGACCCCGCGCGCATGGAGCTGTCCACCCGTGACCGCGTGGCCCTGGCGGCGTACACGGAGATCAGGGAAGGGCGCGGCACGCCCAAGGGCGGCGTGTGGCTCGACGTCTCCCACCTGCCCCGGCAGACGATCATGACGCGCCTGCCCCGCGTCTACCAGACCCTGCTGGACCTGCAGATGCTGGACATCACCCGCGATCCGATCGAGATCGCGCCCACGGCGCACTACTCGATGGGTGGTGTGTGGGTGCGTCCGGAGGACCACAGCACCGACGTCCGTGGCCTGTACGCCATCGGCGAGGCGTCGAGCGGATTGCACGGCGCCAACCGTCTCGGCGGCAACAGCCTCATCGAGCTGTTGGTGTTCGGCCGCCTCACCGGTCAGGCGGCCGCCTCCTATGCGCAGTCCCTCAAGGCGCAGCCGCGGTCGGCGTCGGCCATCGCGGAGGCCCGCGCGGAGATCGACGACCTTCTCGCGGCCGACGGGACCGAGAACGTCCGTGCCCTGCAACGGGCCATCCGCGACATCATGACCGAGCACGCGGGCGTCGTACGCGACGAGGACGGCCTGCGCGCCGGACTGGCGGAACTCGCGGTGATCGAGAAGCGCATGGAGGCCGTCGGCATCCACCCGGACATCGCGGGCTATCAGGACCTCGCACACGCCTTCGATCTCAAGTCAGCCGCCCTCGCGGCCCGGGCCACCCTCGAATCGGCCGTCGAGCGTCGCGAGACGCGCGGTTGCCACAACCGCAGTGACTACCCCGGCCTGGATCCCGCTCTGCAGGTGAATCTGGTGTGGTCCCCGACGACGGGCGTCACCCGCGAGAGCATTCCGGCCGTTCCCGACGAGATTTCCTCCCTGATGGAGGAGGTCTCGACCGCGGGCAAACTCGTCGAATAGGGGTGTCACAAACAGAACTCGTGCCCGGTCTCTACTGGTACAGGCATCAGCGAAACCCGAAGGGAATTCCGTCATGAAGGTCGTAGTGATCGGTGGCACCGGGCTGATCGGCTCGAAGGTGGTCGCCAGGCTCGGCGAGCACGGGCACGAAGCGGTCGCGGCGTCGCCCAACACCGGCGTCAACACGTTGACGGGCGAGGGGCTGGCCGAGGTCCTGCAGGGTGCGTCGGTGGTGGTCGACGTATCGAACTCACCCTCGTTCGAGGACGAGGCCGTCATGAACTTCTTCCACACATCGACGGCCAATCTGCTGAAGGCGGAGACCGAGGCGGGCGTGGCGCATCATGTGGCACTGTCCGTGGTCGGCACCGAGCGCCTGCAGGGGAGCGGATACTTTCGCGCCAAGCAGGCCCAGGAAGACCTGATCAGGGCGTCCGGCAACCACTACTCCATCGTGCACGCCACCCAGTTCTTCGAGTTCGCGAAGGGGCTCGCCGACGGGGTCACCGAGGGTGACACCGTGCACCTGCCCGACGCCAAGATCCAGCCCATCGTCTCCGACGACGTGGCCGCGGCCGTCAGCCGCACCGCGGTCGGGGGCCCGGTGAACGGGGTGGTCGAGGTCGCCGGTCCCGAAGTGTTCCAGCTCGAGGAGTTCATCCGTATGGGACTCAGCGCCCAGAACGACCCCCGCAAGATCGTCACCGACCCGCAGGCGACGTACTGGGGCGCCCCGTTGCAGGAGGCCACACTTCTGCCGGGTGCCGGCGCACACATCGCCGGCACGAGGTTCGGCGACTGGCTCGCACAGCAGAAGTAGAGATCGTTTCGGGTGGCCCTTTCCTCCGGACGGGCCACCCGAGCCGACAGAACAAGGAGCACCATGGCCACAACCCATGAAGGACGCAGCGATATCACGGTCGCGATCGTCGCGCTGTCCGCAGAGGCGGCCGAACTGCAGACTCGCGTCACCGAACTGGGACAGGAGTTGGTGGACGTCGACCGACGCATGAAAGCCGTCTCGGCGGCTCTGCACCGGCTTTCGAGTATTTAAGCCGACGTCGCCTCGCCTTCGAGCTGCATGGTGCGGATTTCCCTGCGGGAGGAAATGCCGAGCTTTGAGAACACCTTGCGGAGATGCCATTCGACCGTGTGGGGACTGATGAACAACTGGGCGCCGATCTCGGGGTTCGTGAGCCCTTCGCCGGCGAGACGAGCGATCTGCGCCTCCTGCGGAGTGAGGGTTTCATGCGTCGCGGCGGTGCGTTTACGAACCTTCGCTCCCGTGGCCTGCAGCTCGCGTCGCGCACGCTCCGCGAATGCCTCGGCGCCGATCTGGCTGAGCATGTCGTAGGCGGCGGCGAGGTGCGCGCGGGCGTCCGCGCGGCGGTTCCCGCGGCGAAGCCACTCGCCGTAGAGAAGCTGGACGCGTGCGAACTCCGTCCGGACCTCGGTGTTGCCGAGCCGCTCGATCGCCTCGCGGTACAAAGCGTCGGCGGCCTGCCCGTCGCTCACCAGCGCACGGACCATGGCCGAGGTGCCAAGGGCCCAGTCGGTGCCGCTGGCCTGCGCCATGTCATGGATTGTCCGGACCGCCTCGGTTGCGTCTTCCGGTTTTCCGAGTCGTCCTGATGCCTCGACGAGCTCAACCATCGACTGGAGGTACAGGCCGAGTTCCTGCGGGTTCTCACAACCCCGCTTGGCGGCTGCGTAGGCCTCCTCGTATCGGCCGAGGCCGTTGTAGAGCACCGCCGCCGCCCACTGTGTCGCGGTCACCACCTTGCCCTCTCCTCGCAGGAGGAGGTCTTGGGTGATTGCCTTGATCGCCTGCTGGGTCTCCGGCTCCCGGCCCTTCCACGGCTCGACGACGAGCGCCCCGTAGTGCGCGAAGAATCTGCTGCCGGTCGCCTCGCCGATTGCGGTCGCCTCCACGACGAGGGAGTCGGCGCCGACGAGGTTGCCTGCGAAGACCCGATTCGACAGGCGCAGCAGGAGAGCCGACGGCAGCACGGACAGTGTTCCCGTCTCGCGTGCCAGGTCGACCAACCCTGCCGAGAGCACGGACCAGCTCTCGAAGTCCCACGTGCTGTGAGCCAAGCGGCATGCGAGCGGTAGCCAGCCGAGACCCTCTTCCCTCGAGACCTCGTCGGTGCGGAATGCGACCAGCGCCTCGAGCAGCATCGGCGTGCCTGCGGCGTAGCCCTCCGTGGTCACCCGTGCAAGACCCGCCAGAAGTAGATCGTCGCGTGTCGGCTCAGCGGGCATCGGTGCGCTCAGTATGGCCTTCGCCACTGTGAGAATGCCGCCCTTCGGGAGCCGGCCGGCGGTGAGAGCCGCGTAGATCGCGTCGCGGTAGGTTTCACGGGCGCGCCTTGCGTCGAGCGATTCGAGCCGCTTGGCCGCTTCGAGCAGCAGCGGCAGACCTGCGCTGGCGCTCTTCGACGCAGACATGATCTGACCACGCAGCAATGTCGACTGTGCAGCTCCGAGCTCGTCGAGGGGACCCAGCTCCGCCGCGTCCGCCAGCTCTCGCGCGGCGTCGTACGCGCCGGCCTGGTACTTGGCGTGCGCCGCTGCCAACGCCCTGGCTCCGCGACGTGCGGGGTCCGGAGTCAGCTCGGCAGCTCGATCGAGAAAGGCTGCCGCCGCGGCGATTCCGCCACGCGCCTGCGCACGGTCCGCCGAGCGCTCCAGCTCGGCAGCCACCGTCTCGTCAGGTCCGGCCGTTGCCCGCGCCAGGTGCCAAGCGCGACGATCGGGATCGAGCTCGGCATCGGTCGCGTCTGCCAACGCTCTGTGCACCTCACGACGGCCGTCCGGGCCTGCCGCGCGATACGCCGCCGAGCGCACCAGCGGGTGCCGAAAGCGCACCAAAGTGCCGAAAGTGATCAACCCCGAGGCCTCGGCGTGCTCCACAGCGGCGTCCAGGACGATCCCGAGCCGCGCGGCCGCCCGCCTCAGCAGCGTCACGTCGCCGACCGGCTCGGCAGCGGCGGTGAACAGCAGGCGTTGCGTCCCGTCCGGGAGAGCCCGGACGCGGCGGAGGAAGCCCTGCTCGATCTGGCTCGACAACGGCCGCGCGTCGGTACGCACGAAGCCGTCGGTCAGGAGGTCCACCGGGGCCAATCCGCGAGGCAGCTCGAGCAGGGCCAGCGGATTGCCGCGCGTCTCGGCGACGATGCGGCTGCGTACCCGGTGGTCGAGGGGACCGGTGACGACGGAGTCGAGGAGATCTCGGGAGTCGCTCTCGGTCAGGCCCGTCACGGGCAGATCGGGCAGATCGGTCAGGCCTGCAGCCGGCTCGCAGGCGGTCGCCTCGCGGACGGCGAAGAGGAGCACGACCGACTCCGCGAGCAGCCGACGGGCAACGAACTCCAAAGTCTGCGCCGACACGCGATCCAGCCACTGCGCGTCGTCGATGAGGCAGACCAGCGGCTGGTCACCGCCGGCTTCCGCGAGGAGGCTCAGAGTGGCCAGGCCCACCAGGAACCGATCGGGTGCATCACCACCACGCAGCCCGAACGCCGTGCAGAGTGCGTCGCGTTGAGGCTCGGGAAGATTGTCGATGCCGCCCAGCAGGGGGGCGCAGAGCTGATGCAATCCGGCGTAGGAGAGCTCCATCTCGGACTGGGCGCCGGCAGCCCTGACAATGCGGCATCCGGTGGCGTGCTCGAAGACGTAGTTCAAGAGCTCGGTCTTGCCGATCCCTGCCTCACCGCGCAGGACCAGGACCCCACTTCGCCCCGACCTGGCGCCCGCCAAGAGGTCGTCGAGCGCCCGGCACTCGTCTCGCCGCCCGAGGAGTCCGGCAAAGGGACCGCGGCTCATCATGGCAGCCTCCCTGGTCAGGATCGACCGGCGTTCGTACGTCTCCAGATCGCGGCGGCTGTGTTCGTGGGCGGCCAGTGCCCTGGTGACGGGTGCGTCGGTGGGTGCGGTGGGTGACCAGCTGTATGTGGCGTCGTTGTCGGCAACCGAATGGCCATGGCCTTCTCGACCAACGGCAGAGTGAAGCATAGGGGCTGGTTGCGGATACCGCACCCATGAGCATTGGCCCCCTCGGCTGCCCAAGGGGGTGATCGGTTGCCCCTGGGCGCGACGTTGATTTCAGAGGTGCGGTGTTGTCCGGTAAGGGCGGGGGGCCGTGATATGTGACACGCGACCGCAGTGAGCCTGTGTCACCGCAGGTGCGCCGAGAGGTCATGGTTCCCCGGTCCTGGCTGGCGAAGACTGTGGGCGGGAGGTGCCTGCACCGGCTCACACGGCCCGGCTCGGGTGCGGGTCGGCCACGGAGTACGGACGTCGGAGGTGGAGGCCGGCCGGGTCGTGCTGAACGCGTTGCAGCCGCTGTCGACGGCCGAGCGCTCGGCGTTCTTGTTTCCACGCCGTCGGCATGCGGCCGCCGTCACATATCGTCCGGCACGACGTCGGGCGACATCGCCCCACGGGGACGCGCATCGAGAAGGGCGGCGATCTTGCTCGGAGTGCATATGCGGAGCAGCTGGTGGACGCCTTACCTGACGAGGCTGAGCTGGAGCATGTCGGCGATCTCGACGTAGGCGTAGCCGCACGCCCCGCGCAGCAGATTGGCGGCGCGCTCGACGGAAGTCAGCCTCGGCCTGGTTCGCACATGGCGTTCCCAGGACCTGTCCGGCGGCGCCCGCCCCTCAACGCGACGACCCCAGGATCACCACTACGCACGCGATCATCGTCAGGGTGATCAGCGCCATCGCGGTGAGTGTCCCCCGCAGCCATTGCCGGATCCGAATCTGGTGTTGCGCTTCTATCGCCTCGACGCGCTCGGCGATGTGATCGGTCACCATGTGGGCGACGTGTCTCTGCTCGGCGACGTACCACTGCCCGATGTCCCGCTTCTGCTCGGGGGTGAGCCCCTCCACGCGCGCGGTGAGGTCCGCCACGCGGCGGCGCGTCGCTCCCATATGAGCCTCCTGATACAGGAATCCCTCGATGTCGGTCAGGCCGCGGGCGGCCTCCTTGTGCGCGTCCATTGCGGACCCCCGCTGGAAACGAGAACTCCACATGGTCATGCCGTGCTCCTTTCCTTCGTACGGCCGGCGTCCGGCCCCTGCGTCCGCCCACTCGTGACGAAGGCGTCCCGCGGGTGCTGCACGGAGGCGAGAGACACGAGATCCCGGCCCGTGAGAGCCGCCGTGAGCCAGACCGCCAGAACGCGGATCTTGCGCTCCCAGCTGGGCACCGCCAGCACGTGATAGCCCCGGTGCATCAGCCATGCCGGGAATCCCTTGATGACGATGCCCTTGTACTGGAAGATGCCCCGCCCAAGGCCCAGTGTCGCCACGACGCCCAGGCTGCTGTGGCGGTAGTTCCGGACGTGCTTCCCGCGCAGGTCGGCCACGAGGTTCTTGGCGAGGAGCCGCCCCTGCCGCACGGCGTGCTGGGCGTTCGGTACCGTGCGTGCGCCCGGCACCGGCGAGGCCAGGTCGGGAATGGACGCGTCGTCCCCGGCGGCCCACACGCCGGGCACCGGCTCGCTGTCCGTGCCCACACGCAGATCGGGGCGGACCAGGAGCAGGCCACGCTCATCGACCGGCAGGTCCGTGTGGTTGTGCACGACCGGGTTCGAGGCGTTGCCTGCGGCCCAGACGATCAGCGTGGAGTCGTACTCCTCTCCGTCGGAGAGGACGACGTGGCCGTCCTCGGCGGACAGCAGTTGCGTGTTCAGGTGGACACGCGCGCCGCGACCTTCCAGGTGGCGCACCACCCAGGCACCCGGTTTGTCGCTCACCTCGGGCAGGATCCGGCCCCGGGCCTCGACCAGGTGGAAGGACACTTCGTCCATGCTCAGCTCCGGATAAGACCTGAGCATGGCAGTCGCCAGTGACAGCAGTTCACCGAAGCCCTCGACGCCGGAGAACCCGCCTCCCACGAAGGTGACGGTGAGCAGCTTTCGTCGCTCGGGGCCGGGCGGCAGCGACGCGGCCTGGTCGAACGCGGTCATCAGCCGGTCACGGATCGCCACGGCCTCCTCCACGTGCTTGAGGCCGATGGCCCGCTGCGCCAGTCCGGGGATGGGAAAGGTGCGGGTCACGGCGCCGGCAGTGACCACGAGGATGTCGTAGCGCAGCTCGTAGGCGTCTCCGCGCACCGGGCGGACGGTCACCGTACGGTCCGCGTCACGGATCTCGGTCACGGTCCCCGCGATCAGCCGGGTGCGACTCAGATGCCGCCGCAGTGAGACGACGGCGTGACGCGCCTCCACCGAACCGGCCGCCACCTCCGGCAGAAAGGGCTGATAGGTCATGTACGGGCGCGGGTCGACGACCGTGACGCGCGCTTCGCCCGGACGCAGCTTCTTCTGCAGGCCCCATGCGGTGTAGAAGCCCGCGTAGCCGCCGCCGACGATCAGAATCTCTCGCATGATTGGCCTCTGCTTCGTTGTCCGACACCACCTAGACCGCGCAGGCCGCGCGGGTGTGACACGCGAGGGCGACTCACGCAGTGGATTCGGAGACCTGTTTCGCGTTGTCGTCTGTGCCCGTTTCGTCGACGGCCACGGCATTCACCGCTTTGTGGATCTCGATGGTGAGCGTGTGCACGAGTTCCGTCAGTTCCGTGTTGCGACGCAGCTCGAGTTCCTGCGCCTCGTAGTCGTGGTCGGCCTTCTTGCGGGTGAACTCGGACTGTCGGTTCTGCCCGATCATCACGAACGTGGACAGGAATATGGCTTCGAGGGAGACGATCAGCGTGAGCGTCTCCCACGGGCTCTTCTCCACCCCGACCATCCATGCGGCGAACAGGACCATGTGGATGTAGACGAACCACATCGATCCGGCGAACCGGGTGATCCAGTCGGCGATCCGCAACTGAACGTCCTCGGCGCGCTCCTTCTGCACCGCGAGATAGGTAGGGTGCCTGCGCGCCGTGGACGGAGTCTGCGACCTCGCCCGGCGCCGGTCCGTCCGGCTCGGACGGCCCCTATCGAAGCGACTCACCGGGACCGCTCAGGAGTTGGTGGACGGCTGTGTCCACGTCCAGGTGGCAATCCTCGCTACCGGCGGGCACCATCGCGAGGGTCCGTCGCAGGAAGGCTTCCAGGGCTCGCGCCGAGACGGTCACCACGACCGCCTCCTGCTTCGGACCCGGGCACAGCGCGATCTGTACCTTGCCCGCCGACGGGCGCCGGGAAGGCCAGACCTGGATGTCGCCGACACCGACGAGCCTCTCCAGTCCGTCCAGGAGGAGATCGCGGCCGACCACCCAACGCACGGCCGTGTGAGCGCACATGTGGAACGTCAGGGAGACCGCGTAGGGATCGGCTCTGTCGTAGGACAGATCCAGCACCGCGGGTCGGTCCACTCCTTCGGCGACAACCAGGCGGACAAGCATCCGGCACATCACCACAGTGAAACTGTCGGGTTCTCTCATCACATCACCGCTCAGTAAACTGGTGGGATCAGGGGGTGTTCGAGGGCACACGGTGTGATGCGTCCTGCGCCCGATCGTGTGATTCAGGTACACCACGAATCGGCGAGGCCCTGTGGGCTCGCCACCATCAGTCACATGACCCGCGAGCCGCCCATGCAGTCACGTCACTGATGTTCGTGCTCGCGGGCCGGTGCACGGTGAGATCACTGATGTGACGGATGCCGTCTCCGGGCGGTGGCTCAGTCGGCGGAAGGACGCGGGGCGCGCAGGTGGGCCCGCTTCTCCAGCTCCTCCTCGTCGACCAGCGTGAGCATCGGCCGGCCGGGCGCACACAACATGAAGACTACGTACTTGGCCGGCGTGTCCGACAGGGCGTTGCCGTTCTGGTAGTGGATCACTTCACCGCCCGGCTCCCAGAACGTCTCACCGGCCTTGATCACACGCTCCGGCTCGCCCTCGAGCTCCCACCGGACGGCGCCTTCGGCGACGTAGCCGAAACACGGCCCCGAGTGCCGGTGCGGTGGCGTGCCGGGGTGTCCCGGAGGCCACTCCACCAGCACGGTCATCGCCGACGCGCCCTCCGGCACGAAGGGCGGCCTGACGTCCGCAAGCATCCTGGGACCGGTCCCTTCCTGGTCCCCGTGCTCGCCGTCGCCTCTCGTTGATTCCATCTCCAACACCGTGTCACACCTCCGTCGATCCAATGTCTTTCACAGAGAAGACCGGGCACAGCCCCACATCTGTGACACGACGGGTTACAACGTCCAGGACACAGTCGAATGACTCAAGCAACTCGCCGCCGGATCACGGAAGCTGAAGCTGTCCCCGAACCGGCGGCGAACCGCCGCCTTCGAGGTGCCGAAGCCACCATGCCCGGTGTTCCCCATGGTGATGAGCCGGCTCTTCCCACATTCACACTGCATCACAACGTTAGGAGCCACACCATGTTCCTTCTTCTCGTCGGCCCGGCATGGTCAGGCAGATACACGCGTCGGCGCGCTCTCCGTCGGCTCGACGGCCTGAGCGGTGCCGCGTGAACGAACAGCACGGCGGTCTGACCGTCGGCGTCGATCTCGGCGGCACGAAGATCGCCGCAGGGACGGTCGATCCCGGCGGGGAGGTCGTCTCCCGTGTACGCATCCCCACCCCGCACGACCCGGACCGGATCGCCGAGGCGGTCGCCGAGGCGGTCCAGCGGGTCCGCAGGGGCTGGGACGACGTCCGGGCGGTCGGCGTCGGAGCCGCCGGATACGTGGACGCGGACCGCTCGACGGTGCGCTTCGCGCCCAACCTGGGCTGGCACGACAAGGCGATCCGGGACATCGTCCAGGAGGCCACCGGACTTCCGGTCGTCGTCGAGAACGACGCGAACGCCGCCGCATGGGGTGAGTTCATCCACGGGGCAGGCGCCGGGCACGACGACATGCTGATGGTCATGGCGGGCACCGGCCTGGGCGGAGGCATCATCAGCAGGGGCCGGCTCTTCCGCGGCCGCTTCGGCATGGCCGGCGAGATCGGCCACTATCGGGCGGTCCCCGAGGGCTGTCGGTGCCCCTGTGGCCAGCACGGCTGCATGGAGCAGTACGCGAGCGGAGCGGCCCACACGCGCCGCGCCCGCGAGATGTCTGCCGCCGATCCGGCAGGCGCCGCGGCGGTGCTCGCGCTGGGCGACGGCACGCCCTCCGGCCTTGAGGGGCACCATGTGACCAAGGCCGCCCTCAGCGGCGATCCCTTCTCCCTCGAGGTGTTCGCGCGGTCGGGCCGCTGGCTGGGGCAGGTCCTCGCCGACCTCGCGTCCATCCTCGACCCGTCCGTCCTCGTCATCGGCGGCGGCCTCGGCGACACCGGCGAGCTGATCAGACGTCCGGCCGAGATCTCCTACCGCCGGGCCCTCGGCGGCGGCGAGCACCGCGTCTACGCCGAAGTCCGCACCGCCACCGTCGGAGCGGACGCCGGCCTCGTCGGCGCGGCCAACCTCGCCCGCCTCCACGAACTGCTGTCAACCCCGGCAGCCATCCGCTGACCGGCGGCGCGCACGCCGACGGGCGCGAAGAGCAGTGCCGGGCACCAGCGCAGTCGTCATCCCGATCCACGTCCTCTACGACCGGTGCCCGCCCGCCTGGCCGGGAGCCCCCGCCCGCACGTCCGTGCATCCGGTCCTGTGAAGGAGACCTTGTCCATGACCACCAACGCCTCTTCCAGGGAACCGGCCCACCCAAGCGCCGCGCTCCGCCCGACCAACCTCCGGCGCATCACCTCCATCTCGGCGGCCGCGTCGATCGGCGGTTTCCTGTTCGGTTACGACAGCGCCGTCATCAACGGCGCCGTAACCGGAATCCAGCACCGATTCGATGTCACTTCCAGCGAGACGGGCACCATCGTCGCCTCCGCCCTGCTCGGTTCCGCATTCGGAGCGGCCGTCGCAGGGCGTCTCGCCGACCGCATCGGCCGTCCACGCGTGATGCACCTCGCCGCTGCCCTCTTCGCGATCAGTGCGCTCGGGTCGTCCATGCCCTTCTCCGCCTGGGACCTGGGAGCCTGGCGCGTCGTCGGTGGTATGGCGATCGGCCTCGCCTCCTTGATCGGACCCACCTACATCGCCGAGGTCGCACCGCCCGACCACCGCGGTCGGCTGGCCTCGTTCCAACAGGCGGCCATCGTGCTCGGCATCACCGCCTCCCAGCTCGTCAACTGGGGCATCGCTCAAGGGGCCGACGGCAAGAGCGAAAACTCGCTGGGTGCTCTGCACGCCTGGCAGTGGATGCTCATGGCCGCGGTCGTACCGGCGCTCGCCTATCTGCTCCTCACCCTGCGCATCCCGGAGTCGCCGCACTTCCTTGTCGCCACGGGCCGCGAGGTCCAGGCGCTCGTCGTGCTGCGCGACCTGCGGGGCACGTACGACGGCGCCGAGGACCGGATCGCCGAGATCCAGCACGCGCTGAAGACCGACCACAAGCCGCGGGTACGCGATCTGCTCGACAGCCGCTTCGGGCTACTGCCGATCGTGTGGGTCGGCATGGGGCTGGCCGTCTTCCAGCAACTCGTCGGCATCAACGTCATCTTCTACTACTCGTCGCTGCTGTGGCAGTCGGTGGGCATCGACCAGGCCGACTCCCTCCTGATCAGCCTGTCCACATCGATCGTCAACATTGTCGGAACCGTCGTGGCGATGCTTCTGATCGACCGGGTCGGCCGCAAACCGCTCGCGTTGACCGGCTCGGCCGGCATGGCCGTGTCGTTGGCCTTCGCCGCCTGGGCGTTCTCGTACAAGACGGGCAGTGGCGCGGGGTTGTCCATACCGGACACGCAGGGCACCGTGGCACTGGTCGCCGCCCACGCCTTCGTCTTCTTCTTCGCGGTCTCCTGGGGTGTGGTGCTCTGGGTGATGGTCGGCGAGATGTTCCCGCTCCGAATCCGCGCCGCCGCGATGTCGATGGCGACCGCCGCCAACTGGATCGCCAACTGGGCCGTCACCGAAAGCTTCCCCCGTATGTCGGACTGGAACCTTTCGTCAACTTATGCCGTCTATACGTGCTTCGCCGTGCTCTCTTTCGTTTTCGTCGCCCTCCGGGTGCGCGAGACCAACGGCCGGAAACTGGAGGAGATGGGATGACAGCGCCCCGACCTCGGCCCCACAACCCTGCCCTGCCCGTCCGTGCGGCGGTCTGGTGGCCGGCCGCGTCCTGCCGAGGCGCCGACATCGAGACCTTCTTCCCGCCTCCGGGTGACCTGGCGACCGTCCAACGGGCGCTGATGACCTGCGATCAGTGCCCGGTGCGGATTCCATGTCGCCGGTACGCGCTCGACCACCGGGAACGGCACGGGATCTGGGGTGGTCTGACCGAGGAGACACGCGAGACGCTCCTCCGCATGGGACCGCCGACCGCACGCGCCCGGTCGCACGAACCCACCGAACTCGAGCTGCGAACCGACGCGATTTAAGTCGCCTCACCGATGTTGCACGGGCAACGAGGGTGTACCGGACCGGGGCTAGGATGTCGTGCGACGTGACCCTCTGCACAGAGGAAGCCGCACATGTTCAGCCCAGCAGCCGGGGCCCTCCTGAGGCCGAACCCAGTACTCACGCGATGATCGGCCGGGACGAGGAGCTGCGCATCCTTCGCAGGCTGCTGGCGGACGCGGCGGACGGACGCGGCGGTGCGCTGTTGATCCACGGCACCGCCGGTGTCGGCAAGTCGGCTCTGCTGGGCACTCTCGGTGCCGAGGGCACCGAAATCGGTTTCAAGGTGCTGAGCGCGGCCGGTGTGGAGACCGAGCTGTGGATGCCGTTCGCAGCCCTGCAACTGCTGCTGCAACCGGTCGCCGACGGCATCGGGAAGCTGCCGCCCCCGCACCGGACGGCCCTGGTCGACGCGTTCAGCGCCACCCAGACCGAACCCCACATCTTTCGTGTCGCGCTCGCCGCACTCGAACTGCTCGCCGACGAGGCCGACCGGCAGCCACTCCTCCTGCTCGTCGACGATCTGCAGTGGATCGACGCGTCGAGCCGGGACGTCCTCAGGTTCGTGGCCCGGCGCACCCGCGACCTCCCCGTACTGATCATCACCGCCTCTCGGCTCCACGCTTCCGACTCCTACGACCCGAGCGCGCAGCCGGATCTCCATCTGCGACCGCTCGCCCTGCCGGCTGCCGCCGAACTACTTGATGCGGGCGCACCGGACCTGTCGGCGCCGATACGGGCCCTCATCCTGGAGCGCGCGGAGGGCAACCCGCTGGCCCTGGTCGAACTGCCCAAGACGGTGCAGGACATGGCCACGCAACTGGACGATCTACCACTGACCCAGCGGCTGGAGGACGCGTTCGCCGCGCGTACGGACTCGGTGAGCCCGGAGTGCCGCACCCTCCTGCTGGCTCTGGCCGCGGAGCCCAACGCACCACTGAGCCGGCTGCTTGACGTGGCGAGTCGACTGCGGGACACGGCGGTTTCCGTGGACGCGGTGCAGGAGGCGGTGGAGGCCGGTCTGGTTGTTCTGGTCGGCCGTGCCCTCCAGTTCCGGCATCCGCTGATGCGTTCGGCGACCTACACCCGCGCCCCGGTCACCGACCGGCTGGCCACCCACCACGCCATCGCTACGGCCATGGCCGACACCCCCGAGCGCCAACTCCTCCACCTGGCCGCCGCGACGCTCGGCCAGGACGAGGAGCTCGCCGCCCGGCTGGAACGTTTCGCCGAAACGGCGCTGGCCCGGGGCAAGCTCGCGTCGGCCGTCCCGGCCCTCCGTCAGGCGGCCGATCTCGTTCAGGACACGCGCCGCAGGACCGAAATCCTGGTCCGGGCCGTCGAGGCGGCCAGCGAGATCAACGACCGGGTCCACACCCAGTTGTTGCTGGACCGGGCCGACATGAGCGAACTCGGCCCACTGGAGCGGGCCCGCCTCATGGTCGTGTCCGACAAGGCGGCGTTCGAACCCGACGACCCGCACCGCCGGATCGAGGACATGGTGACCACGGCGGCCGGTGCGTTCGACACGGGAAACGTGCGGGTCGCCGAGAACCTGCTGTGGCGTGCCTCCGCCCGGTGCTTCTTCCAGGACGGCGATGTACGGGTGCGCACGCTGGCCGCGGCCGAACTGGACCGCTGGAACCCGGATCCAAACGCCCCCGTCGTCCTGACGGTACGGGCGTACACCGAACCGTACCGGCACGGCGCCGAGGTGATCGCACGGCTCGACGCCCTCAGGCCGGACCACCAGGACGGCCGGATCATGCATTTCCTCGGCAGCGGCGCGATGGTCCTGGGCGACGTCACCCGTGCCGCCCGGTACCTGTCGCTGGCGGCCGCGGTGTGGCGGTCGCAGGGCAGGCTCGGACTGCTCGCCCGGTCACTCGCCGGCAGTTGGCCACGGGTGTACCTCGGCCAGCTCGATCGGGCCCGCGAGGAGTCCGGCGAAGGACTCGCCCTGGCCGAGGAGACCGGGGAATGGATCGTCTGGCTGGGAGTGAAGGCGACGGGGAGCCTGGTGGCGGCAGTGCGCGGGGAGACCGAGGTCGCGGCGCGGATGCTCGGCGAGCTGCGCGCCCACCGGCTGTTCCCCGGCATGCCGTTCGCCGCCGTGATGGCGCAGCAGGTCGAGGGCCTGCTCGCGCTCTTCGACGGCCGAGCGACCGAGGCGTACGAGCTCCTCGCACGCGCGTTCGATTCTGCCGACCCCCACTACCATTCGGTCAGCCGCTGGCTGCTCGCACCGGACCTGGCAGACGCCGCGGTGGCCGCGGGAACCGTGCAGCAGGCACGGGAACTCCTGGACGGACTCCCCGAGTTGGCCGCCCATCTGCCCTCGGAAATGATGATGGTGGCCCAGGCCTACACCGAGGCGGTGCTGGCGCCGGACGACACGGCGCAGGAGCGCCACAAAGCGGCGCTGGACGCGTTGCCCGCCGGCTGGGCAATTGCACGGGCCCGGATGCACCTGCACCACGGGCGCTGGCTGCGCAGGCAACGGCGCAACGTCGACGCCCGGAATCCGCTGCGCAGCGCCCGCGACGAGTTCGACCGCATCGGCGCGCGGCCCTGGGCCGAGATGGCTCGCGAGCAACTCCGCGCCGCCGGCGAGTCGAGCAGCCGACGGCATGCGGACACCAGCGACCGGCTGTCGGCCCAGGAGATGCAGATCGCGGTGCTGGCGTCACAGGGGCTGAGCAACCGGGAGATCGGTCAACGCCTGTTCATCTCGCACCGCACCGTCGGAGCCCATCTGTACCGCATCTATCCCCGTCTGGGCATCACCAGCCGCGGCAAGCTCGCCGCCGCGCTTTCCGCACTCGGACACCTGCCGTCGACGACACCGGCTTCCTGAAGTAGGGCACACGCTCGGCAGGGAGGGGTTAGCGGGAGCACTCCGGCACCGCGGGCCGCACGGACAGGTAGCGGTGGAGCGCGACGTCCGTAGGACAGGCCCTGGCCGAACCATGCACCGGTCACGGCCTGCCCCGTATCGCTGCTGGTCAGGGTGGCTCTGGAAGCTTGGGCCACGGACCGACCACGGCACGACCACGAAGCCGCCCACGGCCTTCCAGGGGCGCGATCGGCTGCCCCGGGGTGCGACGTTCGTTGTCACATCCATGGAGCCGCTGACTACGGAGCACAGGAGCCGATCGTGGACGCACACCTGGTCGAAAAAAGGCAAGGTCGGGAGATGGCGGGTACTGAGGCCACCTCGACGGTCGCTGACCTGGACGACGCGACGGCGGTGTTCGTCCGTGCCAGGCCCGGACTGCTCAAGATCGCCAACCGAATCGTCGGGAACGCGAGCGAGGCCGAAGACGTCATCCAAGAGGCATGGCTTCGGTGGCAGGGCACAGATCGTACGGTCGTCCTGAACTCGCCGGCGCTGCTCAGGACGACGACTGTCCGGCTGGCGATCAACGTAGTTCAGTCCGCATGGAGACGTCGAGAATCCTGTGCCAGTCCTTGGCTTCCGGAATTGCTGGACACCCGTACGACCCCAGAGGCAGCGGCCGAGCGGCAGGACGCCGTCGAGCGAGCGGTTCTCCTGCTGATGGAAGCGCTGACGCCGAGGCAACGTGCCGTGTATGTCCTACGGGAGGGTTTCGGCTACCCGCACAGTCGGATCGCCGAGATCCTGTGCCTCAGCGTCGCCAATACGAGGCAGCAGTTCACACGTGCCCAGGAGCGTCTCGCTCAGAACCGACGTGGGCAGCCCGTGGATTCGGTCGCGCATCGGCGGCTTGTCCAGGCGTTCCTGGTGGCAGCACAGTCCGGTGACCTTGCGCAGTTGGAACGGGTCCTTTCCGTGGACGGCGGCCACCGATCGACCTGTGGGCCGGTGTCGCGCGCGGCGAGCGCGTCGTCGTCGCTGGTGTGAAGCGCCGGGGGAGTCAGGCTGCCCCCTCGAAGCGCGGTCCCCCACCGCCCTTGTCTCCGCGTCACAGCGCCGGCACGCCGACTGCGCCCCTAACGCTTGGCGCGGTAGAGGCCCCGGCCGGTCCGCTGGACGCGAGAGGCGCCGACCATGCGGTCGAGGGTGCTGCGGATGCCGTTGATGCTTCCGCTGTCGGTGTCGCGGCCGAGAGCCGCGGCGACATCACGGGCCCGCACGTCGACGTCGCCGACCTCGGCGAAGTACGCCATGATCTGCTCAGTGAGCTTGCCGTACGCCTTCTGCCCGTGTGCGTCGGAGCCGGCGGCGACAGGACGTGCCGTGCCTTTGACCCCCTGCCGTTTCGGCCGGCGTGCAGCCGCCTTCGCTGTGGTGTCCGCAGGCTCGGCGACGGCACTGCCCGTCTGCGGTTCGGCGGGGACCGCAGTCTGGCCCTGCATCAGGGCTTCGAGAGCGCCCAAGGCCCGCTGCACCGAGCCGAGATGCGCCACGACCGCGGCCAGCTCCCTTTCCAGCGCCTGCTTCTGGACCTGCAAGCGGGCCAGGTCCTCCTGAAGGCTCTCAGCGGTGATCTCGATGTTGTGCGCTGTGCCGGCTACAGAGACCATGTGTTCCTCTCATCCTCAACCCTCGTGCCGCGCCCCGGCTCACCTGCGGTGGCGCCCGGTCTGAACGCGGGAACGGGTTCCCCTTGACATCATATGCAGTGACCCGTTCTGAATGTGGATGCATCAGATGACCAAAAGGCCAGGTCGCCGTGATGCCGACGGAAGCTGAGGTCCGCTCGACACGCATGAATGGTACGGCACCCACTGTTGCCAACGTGTGTGGAGAAGCAATGGGTATGACGCGACGTCGGCGTAGATCGGGCGGCGAGCCTACGAAGACAGTGTGTCTCCCCTGAGGTCGACTTCTGGGACGGTGACCCTGACCCGCACATCTCTCTGCTCCAGTTCTGTCACAGGAGCGGGCCGAGCCCGGTCTATGAAGCAGATGCGATGGGGTCGGTCGTGACGAGGGACTGTCCTGGGACCGCTGGTCAGAGCGCCCGTAACCACGCTGAAACTTCGTGGTTGCGCCCCTGGACAGCCGCGACCGGAGAAACGGAGACCCCAAGACCATGCCCCTCGAAGCGTCCTCCATGGCAAGTGACCTTGAAGAGGCAGTTTCTGTCTTCGTGCAGCACCGGAGACGCCTCTTCGGAATCGCCTACCGCGTGCTCGGCAGTGCGGTCGAGGCGGAGGACGTGGTTCAGGAAGTGTGGTTGCGCTGGCAGAAGACCGACCGCTCCGCAGTGGTCAGCCCGGTGGCTTTCCTGTCGAGTGCCACGACTCGCTTGGCCATCAACGTCGCACAATCGGCGCGAGTGCGCCGGGAGACCTACATCGGGCCATGGCTGCCCGAGCCCATCGACACGAGCTCGGACCCGGAGGTGGGCGCGCAGCG
Organism: Streptomyces sp. NPDC006332; assembly: GCF_040612855.1. Taxonomy (NCBI): domain Bacteria; kingdom Bacillati; phylum Actinomycetota; class Actinomycetes; order Kitasatosporales; family Streptomycetaceae; genus Streptomyces; species Streptomyces sp. NPDC006332. The sequence goes on from NZ_JBEXRA010000022.1 coordinate 141,028, forward strand.
CGCAGAAGCCTTGGAAATGGCTGTGCTGCTGGTGTTGGAGAAGCTGAGTCCCACAGAGCGGGCCGCATACGTACTGCGCGAGGCTTTCGAATACACCTATCCCGAGATCGCTGAGATCCTCCGGCTCAGCCTCGTCAATGTGCGGAAGATCGTGAGCCGTGCCCGCAAGCACCTGTCGGACGAGCAGCGCGAGAAGGTGGACACCGCGGAGCACAGACGCTTCCTGAACGCCTTCGTCGCAGCGGCTCAGACGGGGAATGTGGCTTCTCTGGAAGCCCTTCTCACCCCCGATGCCGTCAGTCTGTCCGACGGCAACGGCATGCGGGCTTGCGCTCGTATACCGGTTCTGGGCCGTGCACGCGTGGCCAAACTCGCGGTCTATCGACGATTGTGGCCGGACGTGGAAGTCAGGCTGGTCGACGCCAACGGTCGAACGGGTGCAATGATCCACCGGGACGGTGAGCCCGTCGCGTCGCTGCACATCGCCGCATCCAAGGAGGGCATCCACCAGGTGATGTGGGTGTTCAACCCGAGCAAGATCGCCGCATTCATCGCTTCACGTTCCCGCTTCTCCACTGCTCCTGGCCCTGCATCGGATGGTGTGTGACAGCGGCGTCGCGAGAGCCCGTGCGGTGAGCAGGCGCCTCTCACACGTGACCAGGACCGGCCGTCGTCCCGCCGTGCCGGCCTCTGGTGGGATCCGCTGCCACCGGGGGTGGGGGTTGGTTCCACGGGCGCAGCTTGTCCGGGTTGAGGGTGACCCAGACCTGGGCGATGTGGTGGTCGGCGATGTCGAGGCTGATGACGGCGGCGACCTGGTGGTCGTAGCGGGCGACGAGACCGGTGCGGCCGTTGACGGAGTGAGTGGTCAGGGCGGTTCGGGGGCGGTCGGCCAGGAGTGTCAGCAGGCTGTCGGCGACGGGCCGGCTGCCATGGACGGGCCTGGTCAGTGCCCTGACTTTGCCGCCACCGTCGAAGAAAGCGGTGGCGTCGGGGCACAGAGTCGAGGCCAGGAGGCAGGCGTCCTGGGTCAGGCAGGCCTCGCGGACGGTGTGGACGAGCGCGTCGTGTTCTTGCGGTGTCGTAGGGTGTGAGCGCTGCAGCCGGAGGCAGTGGCGGGCCCGGTCGGCGAGTTCGGCGCACTCCGGCTCGGTGCGTCCCACGATGTCGGCGACCGTGTCGGGGCTCATCCCGAAGACGTCATTGAGCACGAACGCCGCCCGCTCGGCCGGTGACAGGGAGTCCAGCGCATCCAGCAGAACCCGGCTCACCTCCTCCGCCAGCGATGCCTGCGCTTCCTCGGCGTCGCCGGCCTCCATGAGGTAGCCCTTCTCCTGGGCGGCTGATCCCCGCTCGGGGAGGGTGAGTCGTCCCAGACAGATCCCGCCCGCGGTCTTCGCGAGCCACGCCCTTGGCGTTGTGATCCGCCGGCGTGTCTCTTCTGGCTGCCCGTACCACCGACGGTAGGCCTGATCGACAACACCTTCCGCCTCACCGGGGCTGCCCAGCATCCAGTAGGCGACATCCAGCAGATACCGACGCTCCTCGAACAACTCAGCGATCGGCACCGCGTCAGCATGATCCATACGGCATCCTCCCTCTGTTCCGGCGGGGTGCCACCTTGCATGCCCTGCGTCCCGCATGGGGCGTGAGTAGTTGATGGCTGAGCTCTGGCGCACAACACCTCACCTATTTCTCGGCTCAATCCGTTAGACCGTGCCCACGCGGATCTTGTGACACGAGCCCCAGTGATCACGGGGATGAGGACGTTGCTGCGCCATGCGGAACGCGGTTGTATGTCACACATGGGCCGGTTGCCCGGTCTCATCTGACAGCCCCCGGCACCCCGTCACCGGGACGAGAAGGACCATGATCGAATTCTGGGGCCTCCATGCCGAATGACGAACCTCCGGAGGTTCTCCCATGGCTGCTGAACGAGGAGACCATGTCATGTACTGGCGCGAACGGGCAGCATGCCTGTACGTAGAAGATCCAGATCTGTTCTTCCCGATAGGACACAGCGGGCCGACGCTTGTGCAGATCGAGGAGGCCAAGGCAGTCTGCGGCCGTTGCCCGGTCATGGAGCAGTGCCTCGACTGGGCCGTGCGGGTGCAGCAGGTGGAGGGCATCTGGGGCGGCACCACGGAGAGCGAACGTCGTGCGATAAGGCGACTCGAGGCCCGACGGGCGGCCACGATCCGTGTCAGCACGGTGGCGTGAGGGTTCCAGCACCGCAGCCGTACCGCGGCCCGCGACGGAGCAGCTTCACAGCGCGGCTCTTTGAACCGCCCGCGCCGCAGACGCAGCCGTCGTAGGACCGATGTCGTCCATCCGGGCCTTGCACGGGGATCCTGAGACCGGCCCGCGTCAGGGCTGCCGGGCAGCGTCACGCCCCGCCACGACGAGGATCGCGGCAGTCAGGAGAGTGGCGATGATTCCAGTGCTGAGCACGGGCACGGCCGTGTAGGTGGCGGCCAGGACGACGATGACCGCGACCAGGTGGACGATGTCGGCCGGGGCAGATGTCCGCGAGGGGCGCCGGTGCAGGAGCCGGACCAGCGCGATGAAGACGGCCACGGGGACCGTGTACGTGGCTGCGGCCTGCTGGTCGGAGAGGGCTCCGTGGCCGGCGGCACGACCGACGTTGACGGCAAGACCGGCGCCGGTGGCGGCGGCGGAGGCGAAGAGGGCGTAGTGGCCGTAGCCCCACAGCATCGCCGTGGTGAAGGTGGCGAGTCGGCGTGGTGCGTCCTGATTGAAATACAGCCACCACAACGAGAAAACCGTGAGCAGGCCGCCCATCGCGAGGGGGACGACCGTGCCGGCGTCCACGTCGGCGTGCCATGCGGTTCGCACGGCTCCGGAGGCGGCGGTGACGGACTCACCGAGCACGATGAGTGTGAACAGACCATAGCGTTCGGCAATGTGGTGGGGGTGCCAAGTGGTGTTGGCCGCGTGCTCGGCCCAGACAGGTACGGCGAGTTCAGCTGCGGCGAGAATGACGAACGAGCCGACGTCACCGTCGCCCTGCAGGGCGAAACGGGCCACCCAGCCGATCTCGACAACGAGAATGCCGAAGGCGTAACGCAGGCAGCAGCGCCGGCGTTGGGGATCCGAATGCGCCGCGCGCAGCCATTGGCTTGCCATGGCCAGCCGCATGACGACATAGCCCCAGGTGATCACCGTGAAGTCGTCATGCTCAAGGGCCTGCGCCACGCCGCCTGCCATGACGAGGGCGCCCGCGATCTGAACGAGAGTGAGAAACCGGTAGGGGACATCGTCGGTGTCATAGGCCGAGGCGAACCATGTGAAGTTCATCCAGGCCCACCAGATCGCGAAGAACACGAGTGCGTAGCCGAGGACGCCGTGGCCTGTCCTGCCCTCGGAGAGCTCGTGCTCGAACGCGGAGGCGAGCTGGGCGACGGCTGTGACGAAGCAGAGATCGAAGAACAGCTCCAGTGCGGTGGCGGTGCGGTGCTCCTCGTCGGAAAGACGAGCGAGCATCGGCCGGAAAAAGGCAACTCCAACGTACGGTGACTGACTCATGGGGGCAGGTTCCTGCGGTGCGGCGGAGAGAGAACGCGGCGCGGGCTGTGCCGCGGGCCGGTGCTTTCGGTAACGCTGGTTCACAACATCCGGCCCGAGAGAGGCTACACCTGTCACCACACACTGCACGGCGCGTTCCGCCACCACACCGTACTGAAACAGTGTGACGCGGATGTGCTGCATGCTGACCATCTCCTGGCGGGACATGTCACAGTCGCGCGACGTGCGCGGTCATATGGGTGGAAGCGGTCCATGAGCCTGCGGCGACGGTCGACCTGCCGTTCCCGTGCCGCTCGGTCCGGAGGTGGCCCACACCGCCCAGGACGTGCTCTCAACGCGCGGGCGGGGCCGTCCGGGACGGGCCCCGTGAACGATTCATGAATGGTGGTAGGGGATGAGCGACGGGAGCCAGGAAATCGAAGTGCGGCGAGTGACCAAGGGCGAAAGGGTTGCCGAATGGGCCGTTGGACGCCTGGGCGTCCACAACCCGCTCAGGGCGAAATCGCGAAGAGCCTTTCCGGACCATTGGTCGTTCATGCTGGGAGAGATCTGCCTCTACAGCTTCATCATCATCGTCGTCACCGGTGTGTATCTGACGTTCTACTTCCATCCGTCCATGAAGGAAGTGCGGTATCAGGGCAGCTATGCGCCGCTGCAGGGACAGTTGGTGTCGGAGGCGTTCAATTCGACCATGCGCATATCCTTCGATGTCCGTGGCGGCCTGTTGATCCGGCAGGCCCACCACTGGGCGGCGCTGGTATTTGTCGCCGCCATGCTCGTCCACATGATGCGCGTATTCTTCACAGGCGCCTTCCGTAAGCCTCGCGAGCTCAACTGGGTGTTCGGTTTCCTGTTGCTGGTCCTCGGAATGTTCGGAGGGCTGACGGGATACGACCTTCCGGACGACCTCCTGTCCGGAACCGGACTCGCAGTCGTGAACGGAACGATCCTCTCCGTCCCGATCGTCGGAACGTACCTCTCCATGTTCCTCTTCGGAGGTGAGTTCCCCGGAAATGATCTGGTGGCGCGCTTCAATACGATCCACGTTCTGCTCATCCCTGCCCTTATCGTGGGACTGCTCGTCGTCCATCTCCTCCTGGTTCTTCGTCACAGACACACGCAGTATCCAGGTCCGGGGCGGAGCAACAAGAATGTTGTGGGTCTGCCGCCCAAGGTACGCGCCGTAAAGTCAGCAGGGTTCTTCTTCGTTGTCGCCGGTGTCATCCTCGTCATGGCTTCGGTCGCACAGATCAACCCTGTTTGGGTGTACGGCCCCTACCGCGCCGACCAGGTTTCCGCCGGATCGCAGCCCGACTGGTACATGGGCATAGCCGACGGGCTGCTGAGGGTCATGCCCGGCTGGGAAATCGACTTCTGGGGCCACACCCTGGCTCTGGACAACCTGATCCCGCTCGCGGAGGGCGTTCTTCTCTTCCTTACCATGGGCGCATACCCGTTCATCGAGTCCTGGGTGACCGATGACGACCGCGACCAGCACCTCCTCGACCGGCCGCGCAACCAACCGGTTCGAACGGCACTTGGTGTCGCATGGATCGGTTTTTATCTGGTGGCCCTGATCGGCGCCGCGAACGACATCATCGCCATCCGCTTCCACGTCTCGGTCGAATCGGTGACGTGGGCGGTTCGCATCGGTCTCTTCGCCGTGCCCGTCACCGCTTATGCCGTAACGAAGCGGTACGCACTCGGTCTCCAGCGCCAAGACCGCGACAAAGTGCTGCACGGCCGGGAGACCGGCGTCATCAAGCGTTTGCCGCACGGTGAGTTCGTCGAGGTGCACGAGCCGCTCAGCCAGGAACAATTGCACGTTCTCACACAACACGAGCAATACAAGCCGATCGGTCCCGGCCCTGCGAGTAACGGGGCAGGTGCGGATACCGGATCCCGCCTTGCGCAGCTCCTGCGCGCCAGGCTCAGCCGGAGCTTCTACGGCGAAGGCACGCAGATAACCAAGCCGACCGCGCAGAAGTACAAGGAGATCACCAGCGAACACCGACACTGACACCACTGCACACGGGCCACATGACTGACGAAGTGACTGTGCGAGCTCGACGAGCGGTGGTCGTGGGGACGGTCAGGGCCTGATCGGATCAGAGACACCGGATCAGACGGTAATGGCCGAGGGCATCTCGAAGGATCTGCTGGACCTCGACCTGATCGGCCTCGGCCCGGTCCCCACCCCGGGCCACCCGGTCCGGGTCACTGCCGGCGCGCTGGACCGCCACGCGCACCGCTTGGATCGTGTCGAAGGCCTCATCCACCACGTAGTACAGCCACAGGCGCTGGGAGTTGGCGGTGTGGAACTGCAGACCCACCAACCACCTGCCGTGATTCACGAAGCGGTAGCCAGCTGGGACCCGCTCACCGACTGCAGGGTCACGCCGGCCGCAATCGGAGGTGACGGGCCCCAGGACCGTCTCGGCAGTGGTCATGCCGACCGCGGATGCGCCCGGTGCGAGATGCCTGTCCGTCTGGAGCAACATCTGTTCTCATCTCCGTTCCGACTCGGGCGATCACGTCGGAAGAGCGGCGTACCGTCCAACTGGGCAAGGGGTGAGGCGATTTGCCCTACCACATACTTGACTGGATGGAACGCTGCTTTGTGACATCGGAAGCCGTCTTTTCTGTGCCTTTTTGAGTTCTTTTTGCTGGGCGTGCAGAAATCTTTCACTCGGATCGCGGGGCCCAGGACACCCTTGCGCCGGGGGACCGGGTACCGAGCCGGTTCATTCCGGCACAGCCCTGCTGTGGGAGGCGTGGGAACTCGCCGCCACCGTGGGCACGGTGACGATCGTGGCCTCGCTGGTCAGGAGACGGTGTACAGGACAGCGCCCGGCAACTGCCAGCAGTTGCCTGATGTGGGCAGGCTCCAGATCGCCGGTCAACCGGATGCTCTTGATGATCTGTCCTTGCGGATCGAACCGCACTGCCACATCGGCTTGGTCGAGCTGCCAACCGTGCCTGTCCGCGAACGCCCGGACGGTCATGGAAGTACACGCCCCGAGCGCGGCCAGAAGCAGCTCTACGGGGGTGGGCCCCGTGTCGGCGCCGATGGGCTGGGGCTCGTCCGCGGTCAGCGTATGAGGGCCGACCGCAATGGAACGGGCGAGGCGTGGGCCTTCACCGACGGACACGATGCGTGCGTTCATCAGTCTTCCTCTCGGGCGAGGGGGACCGCCGTGGGGCTGGTGGTCACCAAGCGGTCACCAAGCGGGGCGGAGTCGCGTCGGGACGCTGTGGCTCGTCCCTTCACTCCTAGGACAGGATGGCTCACGCTCGTGTGACATGGTTTCCACGCAAGAACGACAGCTCCTGCTCGTCGCGCAGGGACCGGACGTTCGCCACCCGGAATCTCAGCAGCATCCTGTCTCCTTCATGGCGGACAG